>JBCDDR010000023.1:0-18425 GCA_039180205.1 Pseudomonadota bacterium | reverse complement strand
GGGCTTGCCCGCGTTCCACATCCCGATGGTGCCGCTGACGCCGAAGACGCTTGGGATTATTTTTCCCTACGCGCTTATTCTCGCGGCGATTGGTCTGATTGAAAGCCTGCTCACGCTCAACCTTGTGGGCGAGATCACCGGGAAACGCGGTGGCTCGTCACAGGAATGCCTGGCGCAGGGTACGGCGAACCTGGTGACAGGGTTTTTCAGTGGTATGGGCGGCTGCGCAATGATCGGCCAATCGATGATTAATGTGAAGTCAGGTGGACGCACCCGCCTTTCGGGGATCGTCGCTGCGCTCTTTCTGCTCGCCTTCATCCTGGTCGGGTCGTCTTTCATTGAGCAGATCCCGCTTGCCGCACTTGTGGGCGTGATGTTCATGGTGGTGATCGGCACTTTCGCCTGGCAAAGTCTGCGCATCATGCGCCGCATTCCGGCAACCGACGCTTTTGTCATCATTCTCGTGACATCGGTGACGGTGGCCTATGACCTGGCGATCGCCGTTGTGGTTGGGGTGATCGTTTCAGCACTGGCCTATAGCTGGAACAATGCCCGGCGCATCCATGTGATTACCCGGCCCAGTAATACCGAGGCCGGCGCCAAGGTTTATGAAATCGATGGTCCGTTGTTTTTCGGGTCCGCCACGGGGTTCGCCCAGCTCTTTACCCCGGATGAGGATCCCGACGTTGTGATCGTCGATTTCCTGCGTTCGCGCGTGGTTGACCAGTCGGCGTTACAGGCGATTGAGGACCTGGCGGCGAAATATCAGGAACGTGGGAAGACCCTGCGGCTGCGCCACTTGACGCGCGATTGCCATCGCCTGTTGAATCGCGCAGGGCAATTGCTGGTCGACTCCGACGATGATCCCGATTATCAGCTTGCCGTCGATTATGACGTTCGCACTGGCATGTTTTAACGCGAAGGTGCTGCGAGCGGTCAAGCGCGAAAGCACCACATACAAATGAGGACATCAGAGCCTCGGTCATGTTATGGACCCGTCGCTCACCCGAGTGAGGTGAATGCGCCTTCCCCGATCAATCGATAAGGGGGAGAGCCGCTCGCCACGCTTTCGGGGCCACCTATTACGAAAGGACCAAAAACGATGGCTGATTTGTTTGAAAACCCGATCGGGCTCGATGGCTTTGAATTCGTCGAATTTACCGCACCGGAAAAAGGCCTTCTCGAAAAGGTGTTTACCACCGCAGGGTTTACAAAGGTTGCACGGCATCGCTCCAAAGACGTCGAGCTATGGCGCCAGGGCGATATCAACTTCATCACGAACTATGAGCCGAAGTCCCCTGCTTACTATTTTGCCGAAGAGCACGGCCCGTCGGCGTGTGGTATGGCTTTTCGTGTGCGCGATGCGCAGGCCGCCTATGCACAGCTGCTTGAAAAAGGGGCTCAACCGCTCGATATCCCCACCGGCCCGATGGAGCTTCGCCTGCCGGCGATCAAGGGCATTGGTGGGGCCGCGCTTTACCTCGTTGACCGTTACGGCGAAGATCTGTCGATCTATGACATCGACTTCGTATACCTCGACGGTGTTGACCGCCATCCGGAGGGTTGCGGGTTTAAGGTGATCGATCATCTGACGCACAATGTCTATCGCGGTCGGATGGATTATTGGGCTAACTTTTATGAGAGCCTATTCAATTTTCGCGAGATCAGATTCTTTGATATCAAGGGTGAATATACCGGGCTTCTGTCGCGTGCATTAACGGCACCTGACGGCAAAATCCGCATCCCGCTCAATGAGGAAGCAGCGGGCGGCAAAGGCCAGATCGAGGAATATCTGATGGCCTATAATGGCGAGGGCATTCAACATATCGCCTTTTCCTGCGATGACCTGCTGGCCTGTTGGGATCGGCTGAAAGAGGCGGGGGTGCCCTTTATGACAGCGCCGCCCGCAACCTATTATGAAATGCTCGACGAACGCCTTCCCGGTCATGGTGAACCCGTGAGCGAGCTGCAATCACGCGGGATTTTACTGGATGGTTCGACCGAAGATGGCGACCCGCGGCTGCTGCTGCAAATCTTTTCGGATACACTCGTTGGTCCGGTCTTTTTCGAGTTCATTCAGCGCAAAAAGGACGAAGGCTTCGGCGAAGGCAACTTCAAGGCCCTCTTTGAATCGATCGAGCGCGACCAGATTGCCCGAGGGGTGCTGGAAACCGCTTAAGGGATATCAGGTCGCGGTGAAGCGGGATTGGGATGTCTGAATCGTTCCTTCAGCACCTGGCAAAGGACAAGCTGAAAGACCCAGCGAGAATAAAAATAGTTGCGCCCGCAACAGTCCCGCCCTATGCCGATAGAAACAGCCATAAGGACAAGTGAGATGAGTGATTTCAGCCTCAAACGCATTCACCATGTGGCCTATCGATGTCGCGACGCCAAGGAAACCGTCGCCTTTTATCAGAACCTTCTTGGCATGGATTTTGTCCTTGCGATCGCCGAAGACGAGGTTCCCTCCACAAAGGAACCCGATCCTTACATGCACGTTTTCCTTGATGCGGGGATGGGCAATGTTCTTGCCTTCTTCGAACTGCCGACCCAGCCCGAAATGGGTCGCGATGAGAATACGCCGCAATGGGTGCAACATATCGCGTTTGAGGTTGGCTCGATGGATGAACTCCTGGCCGCGAAAGCCAAGATTGAGGCGGCTGGACTTGATGTTCTGGGGCCGACGAACCACGGGATTTTCAAATCGATCTATTTCTTCGATCCGAACGGTCACCGGCTGGAGCTTGCCTGTAACACCGCAACCGATGCCGAAATGGCAGAGCTGCACCGCGTGGCCCCTGCAATGCTTGAAGAATGGAGCCAAACCAAAAAAGCCCCGCGCCACGCCGCCTGGTTGCACGAAAAGGAATAAGTGATGAAATTGGCAAGCTTCAAATCCGGGCGCGACGGAAAACTGATTATCGTCAGCGATGACCTCACGCAGTTCGTTTACGCCGATGGGATCGCGGAAACGCTGCAAAGCGCGCTGGATCGCTGGGCTGAGGTTGCGCCGCAACTTGCCGAACGCGCAGAACAATTGAATGCAGGCAGCATTCCAGCGACGGCGTTTGATCAGACCAAATGCGCCTCGCCACTGCCGCGTGCGTATCAATGGGCCGATGGATCAGCCTATGTGAACCATGTTGAGCTTGTGCGGAAAGCGCGCGGGGCCGAGATGCCCGATAGTTTTTGGACTGACCCGTTGATGTATCAGGGTGGATCCGACAGCTTCCTCGGACCGCGCGACCCGATCCAGATGCCCCTGGATGAAGGGTTTGGAATCGATATGGAAGGGGAGATCGCGGTTATCACGGGTGATGTGCCGATGGGCGTCTCCGCTGAAGACGCGGCAAGCTACATCCGGCTCATCATGATCGTAAACGATGTGTCCTTGCGGGGGCTGATCCCCGGTGAGCTCGCCAAAGGGTTCGGCTTTTTCCAGTCGAAACCGTCATCAGCCTTTTCGCCCTGCGCCGTTACCCCCGAAGCACTTGGCGATGCCTGGGATGGGCGTAAACTTTCGGGCGCGCTTCTGGTTGAACTCAACGGCAGCCCCTTTGGCAAAGCCGATGCAGGGACCGACATGACGTTCGACTTTGGTCAGTTGATTGCCCATGCGGCGCGCACCCGGCCCTTGTGCGCGGGGACGATCATCGGCTCTGGCACGGTATCGAATAAGCTCGACGGTGGCCCGGGGAAACCCATCACCGAAGGCGGCGTTGGTTATAGCTGCCTCGCTGAACTGAGAATGATTGAGACGATCCAACAGGGTGCTCCCAAGACCGCATTTATGAAGTTTGGTGACCAGGTTGCCATTGAGATGCTTGATCACGCGGGGGGCTCAATCTTTGGCCGGATCGACCAGGTGGTGACAAAAATCTAACGCCATCACGAGGCGTGACCTGCGGCAGTTTGGCAGGGACAAGCCGTCGCACCCGGCAACAGCACAACCGATCTACATGGCTCCCAATACTGAACATGCTCGGGAGTATCGTTGTGTCCAATAGCTTAAACCAAGACGTCCGCAAAATCGCCGCCTGGGGATTTGCAACACCGACATTGGGGATATGGCCATTCGTGTCAGTCTTCCCCGTTTTCGCAATGATTGAGCGCTCATGGACCACGGGCATGCTCACCATCAACATTCTGTTTTTTCTGACCAGTTTCTTCGCGATTGCCCCTGCGATCTGGTTCATGCATTTCGTTGCCAAAGGCCCCGTGCCGCGGTTGACTGACAGTGCGGTAAAAATCACTTGGCTTTCGCTCTATGCGCTCGGCTGGATGACTGCCTATGGTTTTTATGAGCTGCATATCGCCTAGCTGTTTCGTCCCGCCAACCTGGGAGTGAGCGTATGAGACTTTACTGTGGGGGCAGTGGCTCGCTGAAAGCCAACATAGACTTACCCGCCGGACCCCGGTTAGAACGAAACCCGATTGGCTAAGATTATACAATAAAATCAATAGTTTGTATGGGTTGCCGACCGAATTCGTCCTTATCCAATGCTGATCAGGAAAGCACTTTCGGTTGGATTGGTCTGCCACGGTTGCATGTGATGGACCTGGACATCAGGCGCGACGAGCGATTGAAATAAGCGTTCAAAGACCGCCCGATGCCAGGCTAGTTTCGGGTGAGGCATCGGGTTGTTTTCGATCGCAAGGCCGAGATGGGGGGCCGGCAATCGGCTGCAACGCCCAGACCCGATAAAGGTCCAGGAATGCTGTTCGATGGCCTTAAGCAAAAGCTTTGCGGCGAGAGCACGCGGCAGTCGCGGTAGTAAAAGGCGGATCAAACGCGGAATGCGATTTTCGCGAATATAGTCCGCTGTCCGCTGTCCCGCATCGGCGAAAACCCACTGCGCATGCTCAGGCGAAAGTTCGGCCGAGACCGCGCGGAATAATCTAGCGGGAACGCGTTCATCAATCATGGCTACGGGTGGATCCAGCAGGAGCGGGATTTGCCCTGCGCTCTCAAACACCCGCGTGACAAGTTCACCGCCACCAAAATCACGGAGCGCGTGACGCAACTGCAAAACCGCGTTTGGGCCCACGAGACCTGCGCGTGTTCCCGGTCCAAAGTGCGCACGACCACGTTTGCCAGTTGATATATCGTTATTTCGATGATCGCCGCCCAAGCTGCGCAGTGGGTCAAATGTGAGTGTCGTCATGGGACGCTCCTCGAAAAAGTGACAAGGTGAAGCCGTTCGCAGACTTTACCAGCGGTTGGATCACACCGTTTCGGCAACCCGCGGATCATCTGTGGCGAGTTGTTCGCTCCCGCCGCCGCAGGCTTTGACGACCTGAGGTGTATCGGCAATCTTCCCTTCGCGGCGTGCTTTGGCCTGGCGCGCGCGGTCGGCAGCCGACTCCCAGTCATCGAGCTGAGCCGGTGCGATGCTGCGGGTGCGATCGAAGTTGAAATTGACTTTGTTTTTGGTCTGTGGGCCCCAGTACCCGGCTTTCCCGAGATCATAGAATTGGCGTTTGAAGCCTGCTTTCAGGAAGGCCTTGAGACAGCCGAGCAGATAGCGACGGCGGAAGCCAGTGCCGCGCCAGGGATAATGGAACAGCGCCTTTTTTGAATAAAACCGGCGATAGTTTTTCATCACGCCGTTCAAAAGCTCGCCGCGTGACATTTCAGCAGGGGCCATGATGGGCGTGACGAAATTATATTTCGAAAAATCGAAGATCTCGACCTTGTCCTTGAGATCCTGAAAAAGCGGGGTGAACGGCCACGGCGTGTACATTGCCCAGTTCGCAAGGTCAGGCTGCCAGTCCCATGCCATTTGATAGGTCTGTTCAAGCGTCTCTTCGGTCTCGTTGTCGAGCCCAACGATGAACTGCGCTTCAGTGAAAATATCGGCTTCGCGCAACAGACGAATCGCCTCTTTGTTTTCCGCGACCTTGGTTTCCTTATTGAACTGATCGAGCTTCAACTGGGCTGCGGCTTCGGTGCCGAGCGACACATGGACAAGCCCCGCCTCGCGATAAAACGACAACAGCTCGCGGTCGCGGTAGATATCGGTCACCCGCGTATTGATGCCCCATTTTACCCGCTTGGGCAGATCGCGTTTGATCAGCTCCTCGCAAAACTCGATAAATTTCTTGCGGTTGATCGTAGGTTCCTCGTCAGCGAGGATGAAGAAACCAATATCCTGCTCGTTCACAAGGCGTTCGATCTCGTCAACCACGCGCTTGGGATCGCGCACGCGATAGTCGCGCCAGAATTTCCATTGCGAACAAAATGAACAGGTAAAGGGGCAACCCCGCGCCATGTTGGGAATGGCCACACGCACCCCAAGCGGGACATAAATATACTTCTGCCACTCAAGCAGCGACCAATCGGGATCAATTGCATCAAGGTCCTTGACGGTTGGCGCGGCGGGCGTCGCGACAATCTGATCACCGTCCTGGAATGCAAGCCCGCGAATCTCATGGCGCGCCTGCTGCCACGCCCCATCAGCAACCGCGCGGACAAGTGTTTGGAAAATCTCCTCACCTTCACCGCGCACAATCACATCCACCCAGGGGGCTTCGGTGAGCACTTGCTTGTACATAAAGGTGGCGTGAACCCCGCCCAATACCCTGAGTGCGGTGGGACAGACGTCCTTCGCGATTTTGAGAACATTTTCAGCAGTATAGATCGAGGGGGTGATCGCGGTCACGCCCACGATATCTGGCTGAAGCTCGCGCAAGCGGTCCGCCAAGGCCTCGTCGTCGATATCGTTCGTCATTGCGTCTACGAAATGAATATCGGTAAATCCGGCGTTGCGCAGATGCCCGGCAAGGTAAGCAACCCACGCGGGGGGCCAGTTGCCGGCGATTTCTGCTCCGCCTGAATGATAATTGGGATGAACGAGAACGATTCGCATTTTTGGTCTCCAGCTCTGTCGATAAGTGGAGACAATCCTAAGCTGATTCTAACTAGCTGATTTGATCTATGTCATGCACAGCTGGAAGTGGATTTCCCTATCGTTAAGGACCCAGGGGGACGGCTAATCGATATCGCTCCAGAATTGCCGATCAATCAGATGCCAGTTCGCAAAGAGTGAAAACCTGTTGGAAAGACCGGCCATACTAAGTTATCATTCCTGCGCCAAAGCGACTGGAAACGGATTGAAAATGACACTCTGGGCTGATGTCAAAGCGTTACCAAAAACACAATTGCCAAGGTTTCAGGATCTTTGGTCCGCCTATCCGCTTAATGATAACGATCCTTGTGACCGCGAGAAGGTTCAATGGCAATGTGCCGTATACCTGAGTGCTGCGTTAGCGAAGACCGGAATTATTGGCGAAAAGGGATTCGACGGGTCGCAGGGCTATAAGCCGAATCCGACCTGCCCGGGTATTAACGAATTCAAGGATCTTCACCTGGCTCGAGGTTCGCAATCGCTTGCCGATTTCCTGCATCATCGGCTGTTTCCCCCAAAACCATATCCCGGTGGGTATTCAAACAGAAACGCTGGTGTGAATGCGAAAGCGGCTCTCCTGAACAAAAAGGGGATTATTTTCTATAAGCATATTTCGGGTTTTACCAATCAAGGCGGTGCACAGGGTAGTCATATTGACCTATGGAATGGACCAAATAAAAACTCGAGATATGAACAATTTAAATTAGGCGAATACTTCCTACGATCTCAGAAAATTCAATTTTGGGAATTCGACAGATGAAAATTTATGCCTATATATCGGTTGTAGTTCTGATTTTGACCGGTTGTTCGGCCTCAGCGACCGGCATTGAACAAAATATCTCACAGCTTGAGCAGTCCATACATGTGGAAGGCAATAGCCTGTTGATGAAAAATTGTAAGCTCTACCGAGTTCATGATGAAGAAAAAGAACTGCTTTACAATTTTGATGACTATCAGTCATGTTTCCTTATGCAGGATAGCGGTAAGGTTCGTCTATTCAATACGCAAAGCGGGATGGTCGTTCCGTTAGGCATTTCGCGTGATAAGCTCGACTATTGCGAAACCTGGGGGTTTTCCCTTTTGGTTGAGAAAACGCGCATCGCCATTTCTACCCACTACTACTCTCGTAAACAGTGTAGTGACTTTAAATGGCCTGAAAAACCGTTCCATGTCTTGGCAACTGAAGTTTTAGATTTACCTGCATAACAAATCGACTTTGAACTGACCTATTAGGCCGCGCACAGTTTATGAGTTTACGGCCTAGTTCGGTATTACAATGCCAACGGCGCTTCCGATCAGTGCCGCGGCAATGAGAAGGCGGATCATGGAAGGTCTCCCAGTTCTTTATCATTGCGCCCGCCCAAAGCGGCGGGTCACGAATATTGGGTAAGACAGCAATCGGCGTGCCAGTTTTCCTGGCAGGAGTATGGCCCGAATCGCTTGTTTTTTGACCGAAAGCGGGCGGTCAGCATTCGCGCTTGAGCGATTTTGGGGAAGCGTTTTTAAAACCTGTCCCCGTTTGGCACTCAGCCCCTCCGGCGGCGTTTCAGAATGAGATAGAAAGCGCCGCTTCCCCCATGTTTGATATGTGCTGGCCGCAGGGCAAGCGTGATTTGTGCAAGGGTCCCTCTGGCGAGCCAGGTGGGTAGCCCCCGCCGCAACACTCCCGGTTCGCTGCTGGTGAGTTCGCCAAACTCATTTCGCCGTCGGGTTGACAGAGGGCCGCCGCCACCCTTCCCGGTGATGACGAGAAGGATACGGCTTCCTTGTGCATGGGCTTGGCTCGCCTGTTTGGTCAAAACCTGTTCGGCCACCGCTTGCGTGAGACCGTGTAAGTCAATCGTCCGGTCAATTGCCAGTTTTCCCCGGCGCACTGCCCGTTCCCAACTGCGATCGAGGCCAACCATCCGGGCATTGTCCTGGACGTTCGTATGGCCGTCGCGATGCCCGCTCCCAGGTACCGAAGACCCGGAGCCGGTTCCCAAAACGTCTGCGAAACCGGCACTGTCACCGCTGCGATTTCGTGAAAGTGTACGCCAAAACCGATCATCGCCGTCAGCAAAGGCCGCATCGTCGCTCGCCCCGCGCTCGCGGGCGCCAGGGGTGGGCAGGCGTCTGGTTTCGCGTTGCTTCAAAGGTTGGACTGACTTGGTCACCTGTTGCCATAGGGCTTCGTCAGCCTCGCGGCGGCTCATGAGATCGCTCCGCGCGGCGCCAATACAAACAGCCTTCCGCGTTCGCGCGCATGTCCTGCCGCGGTGCGGGCTTCATTGCCAGCGCCCCAGAAAATATCCACCCGTCGGGGGCCATTGATCGCCCCGCCGGTATCTTCGGCAATAACAGCCGCCGAAAAGGGCTGGTGGATGATCTCGCCATTTTGTTTCACGGGCTTGGTTGTGGCCACAAACATGGGCAGACCGAGCGGCCAATAGGTGCGATCGACGGCGATTGACGCTTCAGAGGTCAATACCCGGCCTAAGGTGCCAACGGCGGGCGTGTCCCTTTCGGTGAAAAACACATACGACCGATTTTCCGCCATCAGTGCGTCGGCCTCCTGTGGATGCCTTTCCATCCAATCGACGATTGCATCCAGGCTCATGTCATCGCGCGCAACTTCGCCCCGGCGAATGAGGCTCCGCCCAATTGCGAAATAGGGTTGGCCGTTGCCCGCTGCATAGCCAATATAGCGGCGGCTACCATCGGGAAGCAGGATCTCGCCGGATCCCTGGATTTGCAGGAAAAACACATCGACCGCACGCTTTGCCCAAAACAAAACCTCGGCGCGGTCGGCAAGGCCATCGGTTACAATCGACCTTCGATCATCATAGGGAATCAACCGCTCACCACGGACCTTGCCGCTGATTCGCTTGCCCTTGAGATCATCGCGAAACAATCCCAGGTCGACGCGGATCAGATCGCGCGGACGGGCATAAATCGGTACCTGATAAGCGCCACCGCGTGTCAGCGAGGCCTCAACCAGCGGGGCGAAATAGCCGGTGATCAAGTCCTCTTCGCCACCCGTGATCTCCATTGGCTCGAAAAGCTGTTCGGCAAGTGCCTGCGCTTCAGATGGGCTTTGGGCGTCTGGGCTCATCTTCAGCGCATCGCAAACCGAACGATAGTCAAGCGTGAGCCCGGTTGCCACTGTGAGCGGGCCCGTGAGATTTGCGCAATGGTCGCGAAAGCTGCGCAATGCGGGGCGGGGGTCCTGGTCTTGCCAGCCAGGGAGTGTCGCAAAGCGCTGCGGAACCAACCTAACAGGTTTCATCAGCGGCGCCGACGGCTCCTCTTGGGTTTTTGGAATGAAAAGAAGCGCCACCACAATGGGCAACAGTATCGCGAGGGTGAGACCAACCGTTCGTGCGGCGGCGTTTACCGCCCGTCGCATAGCCTAGTCTTCAGCACGGTCGGTTTCGACCAGCAGCCAGTTGGGGTCAGACTGACCAAGATTGCGCGCAAAGGTCCAGCGATCACGCACATCGACAATCTCGCTTTCGCCGCCCTCGACGATCGCGCCGTTCGCATTCCGCATCAACACAACGACTTCAGCATGGAAACTAACGGAGATTTCCGCCGTGGTGCCCTCAAGCGAAGCTGATGAGATCTCCGCTGATCGCAATGCCATCAGTTGGTTTTCGCAAGTCAGCTTTTGCTCGGCACGATCTGAAATGGCCGCCTTGAACTGGTCGAACACCTCGTCAGTGGTCAAATCCTTGAGCGTATCTTCATCGCCCGCCCAGAACGCCTCCAATACCATTTCATATGCCGCCTTGGCCCCTGTCAGGAACTGCGCATGATTAAAATTGGCGTCGAGTTTTTGAACGTCTTGCAATGTGGCGCGAACTTCAGGGTCACCGGTGAAGGGGACAACAACATCGCCCGAGGACGCCGCGCCAAAGTCCCCCGCCGCATCGCCGGATGCGTCGCGCGGCGAATGCCCCGGTCGCGGGGTAAATGTATCGCGCGCCCGTTCATCCTCCGGCCCACGGCCAAGGACATGAACCAGGCGCAACGCAATAAAACCAGCTAACATGGCAAAGATGACGATCTCAAGAATCATGACCAACGGTCCCAAATCAAAAAAGTGACGTGCCAACTTTACCCGCGAACGAGCAACCACGCGCCTTATGCGACAACCTCCCAACAACATTGGAGGCTACCGCGGATGTGTCTCCCATCTCTATATAAGACAAGTTTCCCGAGAATAAACCAAAAGCCGACGATAAAGCCCTTCGCGACCCCGTGATCATGCCATGAACGCGCCCACAAGCCCTAAAAAACCGATGTTTCGGCAGCGAAAGAGAGGAATCCGTGCGCCATTTTGCCTCTCAACTTTAGACTGGACGCACCGGTATCCAGCCAGAAACGCGGTGCGCTTGGCTATTTTCCCCAACTATAGGCGAACGCCAGTCCGCCGAAAAAGGTGTTCTCATTGCCCTGGATGTCAACGATCGGGCTTTCGGCCGCATCGCCGATCGAACGGCGATAGGCAAAGGCCAGGTTTACATTCCAATGGCGGGTTATGAGATACCGGCCTGAAAACCTGAGCCCGACATCTTTGAAACCAGAGCCCGCATCGAATTGCGGCAAACCCGATGCGATTGCACCTAAAGCCGTCACATCATAATAGGCCGAGTTGAAATCGTCCGAGCCGTAATTGACGAAGGGGCCAATTTGCATCACGATTTTCTCGGTGACCAAGCCGCGATAGCGCAACGATCCTCGAATAACGAAGCCATTATGGCCCCCGGCAACGTCCTGGACCGCGCTCATATCGATGGTCAGCGCATCTTTTTTGTTATTGGTCAGAAAAAACGGGAAGTTGAAGGCGAGAAACGCACCGACTTCAATTGCATTATCAACCTCGGGGAGGAGGGCAATCACCGGGTCACCGATGTCGCTGTCGCGGGCAAAGCGAAACCCCGCGGTTGGCCCGAATTCAATGAAACGCGAGCCGACAATATCGGCCCGAATCCCAGTTTCGTCAGTCCCGACAAAATACCTGGCACCCAGCCTCGCTCGGCCAATGATGAAGGGAATGGGGCGAACTTCGTTTGCACCTTCATATTGCGGTGCTACCCCGGCACCAAGACCAAATGTTAACCGCAAATCATCCAGGAAACCGGACTCGACGATCTCATCGCCTGTGACGGACCCTGAGCATATCAACGAAAAAACAAGGCTGAATGCAGCGACTGTGCGCACGCGCCATGCTGAAGAAAAAACCAAATTCACAAACGCCTCTCGTCCTTGATCAGTGCCCTTTGCGTATAACCGCACCGCCGGATCGATGTATCGATAAAGTGCCACTGAATATGTGGGCTGTCGAATCGCAATTTTCTATGTCGCCACTATGACGAGGCTGTCACGACGGCATCATGATCCTCTGCGGACTTGGCGCTTGCGACCGACGGCCGCGCGAGACCCGCTTTCAGATAGCTACGCAGCCGCGGAAATTGGGCAAGATCGATCCCGGCCGTGCGGGTCAGCATCAGCCACCATAGCAAATAGGCATCACCGGCCATAAATCTGTCCCCCATCAGAAAAGGGCGGTCGGCAAAATGGTCTTCAAGCTGATCGAGACGACGCGGTGCGAGCGCTCGTGCCTTTCGAATCGCATCCTCGTCGTCGCCGGGCCAGAAGATCAAATGAAAAATCCGCTTGTGAAGCTCGGTATTGATAAATGCCATCCAGCCGAGGTGATGGTAAAACGCTGGCGTTCCCGGTTTCGGGGCCAATTGGCCCGGTGCCGCCTGGTCGGCAAGATAACTGAGGACGGCAACCGTTTCGGTAATTTTATCGCCGCTTTCCAGCACGAGGGTGGGCACCAGTGCCGTTGGGTTTATCGCTTTATAGTCGCTCCCATCGGCAAGGCTTTGTTGGCGCAGGTGAACCCTGTGGAGCTTTGGCGGCTGGCCAAGTTCGTGACAAATCACATGCGCCGCAAAGGAACACGCCATTGGCGAATAATAAAGCTCCATCGTCTCAATACCCTCTGTTTCACCCGGGGCACGTCCGCCCCAGATGAAACCTAAGATGTTTTCGAAACGATCACCAGCAGGCCGCCACCAGAATTTACCTCAATAGCGCGCTTTCACTTCAATCCCGAAGAACCGGGGTGCCCCGGCAATGAAGGTTGGGATCTCGAATGCCCCCCCGGTATTCCCTCCATCAATGGCGAACGCCTGATTGTTGAGGTTGGTGGTAAAGCCGGAAATTTCCCAGCTGTTGTCGGCAGCACCAAAACCTGCGCGTAAGTCGACCTCGGTGACTGAGCCCTGCGAGATGGAAACACCGGAGATGACCCTCGTTGCTTCTTCGAAAAAGACTTCCGAGCGGAAATTTGCGGTAAGCGTGCCGAAAACCCGAAAGCGTTCGAAAATCGGGCGATCATAAAGGATACCCGCGGCCGCGGTATGGTCCGCCTGTAGCCGGAACGGCGCACCATCGAGATCACCCTCACCATCGATTTCACCTTCAACGAAGGCATAGTTGCCGAACACGGTCAGATTCTCGGTTGCATTGACCATGAACTCAATTTCGACGCCCAGGTTGGTCGAGTCGCCCGCTGTGATCGGGACGCCAAGCCCATCAATGTTGAGAAGCGTGGTCTGAAAGTCGGAATAGTCCTGGAAAAAGACGCTAATCGACCCGTTCATCCGGTTGTTGAAGAAGCTTCCTTTTGCGCCGATCTCGTAATTCCATACGATTTCCGGCGCGATGATATTATCCTCGCCACCAGCGACAAAGTTGGGGTCGGTCTCGGGATCACCCACCACGAAAAACTCACCGCTTGCCGGGTCAAAACCCGCGATCACATCGACAACAGGCGACCGACGGCCGCGCCCGATGCTCAAAAACACGTTTACATCTTCGGTCAGATTATAGAGCGCATTAAAGCGTCCCACGACCGAGCTGAAATCCTCCTCATCGTTGAGCTCGAGCCCGCCCGTGTTGGTGATGAATGTGTCAAAAACGGCTGAGGCTATTCCTAACGGCGACGCTGGGAAATCGGTTGAGTTACCGCTTTCACGATCTTCATAAGTGTAACGGACCCCCCCAGTTAGCTCGAGCTTTTCAGTGACCTGATAGGATACATCAGCGAAAAACGAGACCGTATCCTGGTTAGCTGTATCGGTAAGAAAGTTAGCGGTGTAGATCAGCGATGTGTCTGGCGGCAAGATTGATCCGATAGAACCGTCGGGACCCAAACATGGTAAATCAGGCGTCAGATCAGGAAAACACGCGGCGAAAACACCTTCATCGGTGGCGAAGGGGACCGATTGCTGGCCCTCTTCATGGTACCAGTTCACCCCGGCGAAGGCGGTCAAACGGTCATTCGTGTAGGTCGCACGGAACTCCTGACTGATAATTTCGCCGGTCGCGTCTTCGGCAAATTCGAGGAATGGTGCCGCAAACCCATCGGCATCGAAGATCTCGACACTATCGAAATTCAGATACCCGCTGATCGAGGTAAAGGACCAGTTTTCGTCAATATCGTAATTGACTGTCAGGTTTGCCGTAAAACGCTGGCGGTCAAGCCCAAGCTCATCCCCAAAAATCTCAACCGATCCCGGGATCCCCGCCAACTCGGCAAATGTGTTGGGGTCGGTGTCGCCGCCGGTCGGTGGAAAAATCGACGATTTGAATGACGTTCCGGGCGGATCTTCCTGCTGGTAGTTAAAGACGAAATCGACTGTCAGGTCTTCATTCGGGGTAAAGCGGATCGACGGGCGGATCGCAAAGATTTCAAGCCCGTTCAGGTCAGCGATATCGGGCCCATCGGGGGTTTGTGAGCCTGGCTCGCCGGCGATATTTTCAACAAACCCATCGCGCCTGCGATAACTGACAGCAACCCGGCCGGCCAGGATATCGTTTCCGAAATTGACGAAGCCGCGCGCCTTGACGAAATTGAAGTTACCATAGGCGGACTCCACGCCAGCGCTGAATCCCGGCTCTGGCTTTTTGGTGATCACACTGATCGCGCCGATAAGCGATGACGTGCCCAAAAGCGTCGCCTGCGGGCCTTTGATCACCTCGGTACGTTCAAGATCAAAGAGCTCAAACTGCGATCCGCGCGATCGGCTGACGTCGAAACCGTTTTCATAGATTGTCACCCGAGGGGCGATTTGCGAAGAGCCGTCATCCGAGGTGATCCCGCGGATCACAAAACCCGGGTTATTGGGGCTTTGTTCCTGAACAATCAGGCCGGGCGTGAAATCTGACAGCTCATCAAACTCGCTCACGCCGATCGTTTCGAGGAACTGACCACTATAAGCGGTCACATTGATGGGGACATCGACAACGGATTGCTCGCGCTTTTGGGTTGTGATGATCATCTCTTCCATCGCGCGATTATCGTCGTCTTCAAGCTCGACTTGGGCAAAGACAGGAAACGCGGTTGCAACAAAAAAGGTGGTAAACGCGGCGCGCGCAGCCAAGGGTAGATGCGACTGTCGCGCGTTCAGATGCTTGGCTCTCATAGACAATATCCCTGGTTCGTATCACCGCTGAAGCCCTTTGTTTTGAGTAAGAATAAAGGGCCATGGCGCGCGTAAAGGCTCAACAACAATGGGAGCGGGGATAGGGGGGGCGAACGACAGCAAAAGCTTCAATTCGATGAAGTTTTCATGACAGCCAAGGTCTGAAAAATGATGTTGCGTTGCAGCAACAGAAGGGAAGACCCCCATAGGGGAACAAAAAAACGGCCCCCAAAACGCTGGAGGCCGCTTCTTAAATAAAGCTATTTTTCTGACTTAACGACGCCTGCGCCGCACGATCCCCAGGCTTGCCAATGCAAGACCGACCAGACCAAGTGCTCCAGGTGCCGGAACCGGTGTGGGATCAGGATCCGGGTCTGGATCGGGGTCAGGATCTGGATCTGGATCAGGGTCTGGATCCGGATCTGGGTCCGGGTCGGGGTCCGGATCTGGGTCAGGGTCTGGCTCTCCATCATCGAAATCGAAGGCGAGTGTCAGAACCAGCTCATCGAAATCGGCAAACGCGTTCACCTCATCGGTAAAATCGACAAGGATATCGAGCGTCCCATCCAAAGTTAGATCAGCAAGGTCGACACCAAAATCATCACCAAACCCGAAAGTCACGTCGAAAACGCAATCAAAAGGGCTTAAATTATCAGGGTTTAAGCTTGCAAAATCGTCGGTATCAAAACAGGCAAGATCACCAATCTCTTCGTCGTCAATAAATAGGGTGAAAAATTCGCCCGGATCAGCAATATCAAATCCAGGTGCCGCTGGCGGAATGTCGGATGACCCACCGCTCGCAATCTGCAAGGTGCCTGTTCCTGAAGCCGTTGGCAGATCGGTAAAGGTGAACCCGAGATCCTGGCCATCGAACTCATATATCTCCGTTATCGTTTCCTCAAACGTCATAACCTCGGCATAGGCTGCAGGCGACCCGAGCAGCGCCGTGATGGCAATTGTACGTGCCGCCCCCGTTCTGAAAGTCAGTTTCATTGGTGTGCTCCCTTATTTTTCTCGTTAGAGATCAGTACCCAAGCAGGTTTTGTGCCAATTTATTAACCATATGAATTAACTGAATTATTATTTTTTGATTGGTTGAACTTGTAAAATTTTTCGACAACTTCCCTCCTGTTTTTGTAATAAAATAACAGGTCTGCCAGTCTGTAGCGGTCGAAGTATGCGCCTGATCGTACGAAAAACGATCGCGACATCGCTTTCGCTTGCGAATGAAGCGCCGAGGGCGCTATGTTAGAAACATCCCAAGGGGTGCCGCGCGTTCATGTAGGCGGCTGAGATGGCGGATGGGCCGCCGAACCCTTTGAACCTGATCCGGGTGATGCCGGCGGAGGGACGGGATGATCATGACGCGGTTGGGCGGACATTCTTTTTCCGCCAGCTTTTTCAGCTGTCCACCACCTGCCGATCCTCTCCCTATCCCCTTCGCTATTGGCCACCCCCTCATCGCGACGCCTCATGCGCGCGAAGACCCGAAAGGCCATAGACCTATGAACGAGATGACACATCCCAAAATCGCCGTGACCACCGGCCCGCTTCCCGGCAGCCGAAAGGTCTATGTCGAAGGCCCCGCTGCCGAAGGCGGCGACATCCGCGTGCCCATGCGCCAGATCGACCTGCACCCCACGGCGAAGGAACCACCGGTTACGGTTTATGACACGTCGGGCCCCTATTCCGATCCCACTGCGCATATCGATATCGCTGCCGGGCTCAAGCGCCTGCGCGAAGGCTGGATTGAGGCGCGCGGTGATACCGAACCCTACGCTGGTCGTAACGTAAAACCCGAGGACAACGGCTTTGCCGCGGGCGACAAGCTCGTCCCCGCCTGTCCGGCCACCCACGCACCACGCCGCGCTGTCGGTGGCAAGGCTGTTACCCAGATCGCCTATGCCCGCGCCGGGATCATCACGCCCGAGATGGAATATATCGCCATCCGCGAGAACCAGCGCAGTCTTGAGGCACACCCGGAGGCGAAACATGGCGAAAGCTTCGGTGCCGAAATCCCTCCCGTGATTACGCCGGAATTCGTGCGCGACGAGGTCGCCCGGGGCCGCGCCATTATCCCCGCCAATATCAACCACCCGGAAAGCGAGCCGATGATCATCGGACGCAATTTTCTCGTCAAGATCAACGCCAACATCGGCAACTCGGCGGTCACCTCGTCGGTTGCCGAAGAGGTGGATAAAATGGTCTGGGCCACCCGCTGGGGCGCCGACACGGTGATGGACCTTTCCACCGGCCGGAACATCCACAATATCCGCGACTGGATCCTGCGCAACTCGCCCGTCCCCATCGGCACGGTACCGATCTATCAGGCGCTCGAAAAAGTGGGCGGCGCCGCCGAAGACCTCACATGGGAAATTTTCCGCGACACACTCATTGAACAGGCCGAACAGGGCGTCGACTATTTCACCATCCATGCGGGCGTGCGGCTTGCCTATGTGCCGCTCACCGCCAAGCGCGTTACCGGCATTGTCTCGCGCGGCGGCTCGATCATGGCGAAATGGTGCCTCGCCCACCATAAGGAGAGCTTCCTTTACGAAGCCTTCGACGAGATCTGCGACATTTGCCGCGCCTATGACGTCTCCTTCTCACTCGGCGACGGGTTGCGCCCCGGTTCGATTGCCGACGCCAACGACGAGGCGCAGTTTGCCGAGCTCAAAACCCTGGGCGAGCTCACCCAGATCGCCTGGGAGAAAGACTGTCAGGTGATGATCGAAGGCCCCGGCCATGTACCCATGCACAAGATCAAAGTAAACATGGACAAGCAGATCGACGCCTGCGGCGAGGCGCCCTTCTACACGCTCGGCCCGCTCACCACCGACATCGCGCCGGGCTATGACCACATCACCTCAGGCATTGGCGCGGCGATGATCGGCTGGTTCGGCTGCGCCATGCTCTGCTATGTCACGCCGAAGGAGCATCTCGGCCTGCCCGACCGGGACGACGTCAAGGTCGGGGTCATCACCTACAAGATCGCGGCCCACGCGGGCGACCTCGCCAAGGGCCACCCGGCGGC
>JBCDDR010000022.1:0-18790 GCA_039180205.1 Pseudomonadota bacterium | reverse complement strand
GGCTCAGTTTTTGGTGCAAATCAAGTCTCTCGACAATCGCTTTTTGGAAAAAATGCGGTCTTCCGGAGGGCTCGCAGTTAGCGAAAATAACAGGTTGCTCCTCGAAGCCATGGGGAACCTTCATACGCAAGACGGCGAGAACACGAACAAAACAATCGCGAAATTGATCAGTGGTTATACCGATCTGGAGATTGCCACGCGCGAAGCGATGGACATAACCATGACGACGCTCATGCGTGCCGCAGCGGTGACGCAAGGGCTGCTACTTGTTTTTCTGAGCGCGGTCGCCCTGATCTCACCTTTGGCGCTTTGCAAAATCATCAAGGTCAGCCAGGCCCAACGCGATGAAGAACGCCTGCGGTATGAACTGACGTCCAAAGGCACGGGGCAAGGCTTTTATGACTGGTCGGTTGAAGATGGTTGGGCGCTTCTGACCGCGCAATTTCGAGATATGCTTGGCTACGATACCCGTGAAGAATTTCCGGATAGTTTCGAGGCTTTTTACGCGCATCTTCATCCGGCAGATCGCGAGCGGGTTTTCAAAGCGACCGAAGCGCACTTCCGGTTTGATACACCCTATGATTTGCAGTTCCGCATGCGTTGCCGCGATGGCAGCTATCGCTGGCATCGTTCAAAAGGTGTTGCCGTGCGTGATGATTGCGGCAAAGTGCTGCGCTTGGTCGGGTCGCATATCGATGTCACCGAGTTTGTCGAAACCGAGACGCGAAGCCTTGAGA
Source organism: Pseudomonadota bacterium (assembly GCA_039180205.1). Classification (GTDB taxonomy): domain Bacteria; phylum Pseudomonadota; class Alphaproteobacteria; order Sphingomonadales; family JBCDDR01; genus JBCDDR01. The sequence goes on along the minus strand of JBCDDR010000022.1, from coordinate 18,053 downwards.
AAAGCCGCTTAAAGTCTGATTTTTATGCCCGAATGAGCCGTGCACTCAGCGATCCCCATGAGCATTTGTTCGACGCCCAGTGCGATTTGCTGGCGAGCGGGCTTGCGGGTGAGCAAAGCCAACTGGTTCGGCGAATGCAAAAATATACCCGCGAGGCTGCCGATCTTATCGATGCCATACGCGAATACAGTCAGCTGGAGGCGAAGTCTGTTGACGTTGAGCAGCGGCAATTTCGCTATAACGAGATTTTTGAGAGATTGCGCGATCAATTCGAAACCCAGTTTATTGAGAATGATATAAGGCTCTCCATTGAAACGATCGCCGACGGTCAGGCACTCTATCATGGTGATGCCGATCTGGTGACGGCTCTCCTTGCCAGACTTTTACGCTATGCGCTCGTCAACACATCGACGGCGTCGATTGATATCATCCTCGACATCCCTGTCGGTGGCGGTCAGCGGATCAGGGTTATCGACCACGGGGAGGGTATTGATGATATCGATCTGCCTCACATCTTCGGGAAGATTTTTCGTCATGATGATTGGCAGCTTGAAAACGAAAGTACCGATAAGGTCACTACGGCACTCGGGCTTTCGATCGCACACGAGATCGCGCGGCTTCTGCAGGCCGAAATCAGTGTGAGGAGTGAACTTGGGTTTGGTACCTGTTTCTCGTTGGTTTTGCCATTTGCCGAAGTCCATCGGAATGCAAGCCTGCCCGCCCCCGACACGCCTTATGAACCGTCGGAGACGCTGGCCGAGCCCAAAACAGTGCTGGTGGTTGATCATATCACCGCCCGTCGCGGCATGCTGAGCCGACAGCTCAAATGGCCCGAGTTTTCGGTGAGCAGCGTACCTAACCGCGAACGAGCGCGGGTTCATCTTTCACAAAACCATTTTGATTATATCCTGGTCGATGCGGATATGCCGCGCGGGGATGTTGAAAACTTCGTCACGTCTGTAACGGAAACATCGCCCGAAAGCCTTGTCGCGGTCATGGTCGATGAAGATAATCCGGAACGCGGGCGCGCGTTCCTGGATGCGGGGGCGTCCGGCATTCTCACCAAGCCCATTGATCAGACTGGGCTTGGCGAAAAACTACTGGCGATTGATCCCAGCGCTGAGAAGACATCGGCAGCGGCCTGACCGGTCGCCCGCGTTTTCAGGCCGCATCCGTGTTTACCTACCCAGGCACCAACGCAATATGGCTTTTTGCCCATGCAGCCGGTTCTCCGCCTGGTCCCACACCACCGATTGGGGGCCATCAATGACGTCTGCAGACATTTCCTCGCCGCGATGTGCTGGCAGGCAATGCATAAAAATCGCCCCCGGCTTTGCCTTTGCCATGATCTCTTGCGTGACCTGAAAACGGGCGAGCGCCGATCGCCGCTCTTCGAGTGCGGTCTGGTTCATGGAAACCCAGGTGTCGGTCATCACAACATCCGCTTCGTCAACCGCGGTGTGGGCGTCGGTACCCAGTTCCACCGAAACACCCTGATCACGGGCAAAGCGCACTGCATCGGCTGACGGTGTCATATTGCCCGGGCATGCGATCGAAACATCAAATCGAAACTGGCCGGCAGCGTGCAATAGCGAGTTCAGGACATTATTGCCGTCGCCGAGCCAGGCAACTTTGATCCCTTCGATCCGACCCAGATGCTCTTCAATCGTCACCATATCGCATAACAATTGACAGGGGTGCGACATGTCGGTGAGCCCGTTGATGACCGGGATATCCGCATGGTGCGCGAGCTCGGTCAATGCGTCGTGACTGCGCGCGCGTATCATCAGGGCATCGGCATAGCGGGAGAGCACGCGCGCGGTATCTGCCACCGTTTCGCCGCGACCCAGTTGCATTTCATCGGCACTGAGTAGCAGCGCATCACCCCCCAACTGGCGGATTGCGGCATCAAAAGAGACGCGGGTGCGCGTCGACGCCCGTTCGAAGATGAGCGCCACCAGACATCCGTCGAGCGGTCGTTCGGCGTGGCGCGTCGCTTTCGGTGCGCCTTTCGTCAGTTTTTTCATCGCGCGAGCAGACGCAACAAGCGCGCTAAGCTCTTCGCGTTTGATGTTGTGGATATCCAGAAAATGGTTGGGGGGGGCTTTCGTGCCCATCGAGCCATCAGACTTTGACATAGCGAAATCACTTATTGAGAGGGCAAACCAGCAAGCCGGTTCCCTTGAAAACAAAGATATATTTATGGAAATGGAAGGGTTGCGCGCGCTTGCGCGGTCAGCATCGTCGCCAGATCATTGGGACACCTCGGCGCTCGCCGTGAGCGCGGCTTCGAGTTTTTCGAGTGCCTCGGATACCTCATCGGAGGAAATCGTCAGTGGTGGCAGCAGTCGAACAATATTTCCCGGGCTTACAGCACACAATAACTGGTTTTCCAAACATATTTTTACGAACTGCGTCGCGGGAAACGCAAGCTCAATGCCAAGCATCAGGCCTGATCCCTTCACGCGCTCAAAAAGGTCTGGAAACTTCGCTTTCATGGGGAATAAGCCGCAACGAAACTGATCAGCAACCGCCACAATGTGATCGAGCAACTCGGGCGCGCTTACCAGGTCCATCACCGCGTTGCCAACCGCCATCGCCAGCGGAGAATTCCCATAGGTTGATCCATGAAGATGCGGTTTCATGGACTTTGCAACCTTTTCTGTCGCAAGGCAGGCACTCAACGGATAGCCGCCGCCCAGCCCACGGGCGATCGCCATGATATCCGGCTCAACATCCGCCCATTGGTGCGCAAACAGGCGCCCGGTGCGGCCCATTCCACTCTCGGTTTCATCGAAGATCAAGAGCGCCCCATGCTCATCACATAGCTTCCGCAAGAGCCTCAGAAAATCGGGCTTCATCACATTGACACCTGCATCCCCCTGGATCGGCTCAACGAGGATTGCAGCGGTTTCGTTCCCCATCAGCTTGGTAAGCCCAGCTTCATCATCGGCGGCAACGATGTCGAAAGCGTCCGCAGTCATGTTGGTGAGATCGGTGCGCGCCGGGCCGGAAGGCACGGCCAGGCTGGGCCCATGGTCGCTCCCTTTGAAACTGATGATCCGAAACCGCGCGTCATCCCTCTGGCTTGCGTGAAAGGCGAGGGCGAGCTTGATTGCACTTTCAATAGCCTCTGCCTCGGTTGAGCCAAATGTGGCGGCATCCGCAAAGCTCGCGGTACAAAGCCGCTCGGCGAGCTGCACCTGGTCACGCGATTCATACTCGTTGCACATGTGCCAAAGGCGGTCGGCTTGGTCCTTCAGTGTTTTTGTCAAATGCGGGTGCGCGTGACCAAAGGTGCTGACGCCGCCGCCCGTCGCGCAATCGAGAAAGCGCTCGTCAGCATCATTGAAAATATAGCTGCCTTCGCCGCGAACGAAGCTCACGCCCAAGCGCTCATAGCTATTCATCAAGGCGTCGCTCATGCTGAGCTCGCTCCTATCGAAAACGGGTCACAGGTGGAGTGAGCCGGTTTATAACAAGGTTCGTCAGCTAGTGGGATCAACTTTTGATGCGATAGCCACGTTGGAACACGCGCAGACACAACAGCCAAAGTACAATGTTAAGACCCAAACAAACCAGCGCACCGGTCAGAACATCACCGTCGGCGCGACCAATAATCCCGTAGCGAAACCCATCAATCAGATAAAAGAATGGATTGAGATGGCAGAAGGCCTGCCAGTTTTCCGGAAGGCGTTCGATGGAATAGAAGGTGCCGGAAAGGATCGAAAGCGGCTGGATAATGAAGTTTGTAATCGCGGCGGCATGATCAAACTTATCGGCCCATATCCCGGTAAGAATGCCGATCAGGCTCATCATGATGGCCGCCGACAGGGCAAAATAGATGATCGCCCAACCATGCGCCACACCGATTGAAACGCCCGGCCAAAAGAACATCGCGACGCTGACAGATGCCGCCACCAGGACGCCGCGGGTCACACCACCGGCAACATAGGCTGTCACCAGTTCCCCAGGGCCCATCGGCGGCATGAGCACATCAACGATTGTTCCCTGCACCTTGCCGATCAGGATCGATGACGATGTGTTCGCAAACGCATTTTGCATCAGCCCCATCACCATCAGCCCGGGAGCGAGAAAATTCGTGAAGGGTTGACCAAGAACGATCCGCCCCTCTCGCCCCAGTGCGACTGTGAAAATCACCATGAACAACATGGTCATGATGGCGGGCGCAAAGACGGTCTGCAGCATCACCTTCAAAAACCGGCGAACCTCTTTTTGATAAAGCGTCCAAACGCCGAAAGTGTTGACGGCCCCCATCCGGCGCACACCGAAAGGTGGCAGGTTGGGATGCGGGTCATGCGCTGTTTGGCCTCCCGCATGGGCTTCTGTGACAGCGTCTGTTGCTATCACATTTTGCGGCGCTCCCGGGGCTTCAAGGGCTGTGTCGATGTTTTTACGGTTGGTATCATGTGTCATATGGCCTACATACCGATCCAACGGAGCTGACGCAATCGGCAACCCTTGCGGTCTTTATTTGATCGATCGCAGGGATCAATCACTCCGAAGCTTGGACATTTGCGGGGCGGCGTAGGTTCCCAGAGTTTCGATTGCGCGCAGACCCATGAATGAAAGAAACAAGGACCAATCAATCCTATGGCCTGGACCGATGAACGAATTGAGAAACTGCGCGGCTGGTGGAACGACGGCCTCAGTGCGAGCCAGATTGCCGAAAAACTAGGTGAGGGCGTTACCCGGAACGCGGTGATCGGCAAAGCGCACCGACTTGGCCTTCCTGCGCGGCCGTCCCCGGTCAAGGCGGAAAAAACGCTTGCGCCAAAGCGTGTTGTGAAACCGGCTGCCGCACCTAAAACAAAAGATAAGCAGATCTCTCTGCTCGATTTGACCGAGCGGATGTGTAAATGGCCTATCGGTCACCCTGGTGATGCCGATTTTCGTTTCTGCGGTGCCCCCGCAAAGCCGGGCTTCCCCTATTGTGAAAAGCATTGCGAAATGGCGTATCAGAGCCCCGCGGCACGTCGCGATCGTCGCCCGCCAAATATCCGCTCGGCAATCAGATAGAGACCTCGTTGTCCGGTCATTGAAATATCCTGAGCCCGATTAATTGCGTGTTCGCGATTGATCTTGCGACAAAGTGAACCAGTTGAGGTGCGACAGATTGGACCTGTCGAAATTTACGAATGGCCCGGGCACCAAAATTTTCATTGCGATGCGGTGCTGAATGGCCAACCCTGAAAGGACTTTCACTATGATCCGTTCGTTCGTCACCGGACTCATTGCCGCAAGCACCCTCGGAGCTGTATTCCTCACCACAAGCGGGACGGCGGCGCTCGCCGACGCTGATGAGGCAATCAAGTATCGCAAAGTGATTATCGGCACCATGGGCCGGTCCGCCGTCGCCCTCGCCGATATCATCAAGGGGAAACTTGAACAGGGCGACAACTTCGCCGCGATTGCCGAACAGATGGCGCACGCCGCCGAACTGGCACCCGATGCCTTCAAAACCAACACCGTCGGGAAAGGCAAAGAGAAAACCACCGTTGAAGGTGACAAAATCTGGGCGAACTGGAGTGATTTCTCCGAGCGGATGGAAACTTTGCAGGCTGCGACCCGCAAGGTGGCAGACTTAGCCGCCGCAGGCGATCGTGACGCCGCAAAAGACGCCCTGTTTGGTGAAGTGTTCAAAACCTGCAAAGGCTGCCACGATACCTATCGGCAGTAAGCCGCTCGATACGTTTCCCTAGGCCAGGAATCAAAGCCGATCCCAGTTCCGCTGAGATCGGCTTTTTTTGAATGCCCACAAGGCTTAAAAAAGCTGGCCGCCCCATAGCCAAAAGACGGTGCCAAACGACGCGCCCGCGATGACCAAGGCGATGATCGGTGAGCGGAATGACGGGTGTGGATGCGCGGCGGGGTCCAACTTATGATTCTTACCGGTCACCATGGCATCGATGAGGGGCTCTTTGAGAATAAAGCGATAATAGAGCGCCGCCCCGACGTGAACAACAATCACCCCGGTAAGCAAGTTGAACAAGAGCTCGTGAAATTCCGTAATCTCCAGCGATAGGTCATTGCTGACAAGGTAAGAGAGCGGCCCCTCAAAAAGAACGTCATCCCTCGAAAAAAGGCCGAGGCTCGCCTGACCGATCAACAGGAACAGCATCAGCATAATGGCCCATCCGCCTAGCGGGTTATGACCGGCATAATGCGGCGGGGTTTTCCGAAAAAGCGCTTTTGCATAGTCTATGGCGGCGGCCGGGCTGCGGATGAAGCCCGCAAACCGAGATGTGCTTGACCCAACAAGACCCCAGATCACACGAAATACGACGAGGCTGATCACCGATAACCCAGAGATCAGGTGGAGCTCCATAAACCCGTTCTCGGCCGTGAACCATGAGGTGACGACCAATAGCGCAATCAGAATATGAAACGCCCGTGTCGGTAAGTCCCAAAGCTTCATTCCGCCCCCTGTGTCTGAATGCTTTCCCTAAGCATTAGCGACAAGGGGGGGCCGACACAACACGGTTTCCGGCTACTCCGAAAACGTGGTCCGGCGGACGTAGCTCGATACGATTTTACCCACGGGCAAACCGAATTTCGTGATTTTCGTCAGCGCCGTTGCCCGACCGTCTCCCAAACCCACCATCTGGTCAACCATCTTGACGGTGATCTCGTTGCCATTCACCGGGATCTTGATGTCGTAGCTCCACTCAAGCGTACTCGCGCTGACCCGCTTGATGGTTCCCGGGCCGACGAGTTGGTGCGTTTCGGCTCGATAGCCCGTACCGCGCGGGGTTAGCACCCACTGACGTGTTTCGGGTTCGCCGTCACCGAGATAGCGAAGTTCCTCATCAATCGTGATGACGCCTTTATCGCCGAGATGGCCGGTCGCTTCAGCAACGAACCGCCGGGTGATTTGCCCGCGGAAGTCGACAACATATCCCATCATGTCAACGGTGCCGACAAACAGGCGTTCCAGGGTGAATTCTTGTGTATCATCGATCTGTTCGATCGGGCTGATCATGTTCATAGCCGTCGCGTCCTCTTTTGCGATGCGGTAATTTTATCTCTCACCTAAACATACGCAAGACGCTCGCGTTCGGATGAAGCGATGGAGACATCAAAACTGGAAGTAAATGAAATCGCCACCATCGAACTGGCCAAACCGGACGATCAAAAAAGTCAGCGCCGAAAGCCCGGCAAACCGAACGGTTGGGCGCGAAACCCAGAATTTACGAGCCCGAAAAGATCCACTCACTCCATCGAACGCAAGCGTGAGAGCGCAAACACCTAGCGCAGTAATCATCGCCGGGTCTATTGTGATGTGGAGTGGGCTTGATCGGATGATCTGGGCGATGCCAAGCAGGTCTTCGGCGGTTTCGGCGCGGAAAATCAGCCAGCCGACGAACACCGCAACAAAGGTAATCACCGTTCCAAACCAGCGCCGAACCGCACCGGAATTTGGGCGCGTTTTTTGTCGGCGTTGGAGTAACCTTCCCGCGATTAACAACACGCCGTGATAGCCCCCCCATAGGAGAAAGGGGATCGCCGCGCCGTGCCACAGCCCGCCAAGCAGCATCACGAGCATCAAATTGATGAGCGTTCGCCCGCTTCCTTTGCGGTTGCCCCCAAGCGGAACATACAGATAATCCCGCAGCCAGCGCGACAGGGTCATATGCCAACGTCGCCAAAAATCGCTCGGTGACGCGGCAAAATAGGGCCGGTTAAAATTTTGCGGCAGGCGAAATCCCATGATCCGCGCTAGCCCAATGGCTATCAGCGAATAGCCCGCAAAATCTCCATAGATCTGGAAGCCGAAAAAAAGACCTGCGAGCAAAAGATCGCCGCCCATAAAACTATCCGCAAAGTCAAATCGTTCATCGACAAGCGGGGCAAGGCGGTTTGCCACAATGAGTTTCAGCGCGAGCCCGAAGAGAATGATTTCCACACCCCTCAAGATATCGTGCTCACGCGCGCGGACATTTTTGGCAAGCTGCGGCAGCAATTCGCGCGCCCGCACAATCGGCCCGGCCACCAACTGAGGAAAAAGGGCGACATAGGCGGCAAATCGAACGAAATCACGTTCAAGCGCGATGTCCCCGCGGTAGCGATCAATCGTATAGCTCATTGATTGGAAAGTATAAAATGAGATTCCGACCGGCAGAATGTGGTTTAACGCCGGGCTATCAATCGCAATGCCGAGGGGGGCAAGGAGGGCTTTCAGACCCTCGGCGAAAAAACTGAAATATTTGAATGCGGCAAGGCAACCCAGGTTGCTGGTGAGGGATAGCAAAAGCCACAGACGATCGGACAATGCGCGGCGACCGCCCCTGATCGCAATACCACATCCATAATCGATTGCCGTCGACCCAAAGATCAAAAGCAAAAAGCGCACGTCCCACCAGCCATAAAAGATATAGCTGGCGATCAGCAGAAATGCCGTCCGCAGGGCGGGCATCCGTTGCAAGAGTGCCTGCAACGGCAACACAACCACCGCAAAAACCAGAAAACTGAGGGAGATAAAGTTCACAAGAGGGCCGCCACCACTTTTATGGTGCGAGCTTAAAGCCCCCTGTCCACGCGGTCGAGACCTGAACTGTAAGTTTCAGGGATTTCCGCCTCTTATAGCGAAGGATATAAAGCCTGTGGGGGATCGTCAGCTGAAGCGAATGGCCTCAACTTCGAAGTATTTATCGCCCCCAGGGGTCGCTACCTCGACATCGTCGCCACCACGTTTGCCGATAATCGCCCTCCCCATCGGTGAGGTATAGGAAATCCGGCCCGCTTTCACATCGGCCTCATCAGCACCGACAATTTGGTAAACCACTTCGGAGTCGTTTTAGTCGAGCAAAGTCAACCGTTCCCCCAACAGAAACATGTATACCGAGAGGGCCGAAGGGTCGATGACTTCGGCACGTCCGATTTTATCCTCAAGTTCTGCGACGCGCGCTTCGATCATACCCTGCCGTTCCTTTGCGGCATGGTATTCGGCATTTTCAGAAAGATCACCGTGGGCACGGGCCTCTTCAATCGCTGTCACAACTTCAGGCCGATCAACCGATTTCAGCCGCTTTAACTCAGCCGCCAGCGAATCGTAACCTTCTTTCAGCATCGGAACACGAACATGGGTAGCCATAGGTATCTCTTCGTCCTTCCTAATCGTCATTCGATCTGCGCAACACCAGTATCGCACAAGCAATTGATCTCGAATGGCAGTTGCCGGTGTCTCGTTTTCGTGGGGGAGAAACCCGCTACGAGCGCCCGGCAAAATCAGCGCGTTCTAAAGCCAGTCTCGGAAATATGGGGAGGCCATCGCTCTTGAACAAGCCAACGAGCTTGCACAATTTTTCATACGAAAAAAGCAAAAAAGGAATAACCGTGATAATTTTCGAAGTGATCGGATCGCGATATCCCTCGTCAAATTCGCGATAATCTTAAAGAAACCTGGCGACGCCGCTGCGGGTTTATCGGGTTGTGGGTGCCTCAAAATGATCACAGACGATGAAATTGAGTGATGCGGGCTCGCTGGTGGCTAGCCGGTTGATCCCAAGCTTTTTTTGGGTAAGGCTGGACTTCAGGCTGCCGCACCATCGGCGGGCTCAAAATAGGATTGCAGCGCGCGCACATCCAAATCATCGCGTTCGAGAGCAGCAATCGCCTCAACCGAAGCCAATGAACCAGCGACGGTTGTATAATAAGGGATCTTCATCATCAGCGCGGTATGCCGGATCGAGTAGCTGTCTTTGATCGATTGCGCGCCCGCCGTGGTGTTGAAAACAAGTTGAACCTCGCCGTTTGTCATCGCGTCGGTAATGTCAGGGCGCCCTTGCATGACTTTGTTTATTCGTTTTGCGGCGACCCCCCGCTCATTCAGGAATTGCGCGGTCCCGTCGGTGGCAACAATCGAAAAGCCCATCGCAATGAGTTTCTGCGCAGGGACGATCATCTTATTTTTATCCTCTGTCTTGACCGAGATGAATACCGTTCCCTTGCGGGGCAGGCGGGTATTGACCGCAAGCTGGCTTTTGGCGAATGCGAGCGGGAAATTGGCATCAATCCCCATCGCCTCGCCGGTGGAGCGCATCTCGGGCCCCAAAATCACATCGACGCCGGGGAACCGGGCAAACGGGAATACGGCTTCTTTCACCGCCGTGTGTGAAATCGTCTGGCGTTTAAGGCCGAAAGTTGCCAATGCCTCACCCGCCATCAGGCGTGCCGCGATCTTGGCGAAGGGAATCCCAAGCGTTTTCGCAACGAAAGGCACGGTGCGGCTTGCTCGGGGGTTTACCTCAATCAGATAGACCTCCTCGTTGCGCACCGCAAACTGGATATTCATCAACCCCACAACATCGAGCGCGCGGGCAAGCGCCTCGGTCTGACGTTCGAGCTCTTCGATGACCGGGGCCGAAAGACTATGCGGGGGCAGCGTGCAGGCGCTATCACCCGAATGGATACCGGCCTCCTCGATATGTTCCATAATCCCGGCGATATGAACGGTTTCGCCATCCGATAGGGCATCGACGTCAACCTCGGTCGCGCCGCGCAAATAGGTATCGATCAGAATCGGGCTTTCGCCGGATACCTTCACAGCCTCTTTGATATAGACGTTGAGTGCCTCGTCGGTATCGACGATCTCCATCGCGCGCCCGCCCAGCACATGCGAGGGGCGGATCAAAACCGGATAGCCGATTTCATTTGCCGTCTTGAGCGCTTCGTCGGCTGACCGCGCAATCCCGCTGCGGGGTTGTTTGAGGTTGAGGGTTTCGACAAGCGCCTGAAACCGTTCGCGGTCTTCAGCGAGATCAATCGCATCGGGAGATGTGCCCAGAATAGGGATACCCGCCCGTTCGAGGGCTTTCGACAGTTTGAGCGGGGTCTGCCCTCCGAACTGGGGAATCACCCCGATCAGCTCGCCCGCCTGCTGTTCGCGCTGGATGAGCTCGATCACATCTTCATCGGTCAGCGGTTCAAAATAGAGCCGGTCAGAGGTATCATAGTCGGTGGAGACGGTTTCGGGGTTGCAGTTCACCATAATGGTTTCGAAACCCGCATCAGCGAGCGCAAAGCAGGCGTGGCAACAGCAATAGTCAAACTCGATGCCCTGTCCGATCCGGTTGGGACCGCCGCCCAAAATCACAATCTTGCGCGCAGAAGTAGGCTCCGACTCGCAGCCGATCCGGTCGAGCGCATTCGGTTCATAGGTCGAATACATATAAGGTGTGCGGGCGGCAAACTCAGCGGCGCAACTGTCAATACGCTTATAAAGTGGCAGAACGCCGAGCGCGTGGCGATGCGCGGCGACGGCTTCGCGTGTGCCCCCATGGGGCGCGTGCGGCGCCAGCTTCGCCAACTGTTCATCAGAAAACCCAAGCGATTTGAGCCGCGCCATCTCATAGGCATCGTTCGGCAAGCCTTCGGCGCGCACCTGAGCTTCGGCACTGACAATCATCTCCATCTGGCGCAGAAACCAGGGATCATAATGGGTCAGCGAATGGATGCGCTCGACCGAAATACCCGCCCGCAGTGCATCAGCGATATTGAGCAGGCGATTGTGGGTTGGTTTCGAAATTTCTGACTCAATCTGATCCAGCGGCAGCTCAGCGAGCCCCTGCGGGTCAAGCCCGTCAAGCCCGGTGTCGAGCGAGCGCAGCGCCTTTTGCAGGCTTTCCGCAAACGACCGCCCGATCGCCATGGCTTCGCCGACCGATTTCATCGCCGTTGTCAAAAGCGCCTCCGCGCCAGCGAACTTCTCAAAGGTAAAGCGCGGGATTTTGGTAACGACATAGTCGATCGTCGGTTCAAAAGACGCAGGGGTCACGCCGGTGATGTCGTTGGTGAGCTCATCAAGTGTGTAGCCAACAGCGAGTTTGGCGGCGACTTTGGCAATCGGGAACCCGGTGGCTTTCGATGCGAGGGCAGAGGAGCGTGAAACCCTCGGGTTCATTTCAATCACGACCATTTGGCCGGTCTTCGGATTGACGCCGAATTGCACGTTCGACCCACCCGTTTCGACACCGATTTCACGCAATACCGCAAGCGACGCATCGCGCATGATCTGATATTCTTTATCGGTCAACGTCAGCGCCGGGGCGACCGTAATGCTGTCGCCGGTATGCACGCCCATCGGGTCGACATTCTCGATCGAGCAGATAATGATGCAATTGTCGGCGCGGTCGCGCACGACTTCCATCTCATATTCCTTCCAGCCGAGAACCGATTCGTCGATCAGCACTTCGGTTGTGGGTGAGGCCTCTAATCCGCCCGCGACGATCTTCATGAATTCATCGCGATTGTAGGCAATGCCGCCGCCGGTTCCGCCTAAGGTAAATGACGGTCGGATCACGGCTGGCAGGCCGATCTCGGAAAGAGCGGCTTCGGCGTCGGCCATTGAATGCGCAATGGTGGACCGCGGCGACGTAAGGCCGATCCGATCCATGGCTTCGCGGAACAACTGTCGATCCTCGGCTTTTTGGATCGCTTCGCGGTTGGCACCAATCAGTTCAACCCCAAAGCGCTTCAAAACCCCGTTTTCGGCGAGCGCGAGTGCTGTGTTGAGCGCTGTTTGTCCGCCCATCGTTGGCAAAAGTGCGTCCGGGCGTTCCTTCGCAATGATCTTCTCGACCATATCGGGCGTGATCGGCTCGATGTAGGTGGCATCGGCCATGTCGGGGTCGGTCATGATGGTGGCGGGGTTCGAGTTGATCAGGATCAGCCGATACCCTTCCTCGCGTAAGGCCTTACACGCCTGGGTCCCGGAATAGTCGAACTCGCACGCCTGGCCGATGATGATCGGTCCTGCCCCAATGATCATGATGCTTTTGATGTCGGTACGTTTGGGCATGGGCTTTCGGTCTCCGGGGCGTTCTTTTTGGTTTTTTGTTCAGCGACACGGCCACCGCTCTTTTTGCGACATAAGAGGGGAGGGGCCTTATCCTTTTCGAAACTGGGCTATCCAGGGCTAAGCGGTTTTGCGCGGCTCGGTTACATTGTTCAGAAAGCGCGCAAACAGATAGCTTGCATCGCGCGGTCCGGGGGAGGCTTCGGGGTGGTGCTGGACCGAAAAGACCGGTGCGTCGGTAAGCTCGAGCCCACAAATGGTCTGATCAAAAAGCGAGCGATGCGTCACCGCCACCCTGTCGTTGCCCGCAAAGCTTTCGGCATCAACCGTAAACCCATGGTTCATCGATGTGATTTCGACACGATTGTCTGTATCTACAAATACGGGGTGGTTCGCACCATGATGGCCCTGATGCATTTTTACCGTCCGTCCGCCGAGTGCGAGCGCCAAAAGCTGATGACCGAGGCAAATGCCAAACATCGGGAGCCCGGTTTCAAGAAGCGCTTTGATCGTTGGCACGGCGTAGGCGGCTGTTGCTGCCGGATCGCCCGGCCCGTTTGATAGAAAAATACCGTCGGGGTCGAGGCTGATGATCGTGTCGGCGGAGGTTTCTGCGGGAACAACCGTCAGGCGGGCCCCCGCGTCGGCGAGATAGCGAAGGATATTGCGCTTCATTCCATAATCGATGGCGACGATGTGAGGCGCACCGGTCGGGGCATCGTTTTCGCGATAGCCATTCCCGAGTGACCAACTGCCCGTGCTCCAGTCATGCTGTTGATCCGTCGTCACCTCAGGGGCGAGGTCGGTGCCTTCAAGCCCCTGCCAGCTTTTCGCCCGCGCGATGAGCGGCTCGATCTCAGGCGGTTCTTTTGCCGCATCCCAATGCGCGATCACCGCGTTGGCGGCCCCATTTTCGCGCAAATTCCGCGTCAGACGTCGCGTATCGACACCCGTTATGGCGATGACATTCTGCTCGGTGAGCCATGCGCTCAAGTGGTCCTCTGAGCGAAAATTGGAGGGTACCGAAATTGCCTCACGCAGGATAATCCCAGGGGCGGCGGGCGCCAGTGCCTCATGATCCTCATGATTTGCGCCGACATTCCCGATGTGAGGGAAGGTGAATGTAATGATCTGGCCCGCATACGAAGGGTCGGTGATGATTTCCTGATACCCCGTCATCGCAGTATTGAAGCAGACCTCACCCACGGCTTCACCGCGAGCACCCGCCCCATGTCCCCAAATCACGGTTCCATCAGCGAAGGCAAGAATGGCATTATGGTAAGGGGACGGTTGGCGCGTTTCGCTTGGGCGGGTCGCTTGGTTCACAACCGTCATCAATGTTTTCCCTTATTCCGGTTTTTTGCGCACGGCTGTGGTGCCTGTTGCTCTTGCACATTTGGCGGGTCTGCGCGCCCCTCACATGCGACCACATAGCGAAAAAACCAGCTGACCGCGAGCCAAATTGGCGGGAAGCTAATCAAAGCCATCTAAGGCGTCAAGCGGAATATAATATTATTAATCCGGTAATTTCAGTGACTTAGGCTGGAAAAATTGACTTTCCAGCGGCGGCGCCATGAGGTAACGTCCAAGCTTTATTTGAAGTTAATGTGAACGATATGTGATCGGGTTGAAAACGCGGAATGGGTGAACCCACGCGCGCGCTATTGAATAAGCGAAATCGCCCGCCATTTGGAGGTGTCCGCTTACCGGATCTGGCGCAGTTTGAAACCGCGCGATCGCATATCTTTGTATGATGCGTGTGCCTGCCGACATATCGGACAGCCCGCGTGCGCTGAGCCGATGGGCCAAAGTCGATAAAGACCCCGAGGTCCAACGCAGCGCGCATCGAACCATGTAGTGAACCGCCAATTGCCCGCAATCAACCTGGCGGGGTGTATAGAGGACTGCTGAGCTTATGTTACGCGATGAACTGAAAGATGCGATGAAAGCAGCAATGCGCGCAAAGGAAACCCGCAAGCTTGCAACCATCAGACTGATTCTGGCTGCGATCAAAGAACGTGATATCGCTGCCCGTGGCCAAGATACCAATGGTGCTGCGGGCGATGATGACGAGCAGATCCGTGCGATCCTCGCGAAAATGATCAAGCAACGCCGCGACAGCATTACCGCCTATCTCGAAGGTGGGCGTTGTGAACTTGCCGAACAGGAACGCGACGAGATTGCGATTATCGAAGGCTTTTTGCCGCGGCAACTCAATGACGATGAGATTCGCGCGGTTTGCCAGTCCGCAGCCAAGGACGCCGGGGCGGAGAGCCTGAAAGATATGGGCCGGGCGATGGGCCTGTTGAAAGATCGCTATGCCGGACAGATGGATTTTGCCAAGGCTGGCAAGGAAATGCGCACGCTGTTGAACTGACCATATTAGGTTGGGTATTCACCTACCCTGAAAACACCCGGATGTGGAGCTTGAAAAGGTTCAATGACCTTTACCCCTGCCTTTCTCGATGAGATCCGATCAAGACTTGCCCTGTCTGATCTTATCGGCCGCAAGGTCAAACTAGTCCGCAAAGGTCGCGAGCATTCGGGTTTATGCCCCTTTCATACCGAAAAAACCCCTTCGTTCACTGTCAATGACGATAAGGGTTTTTATCATTGCTTTGGGTGCGGCGCCCATGGGGATCACTTCAAGTTCGTGGGTGAAACCGAGGGGTTGAGCTTTCCTGAGGCAGTTGCAGACCTGGCCGGGCAGGCGGGGCTTGAGCTACCAAAGCCAGACCCTGAGGCCGTTGTGCAGTCGAACAAGCGCGCAGGCCTGATCGAGGTTTGCGCAATGGCCGCAACATTTTTTGAAAACGCACTGCGCGGCAACATGGGGCGAACCGCACGAGACTATATCGAAGGTCGCGGCCTTACCCCGGAAACCATCAAACGATTTGCGCTTGGCTTTGCCCCTCAGGAGCGACGGGCGCTTACCGATGCACTCCGGGGGCAGGGGGTGGATACCAAACGGCTGGTTGAGGCTGGGCTTTCGATCCAACCCGAAGACGGTGGCCCCGCCTTTGACCGGTTTCGAAACCGGTTGATGTTTCCGATACGCGATCGACGGGGGCGGGTCATTGCCTTTGGCGGACGCGCGCTCGATGACGCGCCGGCGAAATACCTCAATTCGCCCGAGACGCCACTCTTTCACAAGGGCCACACCGTATATAACTGGGATAAGGCGGGCCAGGCTGCGCACAAATCGAGCCGCCTCTATATCGCGGAAGGCTATATGGATGTGATAGCGCTCGCCCAAGCGGGTGCTGAGGAGGCGATTGCGCCCTTGGGGACGGCAGTGACCGAAGATCAACTGGGCATCGCCTGGCGAATGGTGGCAGAGCCGACGCTATGTTTCGATGGCGACAAGGCGGGGCGACGCGCTGCCATTCGCGCGGCCGAGCGCGCGCTGCCGCTCTTAAAGCCGGGCCGTTCGCTGCAGTTTGCATTGATGCCCGAGGGTGAAGACCCTGATTCGCTGGTGCGCTCGGCGGGGCTTGAGGGGTTTGAGCGAATTTGCGAGTCGGCGATGGCGCTGAGCGACCTTCTATGGCGAAATCTCCTTGAAACGCATCGTATCGATACGCCGGAGAGGCAGGCAGGGCTCAAATCATCGATTTTCAATCTTATCGGCGAAATTGCGCACGAAGATGTGCGTGGCTTGTATCGCCGGCTTTATCTGGATCGTTTTCAAAAGCTCGTTGCCCCGCAACGATCGCGACGCGAGTCTTCGGATCGCCGTGGTCTCTCTGGTCGGCGCAGCGGATATCGTGAGAGTTCGCGGGGGCGGGGAGCGCCTATGTTCAAAGGCGGCAAAAGCCTGCTCGAAACAAGTTTGATGCGGGGGAAAAACCAATCCCATAGTGGCGAAGATGGCTCTGCAAATCCCGAAAATGCTGCCGCGGCCCGCAGCGGTCTTGAAGCATTGATTCTGACCATCGGGCTTAATCATCCCGCGGTATTGGCGGCGCGTTTTGAAGAGATTGCCGATCTCCCTTTCCACGAGGGCGCGCTTGACAAATTACGAGGGAGCTTATTATCGCTTATCACGGTGCATCAGGACCTTGATTCTGAGACGCTTAGGAACAAGTTAGAGCAGTTAGGGCGTGGACCTGAGCTTGCTCGCTTGTCTGCATTGTCTTGGAACCCAGTGTCCTATGCTGAAGAGGGCTGTGACCATGAGAGCGTTGCGCGCGGATTACACCATGTAATCGAGCGCTTGCGGCGCCTGTCGGTATTGGCAGCGGAGGTGACGGGCGCGGAAAGGTCACTGCGTGAGGAATGGTCTGAGGTGGCTGAACGCCGGTTGTTCGCCCTGATTGATGAGTTGAACTCGCTCGCAGGGCGCGAAGCGGAATTATAAGAGTTGGCGGGAAGCTAACACGTTAACTTTGGGAACAAATAATCAAAATCGCTTTGGCCTTGCTGGTATCGATACCGAGGGGTGTGGCCATATCAAAAATGCGGCGATGGGTTTTGATCAATAGTGTGGCGCGCGGCCCGATCCTTCGGTGCCCAGGCTTCCTTGGAGAGTAAACGAATGGCGACTTCTGCGTCGGCGGCACAAACCGCCAAGGGCAATCGGGATGAGGCCAGCCAGGATGCCCCTTTGATTGACATGTCAGGTGCGGCGATCAAGAAGATGATCGCCAAGGCCAAAGAGCGCGGCGTCATTTCGTATGACGAACTCAATTCCGCGTTGCCGCAGGATCAGATGACATCCGAGCAGATTGAAGATGTCATGACCATGCTTTCCGAGATGGGCATTTCAGTTGTCGACTCCGAAGAGGCGGAAGAGGCTGAGCGCGCGGACGAAAAATCACAGGAAAAGTTTGAGGTTTCGCAGAAGTCAGACGTCGACCGGACCGATGATCCGGTGCGGATGTATCTGCGCGAAATGGGCTCGGTCGAGCTTTTGTCGCGCGAGGGCGAAATCGCTATCGCCAAAAGGATTGAGGCCGGTCGGGAAACGATGATTGCGGGCTTGTGCGAAAGCCCGATGACCTTTGAAGCAATTATCGACTGGTACAACCGCTTTGATAGTGGCGAAATGTTGCTTCGTGAGATCATCGATCTCGAGGCCACGATGGGCAAGGGTCCGGGCAATGAGGAAGCCGCCGACAGGATGATCGGTGATGGCTCGATGAATGAGCCGCCCGAGCCCGGCTCTGATCCGCGTAATCGAAACCGTCCTCAGGTCGCCACTCCCGCGGCACCCACTGATGAGGAAAAGGACGCG
>JBCDDR010000021.1:0-19967 GCA_039180205.1 Pseudomonadota bacterium | reverse complement strand
TGAAACACGTTATTTTCCTAAACTCAACTAGTCACCTGAATGTCGCGTTGCGACGGTTATTATCTCGTCAGCCCGTTCGTTCCTGGCTGCGGACTTCCGATCTTTGTTTGGTCCTTGGTCCGGCCCTAGTCTGGCCTCCACCCGTTGCCCCCAATTATTATACCCTACCTTTGTTTAGCGCCCCCAAAACTTGAATGGTTTTCGTAACTGTCTGGACTGTCTGGTCAGTTCTAAATCCGTTTTTCTAATCCCGTTTGGGCCGATTTCGCGCCGAATACCCCGTTCATGTGGCGAAAAAAGAACAAAGTAAGAACAGAAAAGCAGTTCATCCAATCGATGTGCGTTTGATCTTCAGGTCTTCCAACCCAATACTTGTCAACCATACATCACAAAATATACAAAAAAAAGTGTTCATATATGGTCAACAGCATTTTAACGCAGGTTTTTTTTAGTTTTTCCCTGCGATCGTCGCGAGTCGCGGCGATCGGGCTGATCGCATAGAGAGATCACGTTACAAATTAACATTTATGAGGTCTTAAAAAGAAACGGACACGAAACCATTGGAAAAAACAAACAGTCACCAAAAGCTGAAGAAATCACATCGCTAAATATGTATACCGTGTTCTTCTGCATAGCTCATTAAGTCGTCGCGTACACTATGCGCAGGACTATTCATTAGTGATTTCATAAAGTTTGAAAGATCTTGATAGTCAATTCCCAGTACCATCAACCGCACAGCACCCACCGCGGATGGCGAAATTGACAGGCGCTTCAGCCCCAGCCCGATCAGCGCCATGGCCTCGAGCGGTCGCCCACCAACCTCGCCACATAGCGATAAACGCACGCTTTTTTCGGCGCAGGCGGAAATGATTGAATGAATAAAGGTGAGCGGGCCCGCGCTTAACAAGTCATAGTGATTCGCAAGTTTCGGATTTGATCGGTCAGCAGCGAAAAAGAACTGAAACAGATCATTTGAGCCGATCGAAAGAAAATCGATACGGGGCAGGAGTTGTTCAAGTTGCCACGCGAGACTGGGAACTTCCAACATAACACCCACATTGAGCTCGGAAGGGAGCGTCCCTCCCAATTTTTCATGGGTCACCAGTTCGCGATCCACCAGTGCGCGCGCGGCATCAAATTCAGCGACCTCAGCAACCATGGGAAACATGATCGATAGCGGCCGTCCGTTCGCCGCCCGAAGCAGCGCGCGAACCTGCATTCGCAAGAGGACGGGTCGCTCAAGAGCCACACGCACAGCGCGCCATCCCATTGCAGGGTTTTCCTCATCTGTTTTTTCAAGATACGGAAGGTGCTTGTCGCCCCCCACATCGATTGTGCGAAACAGGATCTCCTGTCCCGCGGCGGCTTCAAAAACTTCGCGATAAAAGGCGACCTGGGCGTCGATACGCGGCAACTCGGAGGAAACCATGAACTGAAATTCGGTCCGAAAGAGGCCAATGCCGCTGGCGCCGGTGGCGGCAAGGTTAGGGAGGTCGGCCTTCAGCCCGGCGTTGATCATAAGTTCAATCGGAACACCATCGCGGGTGACAGTCGGTGTCTCGCGCAAGGCGGCGTATTGTTCGGCCCTGCGGTCGCGCATTTCCACAATCTGCGCGTAAGAACTCAGCACCTCGGCTGCCGGGCGCAGAATGACCTGACCCGATTCCGCGTCGAGCACGGCCTGATCGCCCGCCTGTAATACGCCATCGGGAATGCGGATGCGTCCCAACATCGGCACACCCATGGCGCGCGCGACGATTGTCACATGTGCGGTAGGCGAGCCCTCATAAAGCACAACGCCTTTCAAATAGCGGCGGTCATACTCCAATAGTTCGGCTGGCCCCATGGTGCGCGCGAAGACGATGCTGTCCTCATTCAGTCCTTCAGCTGCGGCACTCCCTTCTTTTCCGCTCACAATGCGCAGTAGGCGGTTAGCGAGATCATCGAGATCGTGGAGGCGCTCAAGCAGGTAGGGATCTTTGGTCTTCTGCATCGAGTTGCGCGTTCGTTGCTGCACCCGGTCGATTGCAGCTTCCGCTGTCAGCCCGGTATCAATCGCCTGATTGATGCGCGCCACCCAACCTTCGTCAAAGGCAAACATCTTATAGGTTTCAAGAATATCCCGGTGTTCGCCCGTGTGCCCGATATCGGATGCGGCCATGATACGATCGATCTGCGCACGCATTTTGCGAAAGGCATCGGTCACCCGTTCGCGCTCGTGCTCAATGTCCTCGGCGACCATATGGTCGATTTCAACTTGCGGCTGATGAAAGACCGCAGCGCCCTGCGCGACACCATCGACCAGCGCAAGCCCGCGCAGCGTCGTCGCCTCGGTTGAACGGCTAAGCCCCTTACGCGCCTGGCCGATATCAATGAGGCCCGTCTGGGTGAGAAGCTCGGCCAGCACCATCGCAACGGTTTGCAGCGCTTCAACCTCTTCGCTATGAAACCGGCGTTGGTCGAACGTCTGAATACTCAAGACCCCAAGCACAATTCCGGAGCGTATAATCGGGACCCCGAGGAAAGATTGATACACATCCTCCTCGGTTTCGGGGCGATATGAGAAAAGGGGGTTTGCTTTTGCGTCGGGCAGGTTGAGCGGGACACGTCGCTCGGCAATGTGGCCGACAAGCCCTTCGCCAAACCGCATGCGTGTCTGGTGAACCGCCGATTGCGCGAGCCCCTGGGTTGCAAACAGCTCAAGTTCACGAGGGGCACTTAATATATAGATCGAGCAAACCTCGGTACGCATCTTGCCCGCAATCTCGTGCACGACAAACCGCAGCTTTGCCTCAGCATCGCCGCGCTCCGCCATCAGTCCATGCAGCTGACGTATCAGCGCGCGGGGCGCGGATCGATTGGCAGAGGGTTGGGTGCTCACGTCGGACCATTACCTGTGGTGATTGTGTTTCTATGGAAGCCCGCATGTTATGCGTGAGCGGGACGTTGTACTTTTGGTTTTAACAATAAAAGCATAGTCGGGCGCAGCACGCAAACCATGCCCGAGGCGGAATTGGTCTCGGCACCCCGAAGAATGTGCTGATCCTGCAAACTTCACCAAACAGGAAAAGTTCCGACAGAATTTGTGAGCCGCTACCCTGTCTGGCCTTGGCTACCCGGCAAGGAAACGAGCGGCATCATCGATAAGCTCGGCAATGATCTCTTCGGTTGATTGTTCCGATTTCACCATGCCGACGCTTTGTCCGGCCATTACCGAGCCATTCTCGATATCGCCATCGACCACCGCGCGACGCAATGCACCGGCCCAAAAGTGTTCGATCTGAAGCTGCGCCTCTGATTGGCTGAGTTCGCCCTTTGTAAAAGCCTCGATTACCTCTCGCTGGCACGTATTAAAGGCCTCGGTCGCAGCGTTTTTCAGCGCGCGGACGGGGATGACCGGAAACCGGCTGTCCAATTGGACCGAGGTCACCGCATCTCTTGCGGGGGCGCGTCTGAATGCTTTTTTGAATGCCGGATGCGCCTGACACTCATGGGCACAGACAAAGCGCGTGCCGAGTTGCACGCCCGATGCGCCCATCAACAGATAGCTTGCCATCGCTTCGCCGCGCCCAATACCGCCGGCGACAAAGACCGGCACCTGATCAATGTGCGGAAGAATTTCCTGTGCCAGGACGGCTGTGGATACCGGGCCCACATGGCCGCCAGCTTCAGCCCCCTCAATCACCAGGGCATCGACCCCGGATCGCACGAGTTTTTTCGCAAACGCAAGCGCCGGGGCAAAACAAATGAGCTTTGCACCGCCGTCTTTGACCCGCGCAATCGACTGCGCAGAAGGGACCCCGCCCGCAAGCACAATGTGGCCAACCTTCGCATCGATACAAATATCGATCAGGTCCTCAAGATTAGGATGCATTGTGATCAGATTGACACCGAAAGGCTTGGTTGTCATCGCCTGGGTGGCGGCAATTTCACTCGTCAGCAGGTCAGGTGTCATTGAACCGCAAGCGATGACCCCGAAGCCGCCTGCATTTGAAATTGCCGAAACGAGATTGCGTTCCGACACCCAGGTCATGGCGCCCCCCAAAATCGCATAGCGCGTCCCCAGGAATACGGTCCCCCTGGCCATCAGCTGGTCAAGGCGATCAAAATCCTGCACATCGGGGGTGGGAGCAGTCAGAGTTTCAGCCATCATCAAGTCCATAAGCAGTGTGGAGCGCGCGCAACGCAAGCTCTGTGTAGGCGTCGTCAATAAGAACGGAGATTTTAATCTCCGATGTCGAAATCACCAGAATGTTGATGCCGCGCTCTGCAAGCGCCCGAAACATTTTGAGCGCGACCCCCGCATGGCTGCGCATGCCAACGCCGATCACCGAAATCTTTGTCACGCCCGCGTCCGAAATCATTCGTTCGTAAGTCAATTCATCACCTGCCGCTTCGATCACTTCGATCGTTCGGGCAAGGTCGGCTTCGGGCACCGTGAATGTGACATCGGTAATCTGACCTTCAGGCGCAATATTCTGAACAATCATATCAACGTTGATATTTGCCTCGGCAAGGGGTCCGAAAATCGCGGCAGAACGCCCGGGCCGGTCGTCGACCCCCAAAAGCGTTACCTTCGCCTCGTGCCGCGAATGGGCAAGACCGGTGACAAGTTCTTCTTCCACAACCTCTCCATCATCGACGATCAAGGTACCGGGCGCGTCAGAAAAGGTTGAGCGCACCTGAAGCCTTACATTCTTTTTCATCGCCAGTTCAACAGACCGCGTCTGTAAAACCTTGGCCCCAAGCGACGCCATCTCGAGCATCTCTTCATAGGTGATCCGGTCGATCTTGCGTGCTTTATCGACAAGCCGGGGGTCGGTTGTATAGACCCCGTCGACGTCGGTGTAGATGTCACAGCGGTCGGCATCGAGCGCCGCCGCAAGTGCAACCGCGGACGTATCCGACCCCCCCCGACCGAGAGTGGTCACACGGTTATCGGGGCCAATACCCTGAAAGCCCGCCACGACGGCAACCTGTTTGTCGGCAAGGCGCGTGCGCAGGTCCTCCGAATGAATTTCACGGATCCGCGCGGCCCCATGAACCCCCGAGGTCTGAACGGGGATCTGCCAGCCGAGCCACGAACGGGCGTTGATCTCCATCTTTTGCAGGATCAATGCGAGCAAGCCCGCGGTGATTTGCTCACCTGCCGAGACGACAGTATCATATTCGCGCGCATCATGGATCGGGTTGGCAGACCGCGCGAATCCGACCAACTGATCGGTCGTGCCCGCCATTGCAGATACCACAACGGCAACTTCATGGCCGTCATGCACTTCGCGTGCAACACGTTCAGCAACCTGATGCATCCGCTCAATGTCGCCCACAGAGGTGCCACCAAATTTTTGCACGATGCGGGCCATGGCCGCCTTTGACCTTTTTCTTAAACCGGGGACACCCGCGTGATCCACGCGCCCTGAAATGTCCTGCCACCCTTAAACGCCGGGCCAATCCTGCGCAAGACTGGATTAGTTTGGGGAGCGCTGGCCCGCAGCCAAGCTCATGTGCGGCATTGGATGATTTGATCTCGCAGCACAGACCGCGTATGCGCAAATGAGGGACCCGGTCAGGTGAAGGAGGGCTTAAAAGATGGTGGAAGTTGCACAACCAACGAGCGTCGATAACGCCGATATTGCCCGTTTTGACGCGATTGCCGCGCGGTGGTGGGACGCGAAAGGCCCGTTTCGTCCGCTTCATGAGTTAAATCCCACGCGGCTCACTTACATCCGCGATACCCTCTGTGATCATTTCAACCGCGACGGACGTACGAAAAACCCCCTTGATGGACTGCGTATTCTCGACATTGGCTGTGGCGGCGGTTTGCTTTGCGAGCCGATGGCGCGTCTTGGTGCCGACGTTACCGGTGTGGACGCGAGCAGTGAAGCCATCCGCGCAGCGTCAACGCATGCTGAGGCGGTTGGATTGTCGATTACCTACCGGAATGACCAGGCCGAAACGCTCGTCGAGGAAGGTGCGACGTTTGACGTCATCATCAATATGGAGGTGATCGAGCATGTCGCCGATGTTGAGCTCTTCCTCAAAACCTGTCGAACTCTTTTGAATGATGACGGGATCATGGCGGTATCGACGCTCAACCGTACAGCGCGTTCCTATGCGATGGCGATCGTAGGGGCCGAATATATTCTTGGATGGTTGCCGCGTGGAACGCACAATTGGCGCCAGTTCATCACGCCTGATGAGATGCGAACGCATCTTGTGGCAGCGGGCTTTCAGGCGACTGATTTTGCAGGGATGACCTTAAATCCCATCGGCAAGGGCTGGCAATTGAGCGGCGACACCAGCGTCAACTATCTCGGCACAGCGCTCCCTCAGTGATCTCGGCCAAAAAAATCGGCCCAGCCGTCATTTTTTAGGTGTCGCGGACTGTCGCGAGCAACTCGAGCCATTCCCTCTGCGCGGCGCGTCAAAAGCCAGTCACCTAAACCGTAGCCGGGGACCGGAAAACATCTTCATCGATCTCGTTTTCCGTTTTCGCGACCACGGTTGTAACAACGCAATCCCCCGTCACGTTGGTCGCTGTGCGCATCATATCGAGCAAGCGGTCTATCGGGAAAATCAGCGCAACGATGCCGTCGGGCAACCCGACCGAGGCGAGCACAACGGGGATCAGAATTAACCCGGCACTCGGAATGCCAGCCGCCCCGATCGATGCGAGTGTCCCGGTCAAAATAATGGTGAGGTAAGCCCCAAAAGAAAGGTCTACCCCGAACGCCTGCGCGGTAAACAGCGCCACGATCCCCATATAAATCGCTGTGCCGTCCATATTCATGGTGGCCCCAATCGGCAGCACGAAACTGGAAACCGAGCGGGATACGCCCAGGTTTTCCTGCATACAGGAAAGTGTCACCGGTAATGTACCCGAGCTGGTCGCGGTTGAGAATGATACGAGCTGCGCATCACGAATACCGCCGAAAAAGCGTTTGATTGGCAGGCGCGCATAGCCTTTCACAAACACAAAACTTACGATCAGGATATGGCAGAGGCACGCGAGATAGAGCGTGATTGTCAGCCACCCAAAGCTTTCAATCACTTGCGCGCCTTTGGTGCCCACAGCCCAGGCAATCAGCGCGAACACGCCGAACGGTGCCGTCTCCATCACCCAATAGGTGACTTTATACATGAGCTCGGCACCCTGATCGAATGCGCGTTTCAGCCCATCAACCTTATCTCCCATGGCGACAAGGGCGACACCTATAAGAAGCGCGAAGAAAATGACCTGCAGAACGTTTCCGTCCGCCATGGCCTCCACCGGATTGATGGGGACGATGTTCACAAACAGATCGACGGCGCTGATGGTGCCTTCCGGCTTCGCCACATCCGAGGACATGCCCGCGGTATCAACCCCAACCCCGGGCTTGAAAAGTGTTGCGAAAACCAGGCCTAATGTCACCGCGACCGTTGTTGTGACTAGATAAACCGCGATTGTCTTGATGCCAATCGTGCCCATGCGGGCGGTATCACCCATCGACGTGACGCCGGTGACCAACGACAGGAAGATCAGCGGCACCATCAACATCTTGATCAGGCGGATAAAAATATCGCCGATCGGTTTAACAAAGGCGGCATCAGGGCCCAAAACAATGCCCAGCAAAATGCCCGCGATCAACCCAATCAGCACGCGAACCCACAGTTTCATCGCGGACCATCGTTTCCACATATCCGATTAAGCCTTTGTTTTATCAGGAAGTTGCGCTGAAGGCAGCGGTGACCCGCCTGGGTTTGAGGCATCATTCAAGACGATCACGGACAGACAAGCAAGCCCTATGCATCCGACCGAACCAATTATATCAAGTATTTGTGAGCGCCGAGAAAGTTGCTTTCGATGGGCTCGGCTTGCTGACCCCTGACATTCCGACTATATTGACAAAAATGAGGGGGTCGTTCTGTCGAAAGGCCAGGCGTGCGTGACGTACCGTGTCCGCACATTCGATCTCTCCGATTTGGATCAACGGTTAAGATAGCGACGATCGAGATAAGCATTATGGCAGTTTTTTCACGCGCCCGCGATTATCTGGATAGCATCCGCATGCGCGATCCGGCGGCCCGCAATCGCTGGGAAGTCGCGCTCTTGTATCAGGGTGTGCACGCGATGCTGTTACACCGACTTGCCGCCTGGTTCTGGAACCACAATCTGCACTTCATTGGTCGATACATATCGCAGATCAATCGGTTCGTGACGGGGATTGAGATTCACCCTGGCGCAACCATCGGGCGGCGGTTGTTTATTGACCATGGCATGGGGGTTGTAATCGGCGAAACCGCCGAGATCGGCGATGATGTGACGCTTTATCATAGTGTTACCCTGGGCGGGGTAGACCCTGTGAACGAAAGCGGTAAACGCCACCCGACGCTGAGCGACGGGGTGATCATCGGTGCCGGCGCGCAGGTTCTGGGTCCGATCATTATCGGTCCAAAAGCGCGGATCGGCGCAAACTCAGTCGTCACAAAGGCTGTTCCCGAGGGGGCAACTGTCGTCGGTATTCCGGGGCGTATTATGCTGGTCGATGGCGACGTCGCCGCAAAATCCTTCGTCGCTTACGGCACCCCATGCGATCAAATCGATCCCGAACAAAATCGTGTTGCGGCACTCAAGTGCGAAGTTGAGCGGCTGAAGGAGCGGATTGCATCGATTGAAAATGAGGTTGAAGAGGCCGCTTTCGCTGAAGAGGAGACGGCACAACGCTGGTCGGGGAGCCCGCGAGGTTAGCGCCTCGCGTGCGGGGAAGATCGGCTTTTAATTCGACATCCAAGGCGGGGTTGGCAGGCCTTTCTCGCGCAGGAACGCAGGGTTGAAAATTCGGCTCAAATACCGCATGCCGCTGTCGCACAGGATCGTCACAATGGTATGACCCGGCCCCATCTCTCTGGCCATTTTAACGGCACCCAGCACATTGATGCCCGAGGAAAGCCCCAAACAAAGCCCCTCGTGCTGCATGAGATCGAAGACAATCGGCAGTCCCTCTTCATCGCTCGCCTGAAACGCCATATCCACCGGTGCATCTTCCAGATTTGCTGTAATCCGTGATTGGCCGATCCCCTCTGCGATCGATGTCCCTTCCGCTTTCAATTCACCATTCGCGAAATAATGATAAAGCGATGCCCCCATCGGATCGGTAAGGGCGATCTTGATATTGCCATTCCGCTCCTTCAGGCCCATGCCGACACCAGCGAGCGTGCCGCCCGTGCCGCAAGCGCAGGTGAAGCCATCGACCTTGCCGTGGGTTCCCTCCCAAATCTCGGGCGCGGTGGTTTGAATATGCGCCATTCGGTTGGCGGTATTATCGAACTGATTGGCCCAGATCGCACCCTCACGCTCTTCCGCGATCCGCCTTGATGTATGCACAAAATGCGCGGGGCTTTTATAAGGCGCCGGTGGAACCAGAATGAGTTCGGCCCCGAGCGCGCGCAGTGTATCAATTTTTTCCTGAGATTGGGTTTCGGGCATCACGATCACCGTTTTCAAGCCCAATGCGTTTCCAACCGTGGCAAGGCCGATACCTGTGTTGCCAGCGGTTCCTTCAACCACCGTACCGCCCGGGGTAAGCTCGCCTTTTTCCATAGCATCCTGGATAATGAAATGCGCGGCACGGTCTTTGACCGATCCACCCGGGTTCATCCACTCGGCTTTCCCGAGGATTGTGCATCCAGTGGCTTCTGAAACAGCCTTCAACTTGACAAGCGGGGTTTGTCCGACGAGTGGCAGAATGCCTTCTGCAACGGGGGGATAGGCCATATTTCATCTCGCTTGCGGTTTCATTCTGGGGTCAGGCAGGCTTTCATCTGATTTAGCGGCTTCCCAGAGCCGATGGCAAGCCCTCACCCTCCGGAAAACCAGCGGCTTGGCCCCGCCTCACGACTTTGCTATGGAACACAAATGCCAATACCCATTCTTCCGCGGTCCCCACAATCGATCCTCGCCGCCGTTCGGGCCTTGCAAGCGGGTGATCTCGTTGGGCTCCCCACTGAAACCGTCTATGGCCTCGCGGCGGATGCCGCCAATGGCAAGGCAGTGGCGCGGATCTTTTCGGTCAAAGGCCGCCCCAGTTTCAACCCGCTCATCTGCCATGTAACGGGCCTTGCGATGGCAGACCGCATTGTTGATCTGCCAGCAGAGGCAAAAGCGCTGGCTGAGGCCTATTGGCCGGGACCGCTGACACTCGTTCTCCCGCAAAAAGAAGATCCTTCGCTCGCGGTTCATGATCTGGTGAGTGCAGGGCTCCCCACACTTGCCGTCCGGGCCCCGGCACATGCTGTGACGCGTCAGGTTCTCCATGAAATGGGGTGTCCGGTGGCCGCGCCCTCTGCCAATCCTTCAACCGCCTTGAGCCCGACGCGCGCCCGCGATGTTGCCGAGGCCTTTACCGAGGACGATGTCGCGCTCGTTTTGGAAGGGGGCGCAGCCGCCATTGGTATCGAATCAACGATTATCGGCTTCGTTGCGGGTGAGGTGATCATCTTGCGACCAGGCAGCATCAATAGCGATGATATTGCTGAAGTCATCGGCCGAGCGCCGCGCGTGCGCAGCAACGACGATGCGATCACGGCGCCAGGCCAGCTTGCGCGGCATTACGCCCCAACCTGCCCCGTCCGGCTTGAGGCAACGATCCCCGAAGAGAACGAGTTCATGATCGGGTTTGGGGCCTATGAAGGACATTTGAACCTCTCGCCGCGCGGCGATCTTGTTCAGGCAGCGAGCCGATTGTTTGCAGCCCTGCGCGAGGGCGAAGCCTCAAATAAGGCAGCCATCGCCGTTGCCCCCATCCCGGCGCGCGGCATTGGCATCGCGATCAACGATCGCCTAACGCGCGCCGCAACGATTACACCCCAGGAAAATGACGCCTAACTGAACGCGAGTTTGTTTCTTTTCCGATATAATTAATCTCTCGGCCCGCGGTTTCCCATGAGAAGGCTTGCATTCGTTTGCCGGGGGCTTCATTTTCGCGCCGATGAGCAACAGCCCAGCGATATCAAAGGGGATTGAGCCGACGAAGGCTGCCCGCCCGCCCGTACCAGCAGAGGCGTGGGAACGCTTGCGTCGTGCTGTCGGCCCAAAAAACTGGTTTTCGGGTGACGAGGATACAGCGCCCTTCCTCACCGAATGGCGGGGTCGGTATCATGGGGCGGCGGCAATGGTCTTGCGGCCTGCGGACACAGTTCAGGTCCAGTCGATCCTGCGCACGGCACACGAGTTTCATATTCCGGTTGTCCCGCAGGGCGGGCATACGGGTCTGGTCGGTGGTGCCATGCCCGATGACAGTGGTGCCGCGGTTGTCATCAACCTGTCGCGATTGACCGGCGTCCGATCAATTGATCCGGAAAATTATGCGATGGTCGTGAATGCCGGTGCTGTTCTGGCCGATGTGCAGGACGCTGCGACCGAGGCTGAACGGCTTTTTCCGATGTCTTTGTCGTCAGAAGGGTCGGCACAGATCGGCGGGCTGATCGCGACCAACGCGGGCGGGGTGCATGTGGTTAAATATGGCAATATGCGCGATCTCGTCTTAGGCCTCGAGGTTGTGTTGCCCGACGGAACGCGGCTTGATGATCTAAGTGCCTTGCGCAAAGACAATACCGGGTATGATCTGAAGCAGCTCTTTATCGGTAGCGAAGGCACGCTGGGCATCATCACCGCCGCTTCGCTCAAACTCATGCCCGCAAACCGGTCGCAGGCGACCGCGCTTGCAGCGATCGCCAATCCTCGTGATGCGGTGGCCCTTATGGGGCTCGCGCGTGAACTTACCGGCGACCTTGTGACAGCCTTCGAGTTGATGCCGCGCAACGGTGTCGATCTCGTATTGCGCCACATCCCCGCTGCGGTGCAGCCGTTTGCGACGCCGCCACCCTGGATGGTACTGATTGATCTTGCCTCGCCCCAGCGGTATGCGGCATTGAGCGCAGCGATGGAGCGGTTATTAACTCGGGCGTTTGACGAGGGTCTGATTGCTGATGCTGTTATCGGCGATACTGTCGCGAAGGCGCGCGCGCTCTGGAATGTAAGACACCATTTTTCGGCAGCGCAAAAGGCGGAGGGGGCTTCAATCAAGCACGACATCTCGGTGCCGATCAGTGCGATCTCCGAATTCATCACCAAGGCATCGCGGGCTGTTGTCGAACTCATTCCCGGCGCACGTCCGGTGCCCTTCGGCCACATCGGCGATGGCAATATCCACTTCAACATTTCGCAGCCGGAAGCCATGGCGGCCGAGGCATTTCTCGCGCGCGAAGATGAGGTGCACACGCTCGTTTACGAGATTGTGGACAGTCTGGGGGGTTCGATTTCCGCCGAGCATGGGATTGGCCAGATGAAGGTTGGCATTTTGCCGAAGTTCAAATCACCCGCCCATATCGCCACCATGAAGGCGATTAAGGCGGCGATTGATCCGCATAACATTATGAACCCTGGTAAACTTGTATCCGGTTCATAATTTCCGCGCTTTTTCAAACCAGACTGACTCAAAGGTAACCGGCTTACCGGGCTCTCAATCGATCACTATGGTGGCAGGGCCTCAGTCGTTACTGTTTGAGGGTCCGTCGATTCGGAAAATATTAAAGCAATTCTATCACGAGTCTGGGCGGATAGAGCGCGACTGATGAAATGCCCTGGGTCGGCCATTGGAATTGAAGCGTAAGATGAAGCGCGAAGGTGGTTCAGTTGAGTAAAAATTTTCGGACTGCCGCGTGGGCACTGGTTCTGACCGCGAGCCTTTCTGCCTGCGGCGGGGGTGGTTCGTCGCCCGCACCGACACCCGCGGCGCCCGCCACACTGCCCCCACCGCCGCCGCCTCCGCCCCCTGTCGAAGAGGGGTTCAATACCGCCGAGTTCCGCCGCAGTACCGGCTTGTCATTGATTAATGCGATCCCGGCGTACGAAAGTGGTGTCACCGGTGAGGGTGTGATTGTCGGCATTATCGACTCAGGGGCGGACCTTGACCATCCTGATCTCGCAGAAAACATAGTGGCGAGCCGCAACCTGGCAGCGTTTTCGCTCGGCGCAGATGATGAAGACGGCCACGGCACAGCGGTCGCCGGGGTCGTTGCCTCGGTTCGTAACGGAATTGGCCGTCATGGCGTTGCCTTTGATTCAAAGCTCGTGATTTCGCGCACCGATGATCCTGGAAGCTGTTCAGACGATGGATGTTCGCACTTCAGCAGCGATATCGCGCGGGGGATAGACTATGCGGTCGAAAACGGCGCACGGATCATAAACATTTCGCTCGGCGGCGGTGACGGCGGAGTCTCGAACAGCGTTCGGAGTTCAATCCAACGGGCGGTTCGCGCTGGCGCCGGGGTTGTGATGTCGGCAGGGAATGATTCGGAGGCCGACCCCGATGGGTTCACCCGGGTTGCCAGTGACCCTTCGGCGCTGGGCGGTGTGATTATCGCCGGTGCGACGGATAGCCTCGGTCAGATCGCAGACTTTTCCAACCGCGCTGGCGAGGAGGCGGAAAATTATGTTGTTGCGCCGGGCATTCGTATTCGTTCGCTCGATATCAATGGCGGCTCTGCACTTTGGTCGGGCACATCCTTTGCTGCCCCGCAGGTAGCCGGTCTGGCAGCGCTCATACTGTCAGCCTCTCCCGAGCTTTCGCCGCAGGACGTCCTTGAAATCATAAAGGTTTCGGCGGAGGACCGCGGGATCGCCGGGGTTGATGCCATTTATGGTCATGGATTGATCGATGTGGGGGCGGCTCTCGCACCAATCGGCGAGCAAATGATCGAAACCGCTGACTCATCGTCAGAAAACGACACCGAGGGTGATGGCGAAGATGATGAGGGCGCGGCCGACGGAACCCAATCAGGAATGCAATGGGGGGCTGCGTTTGGCCGAAACCCGGTCCGCGACAGCCACTTCTCAGAAATTGCCTTTCGTGACCGTTTTGGCCGTGCCTATTTGGGTGACTTTTCGCGGCAAAGCGTGACGACCACTTCATCGCCTGATCTCGATTCGATTGCGCTCAATGATCAACGGATGAGCCGCGCCTCGCTATCGATCACCGAAAATATGCGCTTCGGGTTCACCGCCTTTCGTTCGAATCCCACCTTACCGGGAAACAATGCGCAGGATGCCGAACGCTTTGGTCACCAGAGCCCGCTCAGCCCCTGGTTCCAGTCATTCGCGCATGATGTATCCACCCAGATGTCGTTTACCGGTGTGACGGATGGCGGGCTCTCTTTCGCAATGGTAAGCGGTGGTTCGCTTGGCCAGCTGCCGGCGGCTCGCCCCATCGGCGCTCCCCTTAATGGATTTCTTGCGCGGGGCACCGAGGGAGCCGCGCTTGACCTCGCCATGGGTGATGGTGCCAATATCGCGGTTTCCCAGTCGATCGGGCGGTTCGATATCAGCTTTCGTGGCGGGCATGGAACCCGACAGGCGGACGTTTTGACGGGCCTCACCGTCAACAGCGCGATCCGGTTTGACCAAGCCGACCGGAGCCAAAGCGAGATTGGGTTTGCACGGCGTTTCGGGGGCCTCAGGCTGGGACTCGATTTGGGTGTCATCGTTGAACGCGATCAAGTTCTGGGATCGCGTACATCGGGTGCTTTCCAACTGGGGGAGGGTGCCCATACCCGGTACCTGGCGCTGGGCGCGGAGTTCGATTTCGGCGATGGCTGGCTCATGTCCGGACGGTTGATGCGCGGCCAAACCGAAGTTGATGCGGCGCGCAATAGCCTTATCACGAACGTTGGTACAATCAGAAGTTCGAGTTTCGCCGTATCGCTTGCCAAATCCGATCTTTTCTCGAGCGGAGACGCGCTTGCCTTCGCGATTTCCCAGCCGCTCAGGGTTGATCGCGGTGACGCAAGGCTAACAATTCCGACCGCTTTTCGTGAGAATAAAAGCGTTTTTTCCAGCGACCGACTGGGCCTGGCGCCTACCGGGCGGGCACTTGATCTGGAGGCAAGCTACCAGATGTGGGCGCACCGCGGCCTGCGGTTACACGCAAACATGCTGATGCAACTTAACCCCGATCACAATCACGACGCACCCGCCGCGGCTTCACTCCTGTTGCGTTTATCAAAGTCCATTCGTTAGCATTCTCATTTGAGTGGATTGACGAAAGGAGCGGCGATGGAACGGATACCCGCGAGGATTATGGCGCTCGGGGCTTTCAATGGCTTTTTGGCGGTCGGGATGGGGGCCATTGGCTCACATCGGCTGAAGGGCAAACTTGACCCATGGGCAACTCAACTTTTCGATCAAGCCATTGAGTTTCATGTCGCGCATGCGCTCGCCCTCATCGGGATTGGCGCGGTTTGGCCCTATCTGACAGCGCGGGCGAAGCCGAGTGCGCTGCTCTCGGGCGTCACTTTCCTGATGGGGATGTTGTTATTCTGCGGAACGATTTATTGGCTTGCCATCAACGGAAGCGGCAGTCTGGGCAATTTCCATTGGCTGACACCTATCGGGGGTGTTTGTCTTTTAATCGGCTGGCTGGCGCTTACGTTTGCGTCATGGCTTACAGTGAGCAAGGCCTCGCCGCCGCGCTAGGGCTCAGGACCCCAACAGGGTCGCGGGTTAGCACCGTGCGATGGGCAGGCTCAGGCAGGCCCGCAATCCGCCCAACAATGGGCTTTTGCTAAGAGTGACGGCACCACCAACAAGCTCAGCGACATCGGCGACAATCGCAAGGCCGAGGCCCGAGCCGGGAACGGTCTCATCAATCCGACGGCCTCGGTCGAAAACCAATGTGCGTTCTTCCTCCGGGATTCCCGATCCATCATCGTCAATCACAATCGAAAGCCTACCGTCATCACCTGTCGAAACCCGAACCTGAACCTCTGACCGCGCCCATTTGCCAGCATTTTCCATCAGGTTGCCCATCATTTCTTCCAGATCTTCGCGTTCCCCGGCAAAAGCGAGGCTGTCATCCCCCGTTAAATGAAACTGAACCCCACGCTCGGCAAACAGGCTTTCCATAACCCGGCAAAGCGTTTTTAAGACCGGCATCACCTTCAGTGCCCCCACATGGGCGCGGCTTTTGCCAGCGGCGCGGGCACGCGCCAAATGATAATCAATGGTACGCTTCATCAGTTGTAGCTGCTTCTCACACCGGTCTCGCGCAACGGGATCTTCGACAGCCTCGATATCATTTCCCATCACAGCAAGGGGGGTTTTCAGCGCGTGCGCAAGGTTACCGGCATGTGTTCGCGCGCGGGTGATCAGCTCTTCATTGTGGGCAATCAAGCCATTGATTTCGTCAACCAACGGTGTGATTTCCGCAGGGTGGCGCCCACGAAGGCGGCGGGCCGAACCCTCGCGAACCTGGGCCAGGTCGAAACGCACATCGCGCAGCGGGCGAAGGCCGAACAGGATTTGCGTACCAAGTGCCACCATCAAGCCAATCCCAAGTCCGCCAAGCGCGAATGCAAGGATCCGTCCAAACTGTCTCACCTGCTGACGGATTTCCGCGACGTCACCAGCCACAAAGTACCGCGATGTTTGGGAGAACTCAGGGAGCTGGATATCTCTGATGGCAATTCGCAGCTGTTGGCCATCAGGCCCGGTGCTTGGCAACACGACAGGCTCGATGAAGGTGCCGTCAAAGTGGTTGACGATCTCAAAATCCCACAATGACCGCGACCGAAAAGGGGCCTTATTCCCCACATTCACCTGCCAGTACCAACCCGAATAGGGCTCAAAAAAACGTTGGTCTCCGAGTGCGCGGGTGAAGCGGATATCACCGTCCTCGCTCACTTCGGTTGCGCCGATCATGACGTCGAGTTCCTGGATGAGCGTGCGATCAAAGTTTGCGCGCACATACCCTTCAAGCGCTTGCGAGATATAAATGCCACCTCCAACGAGAACCGCGACGATATATAAGCTCGCGAGAATGAGAAGGCGGACCGAAAGCGACCGAAACCAATCGGGTCGGCTATCACCCCGGTGGGTGCCTTCGTCCGTGTTCATTCCACTTTTAGGGAGATCGCCAGCCTTCGCGCCGCGCTCGGCCCGCTGCTGCGGCGCCGCAGACTTTGGCAGGACAAGCTTGTCAGTCCGGCTCGCCATCAAGGCGCCTCAAGCCGATAGCCAAGCCCACGTACGGTATGAATGATCTGGGTATCCAGTTTCTTGCGGATACGGTTTACAAACACCTCAATGGTGTTGGAATCGCGATCAAAATCTTGATCATAGATATGCTCGGTCAGCTCGGTGCGGGAAACCGCCTCACCCTGGTGATGCATCAAATAACTTAACAGCTTGAATTCCTGGGCGGTCAGCCTGACCGAATTGCCATCAACGGTCACCCGGCCCGACCGGGTATCGACCACAACGGGGCCACAGCTGATTTCTGAACTCACAACACCCTTCGACCGACGGATGAGGGCTCGCAGCCTCGCCAACAGCTCCTCCATCTTGAAGGGCTTCGTTAGATAATCATCGGCGCCCGCATCCAATCCTTCGACCTTGTCCGTCCACGTGTCGCGCGCCGTCAAAATCAGCACAGGCATACGGTGATCATCCGCACGCCAGCTTTCAAGAACACTGACACCATCTTTGATCGGCAATCCGAGATCGAGCACCACCGCGTCGTAGGTTTCGGTTTCGCCTAGAAATTCGGCCTCTTCGCCGTTCGGGGCCACATCCACCGCATACCCTGAATGGACAAGGGCGGTTTTGATCTGCTCCGCGAGATCAACCTCATCTTCTGCAACCAATACCCGCATCGGCCTCCCTCTTGCTGTGTAGGGTAGCAAATAGGAATCAAACCACCCAGTGTCCACTCGTTGCGCTTTACCC
This sequence comes from Pseudomonadota bacterium, assembly GCA_039180205.1. Lineage (GTDB taxonomy): Bacteria > Pseudomonadota > Alphaproteobacteria > Sphingomonadales > JBCDDR01 > JBCDDR01. Next base: position 2,206 of record JBCDDR010000021.1, on the reverse strand, counting down.
GCTCTCTCTCAGCACGCGTCCCGATGTGGCATCAACCTCGACCCGTTTGATTTTACCGTCGGGCATCCGCATTGTCAGACGATAAATCCAATTCGGGGCCTTACGACGTTCCTCAAGCCGTTGGTTCACCACCTGACCGCCGTATTTATCTTCGATCATACGAACAATGCGGCCATAGGGCATGATCCCTTCCTGACGTGCCTTGAGCGCACGGTCCTGGTCGGATGATTGTGCATGCGCCGCGACGGCGGAAATCGTCGCGTCCTTGGCGTCAAAACCAAACCCCAAGCCGAACAGGATCGAAACCAATAGCACACAGAGCCGTGATCCGCGCGACCACCAGCCCCCCCGAGCCGTTCGTCCTAATTTCCAACTGACAAGCATTCGCAAATCCAAATCCCGCAGTCTTCAACGTCTTTGTGAATTGGCGCAGCCGTTTCCATCTGCCTGACGACAAAGACGAATTATCTTTTCAAAAGAGACCCCACCTTCCAAGACAGCCGACCTAAATGCCCTGCCTGCCGATCTTGTTATCCCAACTGATTGGCGCAGGTCACCACACGACGCAAGCTTAGAGTTGTGCTCTTAGGCAAAATCGTCTGAATAGCGAATGAATATCCGAGACTGCGTGGACACGTGGGTCTCTGACGCGCATGGGAACCGAGCTGTACATGGCACCTATCCTCACACTTCACGATACCGAACTTGCCATTGCCGAGCGTAAATTATGCAGCGATGTCAACGTTGTCATTGAACCGCGTGACCGGCTCGCCCTCGTGGGAAGCAATGGGTCGGGGAAGTCAACGCTGTTACGCCATATCGCGGGGCGGACAGAAGCCGACAAGGGTACGAGATACGCCGATCCCGGCCTGTCGGTCGGATATCTAGAACAATCGCCGACTTATGACCCCGAAAAACAGATCGCCACGATTATTGCCGAAGGATTGCCCCCCCATGCGCGCGATGAGATTTATCGCGTCGAAGAGGCGGCTGCGGCGCTCGGGATCGATACCAGCCGAACCGCCAAGGGGCTTTCGGGTGGCGAGATGCGCCGGGTGTCGCTGGCCCAAACGATGGTATGGGATCACGACCTTCTGTTGCTTGATGAGCCGACGAACCATCTTGATCTCGCCGCGATCGGATGGCTTGAGGCGCGGCTCGCAGCGCACCGGGGGGCGTATATTTTGATCAGTCATGATCGCGCCTTCCTGACACGGCTTACCACCAGCATGTTGTGGCTCAACCGCGGTATTGCCCGCTTTCGACGACAGGGGTTTTCAGCCTTTGAAACCTGGGAGGCCGAAGTCGCTGAAGAGGAAGCTGCACATGCCGCCAGGCTCGATCAACACCTGAAACAGGAAGAGCGCTGGATGCTTCGCGGGGTTACCGCGCGGCGGAAACGCAATCAGGGACGATTGCGCAAAGTCTTGGCACTCAGAGAAGAGCGGCGGGCGAGGCCGAGCGGCCCCACAACAGCAGCGATTGAAATCGGAAAAGCAAGCGGGTCGGGTAAGCGGGTACTGGTTGCCGAAGCTGTTTCCAAGTCCTTTGGCCAAAAGACTGTCATTCGGGATTTGTCGCTCACGCTGCAGCGCGGCGAACGGATTGGGATCGTCGGCCCAAATGGTGCTGGCAAATCAACCCTGATCAAGTTGATGATGGGGGAGATCGAGCCCGATACCGGTCGCGTCACAAAGGGTACGCAGTGGCAACCGCTGTTGATCGACCAAAAACGTGCGCGAATTGCGCCCGGGGCCACGGTTGAAGATGTGCTTGCCGATGGGAATGAATGGATCGATGTGCGCGGGGTCCGCACCCACGTTACGAGTTATTTGAAGTCATTCCTCTTCGATCCTAAGGTTGCGCGGCAACCTGCCGATAAACTGTCTGGCGGCGAACAAAACCGCTTGTTACTCGCCCGCGCATTGGCGCGGCCTGCGAACCTGATTGTGCTTGATGAGCCTACCAATGATCTGGATCTCGACACGCTCGAATTGTTGGAAGAGCAGCTCGCCAGTTTTGAAGGCACGCTCATTCTGGTGAGCCACGACCGGGCTTTTCTCGATAATCTCGTGACATCGGTTTTGGTGCTCGACGGGCAGGCCGGTGCTGAAGAATTCGTTGGGGGATTTGGTGATCTGCCCGAAGAGGTCCGCGCGAAACTCATGGGCGGACCGTCGGGGCGGGTTGCCGCCAGGTCGTCAAC
>JBCDDR010000020.1:0-20330 GCA_039180205.1 Pseudomonadota bacterium | reverse complement strand
CGAGCGCAGGCCACGGATTTCGGCATGGACGAAAAGTGAAGACAACACCGACAGCGCGCGATTGCGGCTGCCATCTGTTCCCTTCACTTTCTGGAACCACACCGTCACATCGCCGCGCGTTATCTCACCTAGTTTAAGCTTGCCGAAGTGCGGCAGAATAAGGTTCCGCAGGCAATAACTATGCCCGCGAAGGGTTGCCGGTTTCCATCGCCCGGTACAGTCTTCCAGAAAGATGTCGGCGAAGACCGAGACCCTCGTTTCACCTGACAAAGGCACAGCAACAGGTTCAGCTTTTAGCAGGTCCAACGCCATGGCTCGGGCACGAACCACGGGGATCGACTGACAAGTACCCAATGTGACTTTTTTCACTCGACCAGATTGGCGAATTTGCACGATCCAGGTTTTATGCGACCCACGGATGCGGCGCGCGAGGTGTGGGACTTCCTCGTCCCTCACTTGCCGATCATGTGGCAGTGACCGAGCATAAAAATTCGGAGCAGAATGACGATCGTTCACCGATAGCTTTTGGGTTCGAATAGGCATTAAAATTCCCCTTCTTCAGTTCAGGAAAAAAACACGCACACCAGAATATGCAGAACTGGGACCGTCCCAGGAAACGTGGGGGAATGATTTTACCTGCACCTCAATCGCCGCATCGGCTACGTCCAGAGCACAAAACCAGAAGCAAAAACAACCGCTTGCGGACGCCGCTTCTCACTACGTCGATGCGCCCAAGGCGGCTTAAGTCATCACACCCGTCGCACGCTCCCGAGCGACGTGCTTGTACGCGCATGCGTCTTCCGCATACCGATGCCAATGCCTATGCATCCAACCCGTTGTGGGTGGTTATGAGCACATCCGATCGGGTGTCGCCGACGAATGCCACTTTCCCGCAAATGCCGCTTGCTTTCAGAGGGTAAGCGTATCATCTCTCATCCGGAAGCCCGATGACCTGCAGTGATACCGATCCTGCACCTTACGCCGAAAGGAGAAGGTGAGATGCCAGACCAGTTGCAACCGCCTTCAGATGGTTCTGCAGGGCCCAAAAATCGATCACCGCTTCCGGGCATCTCGGCGGACGACATTACCGTCGATATAGAAACCTTCGGGAGTGCCGACGAAGCCCATTTGCGGTCCGACTATGTCCGTGAGGTTTTGGCAGCGCTTGACCGTGACGATGAGGAAAATTGTCAGGCGCTTGTCCGCCCGCTTCATGTGGCTGACCTTGCTGATCTTATCGAGCTTTTATCGAATGAACGCCGAGCCTCGCTGGTGCGGATGCTTGGTAGCGAGCTCGATCCCGAGCTGATCGCCGAGCTTGATGAAACCGTCCGCGACGAGGTGTTGACGGCGCTCACCCCCAAGGACGTGGCAGAAGCGGTCACCCAGCTCGAAACCGATGATGCGGTTGCCATCCTCGAAGACATCGAAGACGATCGTCAGAAGGAAATTTTGTCGTCGCTGCCCTCAAGCGACCGGCGTGTCATTGAAGAAGCGCTGCAGTACAATGAGGATAGCGCCGGGCGGATCATGCAGCGCAATCTGATTGCTGTCCCTGAATATTGGTCGGTGGGTCAGATGCTTGACCATTTGCGCGACAATCCGGACCTAACCAACGAGTTCTGGGAGATCTTTGTGATTGATCCCCAATACAAACCCGTTGGCACGCTGAAACTGTCATTGGTTTTGCGTTCGCCCCGGTCAACGCTGATCTCCGACATCATGGAGAGTGACCAGCTCCTGATCTCGGTGGATATGGACAAGGAAGACGTCGCCTACCAGTTCAATAAGTATCACATGATGTCGGCGGCGGTCGTGGGCCACGACGGACGCCTCGTGGGTATGATCACTGGCGATGACATTCTGGAGATTATCAATAAGGAGGCCGAGGAGGACATTCTGGCGCTTGCCGGGGTGACCGAAGGCGCCTTGAACACCTCTGCGATTGCCACGACGAAGGCACGGTTTCTCTGGCTTTTGATCAATTTAGGGACATGCATTCTTGCGTCCCTTGTCATTTCGGTATTCGAGGGCGCGATCACCGAACTTGTCGCCCTTGCTGTTCTCATGCCGATCGTGGCTTCGATGGGAGGAAATGCCGGTACCCAGACGATGACTGTCGCGGTGCGCGCGCTCGCAACCCACCAGCTCACGGCATCCAATGCGATGCGGATTGTGAACAAAGAAGTGATTGTTAGCGCCATCAACGGTACGCTTTTCGCGATCATCATGGGAATACTCGCTGCGCTCTGGTTTCAAAGTGCTGAGCTTGGTCTGGTGATCGCGTTTGCCATGATCATCAATTTGTTGGTTGCCGGTTTTTCGGGTGTTCTTGTCCCGATGGCGCTTGACCGTTTCAAGATCGACCCTGCAGTCGCCTCCAGTGTGTTTGTGACAACGATCACCGATGTGGTTGGATTTGTCACATTTCTCGGTCTTGCTTCGGTATGGTTGCTCTAAAAAACAGCGCAAGCGAGGGTCGTGGGGCGTCTCGAATTCTCCTCGTGGATGATGAGCCACTGGTGGCAAAGCTCCATGCGCGTGCACTCGTTGCCGTGGGGTACGATGTTTGTTTTGCGGAAAACGGAGCCGACGCGCTCGAGGCGATTATCGCGTCACCCCCCGATCTGGTGTTGAGTGATATCAACATGCCAATGCTCGATGGGTTCGCCCTCACCGAAGCTTTGATCGGGCGGGGTTTGAAAACGATGCCCGTCTTGTTCCTCACGGCGGATGACCGGATCGACGTTCTCACTCGCGCCATCGAGGCGGGGGCTGATGATATGATTGTCAAGGGCGCGAGCTTTCAGGCGATCCTCTTTCGTGCGCAGTTTTGGCTGACCTCCTCATTTGCAACCTTGCCCAATTTGGCGCGGCAGGCCTTCAGCGCCGATTTGAAGATTGCGGGAACGCTGCCCAAGGAACCGGTTATGGGGCTCTTCGGAAATGCTGACTTATTTTTGTCTCGGGCCCATGTCGCCTTTGCAGATGCACTTGCCTCGTGCCCGCCGGGGTTTGGTGGGGAAGAGGCTGATCGTATCCGTATCCTCGGTTTTGTGAACCAGTTATTGGCTACCCTGGCGCGCGTCGTGCCGATTGCACACATCCGTCGTGCTGACCATATCGAGGCGCTTTTGCATCAGCTCTCGCCCACAATAGCGTACAGTGAGTTTGCTCCATTGCTGGCGAAATTTGATGAAATCGCCGAAAGCATGACATTTCGGAATAGCGCCGATCGTCTCAGTATCTAGGGTCAGGACCCTGCACCCTTTATCAATCAGGCCGCATCAACAGAACTGGGTTGCGACCGGTTTTTGTTTTTTCGAGGCGCTGCCGCATCCGCTTTTGATATGGACTTGAGCTTTTTCTTTGAGACCTTGGAAGCCGGTTTTGCGATCTCAGGAACGTGGCGATTATCAAGAAGCCGGGTTCTGCCGATTGCGCCAGCCGCAAGAATTCTTACCGCGCGCTCCCTCGTATTGACAGGTTTGAGCGTGACGGCGTCGCGGACCGCAGCGTAATCCACAGTGTTAAATCCGGCGGCCAACATCACACGTTCAATATGGTCAGAGACGTCGTCCGCAGACGCGCCGCTCTCAAACAATTGTACCGCTTCATCGAGCGCCTTCGGGAGGCCAAGCGCGATTTTTCGTTCGGCGTCGCTCAAATAGACATTGCGCGAGGAAAGGGCCAGGCCATCGTCATCTCGAACGGTCGGCGCGCCAATAATTTTGGTTTGTAAATCGAGATCGAGCGCCAACTGTTTGACCAGAGCCAACTGTTGATAGTCTTTCTCGCCAAACACCGCGGCATCGGGCATCGTTTGCAGCAACAGCTTGGCGACGACAGTTGCGACGCCGTCAAAATGGGTCGGCCGCGCCAAGGCTTCCAACCCTTCTGAAATCCCTTCAACGCGGATCAGCGTTGCGTATCCCTCCGGGTACATTGTGTCAGGGCCAGGTGAATAGATTGCATCGGCGCCCACCGCCGCCAGCTTGTCGCCATCTTTCCCAAGCTCACGTGGGTACGCATCAAAGTCCTCATGTTCGCCAAACTGCTTCGGGTTCACGAATACCGATACAATCACTCTGTCGATATGCTGTCGCGCGGTTTCAACCAGGCTCAAGTGTCCGCGGTGCAGCGCCCCCATCGTTGGGACCAGCCCGACCGAAAGCCCTGCGCGACGCCAATTTCGGATCATCGCGCGGACATCGCTGACTGTAGTGACCACGGGAGGTTGGGCGATTTGGGACATCGAAACACCTATATAGCGACAAAAAATGATCGGGCTGCTTATCGCAATAAACCCGATCACAAATAGGCGGTCGCGCGCAGGCTGCCAAGTCTGCACCTGCTAACTTTTGTGCGAGACGGAATTCGTCCCGCTATAGGCCGTTAGAATATCCGTGTCTGCTAAACGTTGATTGGGTGACACCGTCCATGTCTGGTTTCGCCAAAAAAGGTATGAGGGACGGTGGCGAGGTGAGTGGTCTCAGGACCCCTGCCATCCCCCATATTCCCCTCAGAATTCAGCGCGTTTGGCGCCGCCGGGCAAATGCTCCCACGGAAAGAACGGTAGCTACCAATCCGAGCATTCCGGGCGCTGGGACATCCAATGCTTCAAAGGTGATTTCCAGACCCCAGTCGGTGAATGAGCCGCCATTCTCGGGGAAATAGTCGAAGGCAAACAACCCGAATTGGCGAGACGCGCTAATGCCGTCGGCAAATTCCGCAAGACTCAATGATATGGGCAAATCACCGAATACCTGGTTAGCCGTATAGTCCCAATAGTCGGTCGGCTGATAGGTGCCGGAGGTAAGCCCCGAAACCGGAACCAGGTCCGCAGCCTCGTCATCGAACACTAAATTGAGGTCGCTGACACTTTCGGTATCGAATTCCAGATTACCTTCGGCGCGCAACACCACCGCGCGTTCGGTGGTGCTTCCATCCTCGGACTGAAGGGCCAGGACAAAGTCAACATCGCGCCAGCTATCGTGGCTGTAGCCTTCCACAAATACATTGAGATCGGTGATTGTGCCAACGGCATCCGCGGATAGGATTGGGAAAAGCGGATCAGTGCCACCATTTTCGGCGATTTCCAAAGGTGCTCCATACCTGAGCGTAATCACCTCGGCGGTTGCTGGGCTCGCCATAACGATGGCTGACGCCAGAAAAACGAATTTATACATGAGATACCCCCTGTCATTTTTCACTCGTTAGAGAGGAGGCTGTTTTTTTGCCCCCTCGTTTATCAGTCCGACGAATCTAGCGGAGGGGGGCGCCTAACCAACGCGGATGCGACAGAGGTCGCTGTCGGCACGATCGAGCTTTTTAGAGGGCCAGCCCGTGCGACCAGACAAGCGATTGCTGCGACCAAACTTCTGGTGATCTGGCGTCACGGTCTAAAATTCTAATGTATATAAGATCGTCTAAGAGCGATCGCCCCACTTTGGGGGTCGTGCAATCTGCTTCCGGGACATCCAATGCGATACCGCAATCGGACAGTTTATCAGCCGCTTTTTTGGATCAGCCTGGTGGTGTGGGCTGCCTATTTCTTGCTTTACATCGTCGCGTCCTTTCTCGAAGGGACGACCCCCCCGGACCTTTTGCAGCGTACAATTGTGTATAGCTTGTCGGTGTTGTTAACCTTTGGGGCCGGACTTTTGATGTTTCGTGAGCTGGATCGCCTATCGCGCTTGCGCTGGCCTTTGGCGTTGCTGATCGGGTTCACCGCACTGATCATACATTCCGTACTCGCAGCCTGGACTTACCAATTGCTACCCACCTCGCCAGACTGGCAGGGTGCTGCCTTTTTCCCACTTTTCACTACCGCCATGGTTTACGACAGCGGCGTCGTCAGTTCGGCTTTTCTCGCCGTCCTCACCATCCACTATGGACACAGGCTTGCCGCGCAGGAGCGTCTGACGCTGGAAAAAGAAGGCGCTGCCCGCGACGCGCAGCTGGCCACACTTCGCCAGCAGTTAAGCCCGCACTTTCTCTTCAACACGCTCAACTCGATTTCAGCACTGGTCACTGGTGGCGAAACCAGAAACGCCGAACGTACGATCATTATGCTGAGTGACTTTTTGCGCACAACGCTCGATGCCGATACGGCGGAGCTAATTCCTCTCGAAGATGAAATCACGAATGCCCTTCGATACGTGGCGATTGAAAAAGTTCGATACGAGGACCGGCTGGCGATCACTACCGAAGTTGATGGGGCGGCCAATCAGGCACTTGTTCCTTCGTTCTTGCTTCAACCGCTATTTGAAAACGTCGTAAAACATGCCGTTGCCCGCTCACGAAGACCGATCAAGGTTCATCTAAGCTGCCTATTGGCCGATCAGATGATGATCGTCCGGGTCGAAGACAATGGGCCCGGCTTCTCGGAGAAGGAGTTTGAAACGTCAGGTATCGGCATCCAGAACGTACGGTCGCGCCTCCAACTCATTTATGGTCCACTGGTTTCGCTCACGGTGCGAAATCGTACCCCGCAAGGTGTATGCGTAGAAATGAGAATCCCCACGAAAGAGCAAAGCCATGCTTAGGGTTCTTATCGTCGATGACGAACGTCTTGCGCGTGAGCGGCTTGCCCGCGCAATCGCAGATATCGAAAATGCCGAAGTGGTTGGGGAGGCGCAAAGCGGCAATGAGGCGCTGAAAGCGATCGCGCAGTACGCTCCATCTGTGGTTCTGCTCGACATCGAAATGCCGGATGGCGATGGGTTCGACGTGATTACGGGTGTTCTTGATCAACCCGATTTACCCGAGTTTGTTTTTATCACGGCGTTTAATCAATATGCAGTGGATGCTTTTGAACATGGTGCCGCGGATTATTTGTTGAAACCGGTGGCCTTCGATCGACTAACAGTGGCGCTTGCCCGTGCGCAAGATCGGATCCGGTTACGTACCGCTGATGAACGGGCGGATCGTCTCTATCGGCTATGCCAATCGCTGCGCGAAGACCGTTCGCAGAGTCAAAAGTCCGATGGCGTTTGGTTCCGGCAAGGCAGCACCACCGTGCGCATTATCCCGGCCGAGATCATATATGCGCGTGCAGACCGGGATTATGTTGAAATTGTCACGACAAGCAAAAAGCTACATTTGCGCTGTACAATGACATCGCTGATGAAGCGTTTGGGAACTGAGGATTTTCTGCGAGTTCATCGTTCCTACATTGTTCAAAATCGACTCGTTCGTTCGGTTCGTCGGATCGACAAATACAAGTCTGAAGTCGAACTTGAAGGTGGCGTCAAATTACCGATCGGGGCTTCCTTCTCGGCGGCAATCAATGACTATCTTAAAGGGGCTGCAGTCGATTGATGTTGCCGGTGACCCTGATTTATCCCGTTAGTGAGCTTGAGGTCTCTCTATCCAGTAGTTGAGCCAAAATGGCATTCGGAAACTGGCGCGCGGGGGTCAGGGCGTAAAACGCTTCAAACAACCCTTCAATCTGCGAAATTTCAATCAAGCGCCCCGAAGCCAGCTCATCGCGCGCGACGATCGGGGGCACGACCGCTGCGCCAAATTTGTTGCGCGCCAATAGCCTGATCATGGCCATATCATCAATTTCCCCGAGAATATGCGGACGGATCTGCTGCCGTTCGAAATAGGCATCGAGGGCGGCGCGGATGCTGCTTTCGGTTGTTGGTAAAAGGAGCGGCAGTGACTGCAGTTGTTCATCGAGCCCATCAGGATGGTTGATCTCTGGATGACAAATCAAGCTGACGGGCTGCTGATCGATGAGATGCGGAACCCAAAGGCTGTTTTCGGTCCGCGTCGGGATATAGTTGGCAAGTAGGACATCAATCTGATGGGTTTCCAGCAACCGTAGTAATTCATCAATACCGCCTGAGCGAAGGTGGAGCCGCACATCATTGCGCCCGTTAAGCGGCTCGAGGAAAGCGGTTTGAAAGTTACGTGATAAGGTTGCCAGCGCGCCAATACGCAGCAATCTTCGACTGCTGGGTTCTTCAGCGCGAAGCACGGCCAACATCTCATCGCCCGCTGCAAAAATGGTATCGCCATATTGTAGAACAATCTGACCCGCCTCAGTGAGAACAAGCTGTTTTCCCTGCCGTTCAAACAGTTGATACTCCAAGACTTCTTCAAGTTTCTGTATCTGCACCGAAAGCGCTGATTGCGAAACCCCGAGGTTTTGGGCGGCCCTGGTCAGGTTGCCCTCATGAGCCACAGCCCAGAAATATCGCAAATGCTTGAAGTTCAGACGGTGGAGCATGCTTGTTCTATTTTTCTAAACGATTTGATTTGATCAATGAATTTTATAGAAGTGTCGCAGGCTGATAGCAAGTGCATGTTTATCAACCTTTGTGAGAGTTTTTGCCCATGACCGCACAATTGATCTGGGGTATCGCGTCAGCGCCGGCTTTGTTCGCTGCCCTAGCGCTTTTCGCATCGCTACAGCCCGGCCAGCGCCCCCTGGCACTTCGAAAATTTGCAAAGCTAGTCTCTATTTTCGCTGCCATTTTGGGGTTTGCGTCGGCCATCCTTGTATTCGCGGAGGGGGATCAGAGCGTTTCACTGGTCACTATCGAGCCGCTATCGCTGAGTTTAATGCTTGACCGGCTGAGCGTGAGCTTGGCGTTCATGGTATGTTTGGTCGGCACGATATGTATCTCATTCAGCTGCCGTTACCTTGACGGTGACCAGGATCAGGGCCGGTTTCTCGGCTGGATGTCTGCGACACTGGGATCGGTTTTGTTGCTCATCCTCTCAGGCAGCATGACAACGTTGCTGATCGGTTGGGTCGCAACGAGCCTGGCGCTTCACCAATTGCTTCTCTTCTATAGGGACCGGCCTGAGGCGCGCAGGGTAGCGCACAAAAAATTCGTGTTCGCGCGTTTGGGCGATGTGGCATTGGGTTTTGCAGCGATCCTCCTGATTTGGACCGCGGGAACCGATGATATCTCGGCGATCGGGGCGGTTGCCGCCGATCACCAGGCAGTTGCTGCGCTGGCGGCGCTATGTCTCGCGTTTGCGGCGCTTCTTAAATCCGCGCAGTTCCCGACGCATGGTTGGTTGCTCGAGGTGATGGAGACGCCAACGCCGGTGTCTGCGCTTCTTCATGCTGGGATTGTGAACGCCGGTGGCTTTCTGCTTCTTCGCATGTCGGATGTTCTCATCACGTCGCCCGCGGTTCTTCTTTTGCTGGTTGTCGTCGGCGGGGTGACGGCGCTTGTTGGTACGCTGGCCATGTTAACCCAAACGAGCATCAAGTCGGCACTTGCCTGGTCTACCGTTGGCCAGATGGGCTTTATGATTATGCAATGCGGATTCGGCGCCTTTACCGCTGCACTTCTCCATATTCTGGGGCATTCAGCGTATAAGGCTTACGCATTCCTGTCTTCAGGTGGTGTGATTGATCGTGCACGGCAAACGCGTTTCATCCGGATGGATCAGTCCTCTGGGATTGCCCGGACGGCTCTCCTTCTTACAATGGCGGTTTCGGCGGGGGCATTTACACTCTGGCTGGCAGGGCCACAGCTTCTCTCGAAGGCCGGCTTTATTCCGCTTGTTGCGATCCTCACGATCGGTCTCGGTCACTGGTTTGCCCAATCCAGTGTGCGGCAGCACATGTTCCTGGCTCTACCCCTTATCTTTATTCTCAGTATCGGCGTGTGTGCAGTTTATCTGGCCATCCAAAGCGCTGGGCTCGTTGGGTATCCAGATCTTGCCGCGAACATTCCACAGACGGGAACGGTTCAAACGGTTTTCGAAATGATGACGATCATCGCCTTTTTCACAGCTGCCCTCATCGCGCTTCATATCTCTACAATCAACAACACGGCGGTCGGCAAGACACTTTATCTCGGGCTGCGTCGCGGTTTCTATATCGGCCAGAAGTTGGAGAAATGGCTTGGTATCGATCCCGCCCACAAAACCCGCAACGCTTGAGAGGAAACCAAACATGAACGCACCTCATTCACATTTCACTCCCGAAGCGATCGACGTGGTCGAGCTTGCAAAAACCGTCGGCGATCGGATACCGCCCTTGTGGCCGCTTGAGAATTTCGTCGCGGTCAACCCGTATCAGGGGCTCGCAGATTTAGCACCCGTTGAAGCCGGAAACGTTCTGGCCAGTGCTGTTGGCGCCCGGTTGAGTTTTGACCGGAAAGACTATGCGGAAATGCTTCGTGATGAGCGGCTTCGTCACGGAGATATTTCTCAGGCGCTTGCGGAAATGTCAGATTTTTTACCGAACCCGATCACGCTCGATACAGTGCTGAAGGCGGTAAACGAGACATCAATACAAATCCCTGAAGTGCCTACCGTCGCAAGGCTCGCTACAGAATTGGCGGGGCGCGACTGGTGCCAGGTGACCCAGGACCAGCTATCGGCGTGGGCAGCGGGTTACTTCGATGTGGGGCAAGCGGCATGGCCCTCTCCCTGGCGTGACTTGCCGCTCTTTCAGGCATGGAAAGCGGAAACGGCCGAAGATCGGAACCTCGATATTCTCGGTCTCGCATCTCTGCGCCGCGATCTTGCTCATATCCCAACGGACCCGAAAGAGGCGGTTGAGCAAGCGCTGGCGCGGTTGGCAGTGCCCGAAAACGATCGGGAAGATTATGCGCTTTCGCTGCTTTCGGTGATCGGCGGATGGGCTGGGCATTACCGCTATCTCGGCTGGTCCGATGCCCTCGCAGGTGGTCCGGGTTCCGATATGCTTCCCCTGCTCGCGGTTTGTCTGACATGGGAATCGATGCTTCTTGAACACCTCGCCGTTCAGGGTCTGGCCGACCAATGGCGCAACCGTTGGTTCCGTCACGAGATGCAGGGAGCAGTATCGGAGACGCAGACGAATCTGGCCATTGATCTCGTCCTTCATCGTGCGTTCGAACTATCCTGGCGCAACGAAATTGTTGAGCGTTTGAATACGCACACGCCCCCCGTCGCGGACCAAACACGCGCCGATGTACAGGCAGCATTTTGTATAGATGTGCGCTCGGAGCCTCTCAGGAGAGCGCTTGAATCGCAGAACGAAAAAATCGAAACTCTTGGATTTGCTGGCTTTTTCGGTATCGCGATCGACTATCTGGAGGCTGGGCGTGAAAAGGCTCAGATCCGCGGCCCTGTGTTGATCACACCGCCTTTCAGCGTGGAAGAGAGCCACGACCGTGCGCGCCTGCGCCAGTTTCGTGCGCTCTATCGAAAAGGCTACAAGGCTTTCGCACAAGGGGCGGTGAGCTGCTTCGGTTTCGTGGAAACCGTTGGGCCAACCTATTTGGGCGGACTTCTGACCCGGTCGATTGCCCGTCTGCGCGGACAAAAACCTCGTCCCGGGGGACTGCGGTACAATCCGTCGGAAACGGGCGGTATCGATTTGAAGACCCAGATTGACACGGCTGAGGCGATTATCTCTTCGCTTGGGCTTCGCGATCGTCTCGCGCCGATCGTGATGCTTGCCGGCCATGGCAGCACAAGTGCAAACAACCCCTATGCGTCGGGTCTCGATTGTGGTGCCTGTGGAGGCCATGACGGCGGTGTCAATGCCCGCCTGGCAACGCAAATTTTGAATGACCCCGACGTACGTAAAGGACTTGCGGAGCGTGGCCTTCAGGTCCCGGATGATACATATTTCCTGCCTGCATTGCACGATACCTGTCGCGACGAGGTTGCGTTTCTTGACCAGGAATATGCGCCATCGACCCACCGGCAAAAGCTCGAAAACCTGCGCGGTGAACTGGTGAAAGCCGGGTTGCAGGTGCGGCTCGAGCGGTCGGCACGTCACGCGGGAAGTGATGAAGCTGATCTGATCCGCCGCAGTCAGGATTGGGCAGAGGTTCGGCCCGAATGGGGCCTGGCGGGATGCTCGGCATTCATCGCCGCGCCGCGCCATCGTACGCGAGGTCTTGATCTTGGCGGTAAGACGTTTTTGCATGGATATGTCGCCGATCAGGACCCCGATCGCGGTCTTTTGAATTTGATCATGACGGCGCCGTTAATCGTTGCGAGCTGGATTAACCTGCAGTATTTCGCGTCGAGCATTGACCCGGTGAAATATGGCAGCGGTAATAAAACACTGCATAATGTTGTGGGCCAGATTGGCGTGCTTGAAGGTGCGGCTGGTGATCTGCGCAGTGGGCTGCCCTGGCAGTCAGTTCACGATGGTGAGGCGCTGGCACATGAACCCCGCCGGTTGACTGCAATCATCGAGGCACCGCGCGATCCGATGAACAAAGTCATTGAGGGCCACGATCATCTTCGTGATCTTCTGGACAACGGCTGGATGCATTTGCTTGCAATGGATGAGAGCGGGAAAGTCAGTCATCGGTATGCGGGGAACCTGCAGTGGGTTGCGCTTGAAGATACGGCACTGACCGCGACAGCATGACGTCTCTCCCGCCGTATCTCGCCGAGCTTGAGGCCGAGGCCATCTATATCCTTCGAGATGGTCTCTCTGAAGCCACAAATCCGGTCATCTTATTCTCGGGGGGCAAGGACTCGACGGTCCTTGCCGAGCTTGCCGTGAGGGCCTTCGCGCCTGCGCGGCCTCCGCTTCCGCTCTTGCATGTGGATAGTAGTTGGGAATTTCCTGAGGTCCTCGCCTTTCGTGATGCCTTTGCAGAACGTCATGGTTTCAAGTTGATTGCCCATCGCAACGAAGACGGCGTCGCCCGCGGTCTCAACCCGATTGAGCACGGTGACGTCTATACGACGGTTATGCGCACCGATGCGTTGAAACAGGCACTCGACCTGGGCGGATATGATGTGATCTTTGGCGGTGCCCGTCGCGATGAGGAGCGCACCCGTGCGAAGGAACGAATTGTCTCGGTTCGGGAGCCCGGGCACGGCTGGGAGCCAAGACGCCAACGGCCTGAGCTCTGGAATAACTTCAACTGGCGGATGAGCCAGGGGCAAAGCCTCAGGGTGTTTCCCTTGTCGAATTGGACCGAGGCAGATCTTTGGACCTATATTCTGCTGCGAGACATACCCCTTGTGCCACTTTACTTCGCCAAAGAACGCCCGATAATCACCGTGGACGGCGTGAAGATCGTCCTCCCGGAAGGTTCGCGCTTTCCTGGCGGAACGGTGCTGCCGATTCACACCGAGTCCGTTCGCTTTCGAACACTCGGCTGCTGGCCCGTTACCGGAGCCATTGCGTCTCAATCAGAAGATCTTGAGGGTGTCATTCGGGAGACGCTGTTGGCGAGCCACTCGGAACGGGAGGGTAGGGTGAGCGATTCAGGCTCGCTGGAGGCGCAGAAACGGTCCGGCTACTTCTAAGCCCAAGTCGCCTGCTTCGTTACATCTACCTCATTCAGCTCATGTGGATGTAAGGTCTCAAGTCTGCACGACCATTCCCGATCGTTGGCGTGTAGATACGCGCCTTAATCTACGACATAAATCAAACCGCGCGGAAGGTTTGCCGACGCGCCAATGCCTCGTCTTCTTGCGGTAATCTCTCGATCAAAGCATCAACAAAATCAGCTGGCGCGAGCGCATGTGAATAGGGGCTCGGGTGATAAACGCCAATCGGATGCATGCCAAAACTGACGCACTCTTTCCAGGCATTGATAAGTTTAGCTGCCGCCCGGTGATTTCCTGAACAGGTTAATAGGAAAACAAGCGACCGAAAGACATCTGCAAAAGCTGTGTCGGCGTCATCGCAGATCGATGGGTCATACTCCACCACATGGTGCGATCGGTCCGATGATATCACCGCGCAAACCCGGTTTGCCGAGGGGCCAACGACAACGCTCGCCACAGCTTCTAAGATTGACGCATCGTTCCGAGTAACGAGGACGAGGTTTTGTTTATTTTGGCCGCGCGTCAGGGTTTTCGCGAAATCATCGACCGGGGTTAGGACAAGCTCAATCTCAGGAAACTGATCGCGCTGAATGTTTCGAAGGTTTTGCAATTCCGCGGCGCTCGTCGCGACAGGATATGCAAACAATAATGAACGCTCACAAACCTGACGAGCAAACGTGAGGGCATCAACCAACAGCGACGGGTCCGTGGCAAGGTTATTTTGCGGTGGACTGACGTTGAGCAGGGTAAAGCCGAGGTCCTTATCGCTTTCATTCGCGCGCACACCCTCATAAAACAACCGCGCTCTCAAATATTTGGTATCGAAGCCGCGACCTCCGATAGCAGCGTCCTCCGAGTGCTGATGGTTTGCGTGCACAGAGAAAAGTGTGTGTGCGCCCACCTGATCATCGGTGATCGGAAGCCCGGGAGCCACTGCTGCGAGCAATGCCCGCACGGCCTGTTCGACTGAGCTTTCCTGGTCCCCGCATGCGAATGCGATTTCGGAATTCTGGCGGAACTTGGCAACTGAAAGCTGCGCTGTGTTTAGCTGATGGACTGAACTCATGATTGACAAACAATCCCGAAAATTTGTTATGAGCCGATAAGTTACTGGTTTTACACCGTTTGAAAAAATTCATTAAACGAATGGCTTCATTCTCTTTATGTGAACGGGAGTTAATTGTTCTCTGTTGGGATTTTCCAATATTCGTAAAGTTAAAAGAGTACGAAATATCTGATTTTCCATTCAAATCAAATAAATAATGGGATTTGAAAAGTAAAATGAAGTAAATATCCTACAATAATTATAAAAACTATTGACGAGTGTGACAATACAATATATGTTATGTGCTATATTCGAAATAAAGATGAATAAATCAGCCGGGGGCGCTTTGCCTGCCGGCTTTTTTGTTTTTCTTTCGGTAATTAAAAACGAAAACTGGCTATAGTCATTTTGTTCAATTCATCTCATCCGCTCGCGAACAGCCTGATCGGGCTTTATATTCCTCAGGAATCGTCCACGCCTCAGGCTGGTTCTCCGATCCCGGCTTTCAATCCTGGTGGTCCCACACTTGCCAATGCCGAACATGGTTTCAATTCGATCGGGCATGTCTTCGGCCAAAGTGACGGAGAGGGTGGTTTTTACTGGGCGCAGGAAGGTGGACGCGCGGGCGTAATCGCTGATGAGCTCGTCAACGCTGCCGATGTGACAACCTTCTTTTGTCATTTAACCAAGACTGGTCCCTGGGTCACCAGCAGTTCTCCCGGCGCATTTCTTTTGTCGGGCCGCACGGGTACAGGCGGGGACCGCTTGTATGTTTTCGTCGATGGCAATGACAATGTGGATGTCCGGCTGGATGATACCGGTACCTCTGGTTCAGGGGGGGTAAATGGATCCGTTCGAGCGCCGGTAGCGGTCCCATTTACGCTGATCGTCGAATATGACCGCGTGGCAAATGGGCTGACGGCTTGGGTCAACACAGCAGAGTCAGCCGTCATCGCAGGGGGAGAGCCCGCCACAATCACCTCGCTGCAATTTTTGGGACTGAGGAACGCGTTATCGACACCGAATTGGTGCCCGGATGGGGTAACAATGACGTATTTCGGGGCCGCCAACCGGGCACTGACCCCTCAAGAGAGAGCCGATCTCGTGGCCGGTGGGCAGTCACAGTGGTTTCAAGCGATTGGATCACCCGATGCTCTGGCTGGATCAGGTCTCACTCCAAGCCCATTCAGCACGGTCATCGCAACAACAAGCACACCGGCCCAGACATCGGTCTCCAGTCCCTTAGACCGTGGTCGTATAAACGTTAGCGCAACCACCATAGACGGTGCGCTTACGAATGGGCGCCGGCGGGTGAACCTGGTGCCGC
Organism: Pseudomonadota bacterium; assembly: GCA_039180205.1. Classification (GTDB taxonomy): domain Bacteria; phylum Pseudomonadota; class Alphaproteobacteria; order Sphingomonadales; family JBCDDR01; genus JBCDDR01. Next base: position 4,689 of record JBCDDR010000020.1, on the reverse strand, counting down.
TACCGTCGATCGACTATGACAACGGGAATGCGCAACCCCTTCGTCATCAGGTGAGTTACGCCCTGGTGAATGATCCGCGCCTACTCACCGAGGTCTGGGAATTTCGCCTTGATGATGATCCCGGCAGCTCACCAGGGCGGGCGAGCGAACTCATATGGCGTTATCCTGGCGAAGCGAGCTGGCGTGAATTTGATGTATCATCGGGCACCCAGACCGAGGTGGGATACAATCATGACCCGTTTGCGCAAGATGCCGTGGAGATCGGTTACAATCTGCCTTATTCACTGGCGGATGCTGACCGACTGATCGCTGCGACCGAGGCCTATCATCACCCGGTGCCGTCGGTGGTTCTCCACGCTGGTAATCCCCATTGCTATGCGCACCACCCGACAGCTGGAGCGTTCGCCTCCGATCACGACAAGCCCTTTCCTCCGGCATTTGAACAAAAGGTTTTCAAGCTTTCTGATCCGCTGGCGCAACCCGCAGATGGACTGGGTAAGTCATTGGTTGTATTGGCTTCAGGCGTTCATGCATCAGAAGACGGTGGTAACTGGATGCTTGATGCCGCCGTTCGTTTATGGGCTGCCACCCCCGAACTTCGATCAAAACTAGATCTGCTGGTGTATCCGATCCTGAACGTATCAGGTCGATACGACGGCCGCCGCCGCGGCGTCGCCGAAACCGCTTTCGATGGAGAGGATCCAAACCGGCGTTTCCCCGACGCAAATCCCCTCCTTGCGGAAGTCATTGCTGCGAAAGCCGCGTTTGCGGCAGATGACGCATATGACGCCGGATTTGCTATCGACTTTCACACTGCTGGTTCCGGCGGTGCCGGCCAGATTTTTTTCTACCGAGGGTCAACACCTACCGGGTCGATCGAAGATCAGTGGGGCGATTTCTTTGCCACCCGTCTCGGCCAGGGTGTGGACGCCGGTGAAGCAGGCGTTGATACCTTTGGCAGGCTGTTTCGAGACGAAGGTGCCCCTGCGGTTACCGTCGAATGGGATCACACGGGTGGCGATCCAATCGGATTGGTCCGTGCGGCAGGCGAGGCGGCAATGTTCGCGCTCGCCGACAGTTTCGATGATGGGATATTGCATCGCGAGGATGCGAAGTCGCTCGCGGTTGCTGATGCCACGACCCCTGTCTTTCAATCCGCCGGAACGGGCACGTCAACGATCCCTAGTGTCGTAGGCGGCCACAATGCGCCCGTGAGCGTACCTCTCGCATATGCGTCTGGGTCAGTCGGTGTGTCTCAATCGACCACACTTCGCGGCGCAGCATCACTCGCCGCCCCTCTTGGAAGTGCGGACCTACTCACGACATCCCCCCACATCGCGGGGCTTGCAGCTTCCGAACTCCCCAAAATGGTTGGCCGCGGAACCCTGGTGGTCGAGGGCGAACCGGGCGCGGTGATCGCAATGGGCGAGGTTCCAGGCCCTATCGGGGGCGGTTTCGGTCAGGTCTTTGATCCGCCTGTGATCGGATCGGGTGCGGCTCGTTTCCCGATCCCGGGAACCCCTTTCCAGTCCGCGGACCCGGCGACTACGCCAGCCGAGCGGACCCTCTTAGTTCCTCACAGTGAACGAACTCTTTTTGCGAACCCAAAATCCTAGGAGAAACCCATGGGAACCATTCATCTTCCGCTGGCTGAACGCCAGGCGGCCTTGAACTTTATGCTTAGCCGCGTCGATGCCGGCAGCGGCTCGGGCAAACTTAATATCTATTCGGGCACCGCCCCTTCACCAAATGCTGTTGCAACAGGCACGTTGCTCGGTACTTTTTCATTTTCCGATCCAGCATTTGGAAACACCGATGGCAATGGCACAGCTACGGCGGGAGCAATTGCCGATGTCACCTGGATCGCCTCTGGAACGGCGGGGTATTACCGCGCGCTCGACAGCAACGATGTCGTTCGCTGGCAGGGAGACGTTGGGGTCACCGGTTCAGGTGCCGAGCTTGAGCTTAACAATACAAGTGTGAGCTCCGGCGGAACCGGGTCGATTACGAGTTTCATCATCACGATGCCAGACGGTGTCAGCTGAGCGATGAGCGAGTTTACCAAAGACCCGGCGGCACGGGTTGATTTTGCAGTCGACTTCGCCGCCTATCTTGCCCCCAACGAGACAATCGTTGGGATGCCAATATGGTCGGTAATTCCGGATGGTGAACTTACGCTTGATGCGCCCGCACTCTCTGAGGCGAAAGCTCGGATTTTCGCTGATGGAGGTATCGTGGGACATCGGTATCGCGTGAGTGTTCGTATTTCGACGTCGCAAGGCCGAATTGATGAACGCCAGTTCGATATCAAAATTGTGGATCATTAGGCGATGCAGCTGAAATCAGGCGTGCGGATTGCCGGGATTCGTCCAGAGATGGTGCTGGCGATCCTGATTATTGAAAGGGTGTTCGCCGATCATGCGGTTCCATTGGTGCTGACCAGTCTGATGGAAGGGCGGCATCGACGTGCCAGCCTGCATTATCTGGGATGCGCAGTCGATTTCAGGCGTCACCAGGCAGACGAAAAATACAAGACCGAGGCTGTGGACCGGGATTTGCGCGCCGCACTTGGAGGCGATTTTGATGTCGTTCTCGAACCAACGCACTGGCACGTCGAGTTCCAACCAAAAACGCCTATTAATTTAACAGAACGTTCGTAATCATATGAAAGGTCCGAAAGTGGAGACTGAACCGAAATGGATGATTCAAAGCCGAACCGTATGGGCGGCGCTTCTGATCCTCATTCCGGCGATACTGCCCGTGTTCGGCGCTTCGTTCGGTACCGAAGAAGGCGCGCTGTTTTCTGATTTTTTTGACCGTGCCCTTCAGATTGTAGCCGCGGGGCTTGCCATCTACGGTCGTTTCTCAGCGAAGCAGCCGCTTTCGGTCAGTAAACCGTGAGCCGAAAATGCAAACGGAAAAGACATGACAACAACTGTCCTCTTGCCACTCATGATCGGGGCATTCGCCCTGGCAGTTGGGCTCGCGTTCTGGTTTGGTCACAGAAGTGGTCGGTTGCATGAACAAAACGATGCGGCACGCCAAAAGTCTCGGAACCACGCGCGTGTTCGCAGGGCCCGTGATCGGCTCCACGCTGATACTGAGTTTGCTGACCGCGTGCGTGCACGATTCCGCCGATAGTTTTTGCGACATCTACCAGCCAATCTATCACAGTAGCGCCGACAGCCATTCGACGCTCCGCCAAATCGACCGAAATAATGCGGCCTACCTATCGATTTGCCAGTAGATGCAGGTCGTGGGCCGACTTCCTCTGGTTGGCGATCGGCATGTCTGCAACGGGTTACTCGCCATCAGCCGCGGCCTTCGGGAGCTTTGAGGGCTCGCACAGGCCCTTGATCTTTATGATTTGTGGATGTTCAGCGTTCGGTCGGGATGAACCCCGTCGACAAAGCCCATAAATGCACCATGGATATCGTAGCCGATCAGTTCCCTTGCCCGCCGTGGGAGCGTCTTCGCAATCTCCGGGGGCACTGCCAACAACATGTTTTCGAGCTGACGCGCCCAGCCTGGGGCATATTGCGGTGTAATAATAAGCCTAGATGTTTGCGATTGATTGGCACCACCGCGATGCAGAAGTGTCCCCTTGATGATCATCAACGAACCGGCTGGCAAAGCGACCTTTGTAATCGCAAACTCTCGGCCTTGCGCCCTTAGTTTTTCAGCAAGCGTGTCATTTGCAAGGTCGGCCGTCGACTGAACCTCGTGACCCGCCGAGTCCGACCAAAGATGACTGCCTGGTATGAGTTCGGTCGCCCCGTTCGTCTCGGTTGTTTCATCAATGGTCCAGAACGCGCTTACACCAAAAGCGGGGCGTGGCAGGGGCACCGTGATATGACCATCATCATGGTGCCAGGCCTGTGGGGTTTCGCCCGGCCGCGAATTGATTGCGAGTAGGGCGGACAGGAGGCAGCTTTCCCCAAGGTCTCGTTCAGCGAAGGCGAGAGCCAGAGGGTGGGTAGCCATGTTGGCGAACACCTCGGGTGCCTTCGCCAAAAGGCTATAAACCCGATTGGTTTGATACCCCTCAAAAGGGTTTCGGCCCGATTTTATGAAATGGGGAGCAACGGCTGAACGAATGTCATCAATTTCCTCACTGGTGAGCACCGCCGGAAAAATAACGTATCCATCCCGATCATAGCGATCAACGATCGTCTCTGCGGGTTCCTCATCAGCCCACAGTGCGATTTGCGCGAGCAATCTGCCGTTGGGAGTTGCCATGTCAACTTCGCCTGAAGGGGCCGGTATGCTTGCCATTCAGCCTACCTTTCAACGATCTTTAGCGCCATCGTGGTCCCGCAATCCAGACCACGAGGCTGTAGCGGACGCCGCGGGTCACCGGCGTCACACGGTGCATCACAAAACTGGGAAACGCGACAGCGGCACCGCGCGATTTGTCAGCTTTGCGCGCTTGCATCGTATAAAACAGTTCAAGATCCCCACCACTATAATCGGCAGGATCGCTCAACTGTACCGACAGGCTGATCTTGCGGCGGCTATTCTTTTCTCCATTATCCATGTGCCAGTTGTAAAAGCCCTCATCACCAGACTCATACTTGGCAACCTGAATGCTCGTATCGAATCCCGTGATATCGAAGTGAAAGACTTGCTGATTCAGTATTTTGGAAACGCCACACAGGCCAACGTAAACCCAGCCATACCCAACACCCT
>JBCDDR010000019.1:0-20352 GCA_039180205.1 Pseudomonadota bacterium | reverse complement strand
GGGAGCCGATATTCAGTCGGTTTCTTTCCAGGGTCCACCCATGAACGAACGCTAAAGCGGACAGACGATGAAGTAGCCTCCAATGACGCCTTAGGGCTCTTCCTGCATCTCAGGCAATCATGGGAGAAAGGTGCCGGTATCGCGAGGGTATCAAATGGCAACCACGAGCCGGTTCTGTTGAAGATGTGGACCGGGTCGAAAATCCCCTACCGATGCCCCGCGTCGGGCGAATTCTGTAACTGGGTCCGCCCATAAGCAGACCGAGCACGCCTTTAAGGCAACCCGTTCAGCCCATCGGATTATCGATGGATGGAGTGAGGCCCGTAAAGAGCTTCGGCCCCTCAGCGGTCATGTACAGGCAGTCTTCATGCCTGACACCGAATTTTCCGGGCAGGTAAATCCCTGGCTCATTTGAGAAACACATGCCTGGAGCAAGCGGCATCTCCTCATTACCGACGAAATTGATCGGCTCATGTCCTTCCATCCCGATGCCATGCCCCAAGCGGTGTGACAGGCCGGGTAACTGAAAGCCGGGGCCGAACCCCTCAGCGGCATAGAATGTGCGGACAGCGGCATCAACCTGGCCTGCGGGCACCCCGACTTTTGCTGTCTCAAGCGCGACCTCTTGACCTTTTCGCACCGTATTCCAGACGCGCAATTGTTCGGTATTCGCTTCTCCATGCACCCATGTGCGAGAGATGTCGGATTTGTAGCCCTGTACGTCACAGCCACAATCCATCAGAATAACTTGCCCTTCCTGGACTTTGTGGACCTTTTTGGACCCATGCGGATAGGCACTGGCCTCTCCAACCAAGGCAAGGGCGAAGGTTGGGTCTGCACCATGTTTTCGGGTCGCCTCGCGCATCATCGTCGCGATATCGGTGCCCACCATGCCCGTTTCGACCCTGGGATAAATATCGCGATAGGCCGCCATGGTGATGTCGTTCGCCGCCTGCATCAGCTCTATCTCATGTGCGGACTTGATCATCCGGCAACCGTAAACAATGCGATCGGCTGATGTGGTTTCCCGATTGCTCATGTCCCGTTTGAGGCCGTCAACGACGAAATAGCGCACACTCGCTTCGAGCCCCAAGGGACCGGCCACGCCGCGATCGTCAAGCACGCCTTTGACCAAAGCGAAGGGGCTTTCATCTTCGTTCCAAACCCGAAGCTCGGCATCAAGCGTCATTTGCTCACGGATCGAAGGTTCCTCAAAGGCAGGGGCGATGATCGCGATATCGCCCTTGGCGGGGATGATCACCGCCACGAGCCGTTCAGATCGCCACCAGCCAAGGCCGGCGAAGTAAAGCATGGACGGCCCGGGCTCAAGCAGGATTCCCGATAGCTTATGCCGGCCCATCACCTCCTGGGCTTTGGCGATGCGCGCGCGTCGCTCATCCGCTGAAATTGGGGCGGGCAGAACAGGGGCCGCCGACTCTTCTGCATGGCTTTTCAACCCCCCAAGTGAAGCCCCCACCATGGCGGTCCCGATGGCGGCTGATTTCAAAAAGTCACGCTTGGTCATCATGGTACCCCTCCCCTTTTATGAGACGACGCTAGCACGTCTCGTAGCGTTCACACACTCGGAATCCACTGCACCCGAAACATAAACCTCATGTCAGCCATGCGCTGAGACTGCTTGCTAAACGATCGGCCTAGGCGTCAACCAAGGACATTCATAAATTCAACGGCGACCTGCCGCTCGTCATCCTAGAAGAAAAATCAACGCCTACATCGCCCGCGAACTTAATGTGAATGCGAAGCAACCACCTATACTTCGGAATCGTCGAATTTCTCGGGAGGTGGAAGCCTCTTTCGCGGAGGCTCAATCTTTTCCCGCTTCTTCGGGCCAGGCAATTGCCTTGTATCTTCTTCGGACGCCTTCGACGCTCCAAAGATTTCTAGGATCGGCCGAATTTCGTCAATAACAGGCTTTATGCCATTATGTGCTGTATCTCTTGCTATATGAGATAGGCTAGTTGCAAAATCCGCTACTACCTCTAGCCTGGTTCTATTTTTGTCAACTTCAAGCTGCAACGAAGATAGCTTTTTTAGTATTCGTTCCTTTTTGGGCTCGCTGAGATTGGAATCTAGTATAATTTCCCGTATGCTGTCGACGTGATTTCTGATTTCCTTTTTTTCTTGATCATCTAATGCCACGCTATACTGGGTTCGACGCCTTGAACACTTTAATTTAAGCTTAGTTATGAAAAAATGTATATCAGTATAGAAATTATAGAATTCCTGAGCGTTAAATAATCTAATTTCAGCCATGGAATATGCTGAAAAATATTCAACGTCAAATGAGTCAAGTGCAGACAACATCGTCGAAGCATAGGCTAAATATTTGGCCCTGTTACCATCGAAATTACTTATTTCATGTTTTATTCCGAAATGAGCGCTGAGTCGTTCTTCAAGCTCAATTAAAGCCTCACTGTCATCAACTGGTAAATTCTCAAGTATTTCAGATTCGATCATTTTCTGATCTTCTGCATTTACAATGAATAAGAAGGCGAGAGATCAATGTTCACATATGGATCGGGCGGCCATCTACGGCGAGGGCGGCTTCTTTCATCGCTTCGGCGTGGGTCGGGTGCGCATGGCAGGTGAGTGCGATGTCTTCTGCTGACGCGCCAAACTCCATGGCCTGCGCCGCCTGAGCGATCATCGTGCCAGCGAGCGTACCGATGATGTGGACACCGAGCACACGGTCGGTGGTTTTGTCCGCCAGGATTTTGACAAAGCCTTCGGTGTCGCGGTTGGCTTTCGCGCGGGAGTTCGCCGTGAACGGAAACTTGCCGACGCGGTAATCGACGCCCGCCTCTCTAAGCTCTTCTTCGGTTTTGCCGACGCTTGCGACCTCGGGCATGGTGTAGACCACCGCCGGGATCACATCATGGTTCACCTGGCCGGAAAGCCCGGCGATATTTTCGGCGCAAGCCACACCTTCATCTTCCGCCTTGTGGGCGAGCATGGGCCCCGCGATCACGTCGCCGATCGCCCAAATTCCGGAAACATTAGTTGAGAAATCGGCGTTCGTGTGGATGCGGCCCTTGTCGTCGAGCTCGACACCCGCGGCCTCAAGCCCGAGATCGTCGGTGAAGGGTCGCCGCCCGACGCTCAACAGCACGACATCGCATTTGATATCTTCGGCCTCGCCGCCTTTTGCGGGTTCCACCGTCACCGTTGCGGTACGCTGGGTGGTTTTGACACCGGTCACCTTGGTTGAGGTCTTGAGTTTCATCCCCTGCTTTTTAAGGATGCGCGCGAAGGTTTTGGAGACTTCGGCGTCCATCCCCGGCGTGATGCGGTCCATATATTCAACCACCGTGACGTCCGCGCCCAAACGACGCCAAACCGAGCCCATTTCAAGCCCGATATAGCCCCCTCCGATGATCACCATATGTTTGGGGACTTTGGGAAGCGCAAGCGCTTCGGTCGAGCTGATCACGCGCTTGCCGTCGAGCTCAACACCCGGAAGCCCCGCGACCTCCGAGCCCGTTGCGATGATGATGTTCTTGGCTTTGAGCTTTCGCTTGCCGCCGTCGTTGAGCGCGACTTCAATGCTGTCTTTTCCGGTCAGCTTGCCGTAGCCTTCGATCCCTTCGATTTTGTTCTTTTTGAAGAGATAGGCAATGCCGTCGGTGAGTTCCTCCACCGCCTTGTCCTTTTGCGCGAGCATGGCCTTCAGATCGACCTCAACCTTGGGCGCTTTGATGCCCCAGGTCGCGAAATGACCGTCAGTGGCATGCTCGAAAAGCTCAGAGGCGTGGAGCAGCGCCTTTGAAGGGATGCAGCCGACGTTGAGGCAGGTGCCGCCCCAGCGACCGCGCTTGTCGATACACGCGGTTTTGAGCCCCAGTTGCGCCGCGCGGATCGCCGCCACATAGCCGCCCGGACCGGCGCCAATTACGACAACATCAAATTCATCAGCCATTTCTTGGGTCCTTTGCCGCAAATGCCATGGTTCGGGTGTTCAGTGGGGTCAGAGGTCGAGCAACAGGCGGCCCGGATCTTCCAGACAGTCCTTAACCCGCACCAGGAAGGTGACCGCCTCGCGCCCGTCAATCAGCCGATGATCGTAGCTCACCGACAGATACATCATCGGACGGATGACCACCTGGCCGTTCATCGCGATGGGGCGGTCCTGGATCTTATGCATGCCCAATATGCCCGACTGCGGCGGGTTGAGGATAGGTGCAGACAGGAGCGAACCAAAGATGCCTCCGTTGGAGATCGAGAAGGTAACCCCCTGCAGATCGTCAAGCGCCAGTTTCCCGTCGCGGGCGCGCTTGCCGAAGTCCGCAATGGCGAGCTCAGTATCGGCAAAGCTCATCGTCTGCGCGTCTTTGAGGACCGGGACAACGAGCCCGTTGGGGGCCGAGACCGCGATGCCGATGTTCGCATAGTTATGATAAATGATCTCGTCGTCTTCGATCCGCGCGTTCACAGCGGGCACTTCGCGCAGCGCATGCACGCAGGCCTTTACGAAGAAGGACATGAAGCCGAGCTTGATGCCATGTTTCTTCTCAAAGACGGTTTTGTAGTCGTTGCGCAGGTCCATCACCGCGGTCATGTCCGCCTCGTTGAAGGTGGTGAGCATAGCCGCGGTGTTCTGTGCTTCTTTCAATCGCTCAGCGATGCGTTTGCGCAGCCGTGTCATCCGCACACGTTCCTCGCGCGGTTCGTTCGACGCCTGAGCCGATGGGGCCGTGGCGATAGGTGCCGATGCCGCCTGACCTGAGCGCTTGGCCGTACCCGCATCGATGGCGGCTAACACGTCACCCTTGGTGAGGCGCCCGTCTTTTCCGCTTGCCGCGATCTTGGCGGGGTCGAGGTCATGTTCACCGATGAGTTTGCGGACGGCAGGCGCCATCGGCATGTCGGCGGACCCCTTGGGACCATCAGCGGCGGGTTGATCATCCGCAGTTTTAGACGCGCTTTCTGACGTAGCTGATTTCGGTTCGGCCTTGCCCGCGCTCGTATCAACGGTTTGACCTTTGTGAACGCGCGCGATGACGGCGCCTACTTCGACCGTGTCGCCGGCAGCGCTCAATATCTCGCCCATCACGCCAGCGGCAGGAGCTGGCACTTCGACAGCGACCTTATCGGTCTCCAGCTCCGCGACGGGCTCGTCGAGCTCAACCGCATCGCCGGCCTGTTTGAGCCAGTTCCCGATGGTCGCCTCGGTGATCGACTCACCAAGTGCCGGGACCACAACATCGATCGCTTCTACCACATCGCCGCCGTCGTTCTCTGCCGCTTTATCGGTGTTTGCCTCCGCCTTCTTCGTTGGTTTGTCGTCGGAGGTTTTGGCAGACGCCGGCTGGGCCGCCCCGTTAGCATCAACATGCGCGAGGAGAGCACCGACTTCGACCGTCTCACCTTCGCTCACAATAATTTCGCTCAACACACCTGCGATGGGTGAGGGCACCTCGACCGCGACCTTATCGGTTTCCAGCTCGACAATCGGCTCATCTGCCGAGACTTTATCACCTGCAGCCTTTAACCAGTTGCCGACGGTTGCCTCAGTGATGGACTCACCCAGCTGGGGAACGCGGACCTCTTCTGCCATGTCTCTCGTCTCTACTCTTTAGGGCCGCCATTGGCTGGAGGCCGTGGGTTATCCAAATTTTGTTTGCCCGCCGCGCCCTAGCTCAATCCAAGCGCATCATCGACGAGCGCTTTCTGCTGCTGGGCATGACGGCTTGCAAAGCCCGTTGCCGTTGATGCGCTTGCGTCACGACCCGCATAGACCGGGCGTGTGGGCTTCATCTTGGCACCGATCATGGCCTTTTCGATATGTTCCTCAATAAATAGCCAACTGCCCATATTTCGCGGCTCTTCCTGGGCCCAGACAACCGTATTGGCTTTGGGGAAGCGCGAAAGCTCCTCAGTCAAGGTATTGATCGGGAAGGGATAAAGCTGCTCGATCCGCATCAGGTAGGTATCATCGCGGCCCGCCTCATCGCGTGCCTGCAACAGGTCAAAATAAACCTTACCCGAGCACAGCACGACGCGCTTGATCTTCTCATCGGCTTTGAGCTTGATCTCCGACGCATTGCCCATTTCGGCATCATCATAGAGGATGCGGTGGAACTGGCTGCCCGGGCCCATTTCCGCCAACGTCGAAGTCGCCTTTTTATGCCTGAGCAGCGATTTTGGCGTCATGATCACAAGGGGTTTGCGGAAGTTACGCAGCATCTGACGACGCAAGATATGGTAGTAATTGGCCGGGGTCGTACAGTTTGCGACCTGCCAGTTATCCTCAGCACTAAGTTGTAGGAAGCGCTCGAGCCGGGCGGAGGAATGCTCTGGCCCCTGCCCCTCATACCCATGCGGCAACAGCAAAACGAGCCCCGAGGCGCGCAGCCACTTGGCTTCTCCCGACGAGATAAACTGGTCGATGATGACTTGAGCGCCATTGGCGAAGTCACCAAACTGCGCTTCCCAAAGCACAAGACTCAAAGGCTCAGCCTGGGTGAAGCCATATTCAAACCCCAGAACCCCGGCTTCGGAAAGCGGGCTATCGAGCACAACGAATTCACGCTCCGCACCGAGATGTTGCAGCGGAATATATTTCGCTTCGGTCTTTTGATCGACAAAAACGGCGTGGCGGTGTGAGAATGTCCCGCGCCCTGAGTCCTGCCCCGAAAGGCGGACGCCATATCCCTCTTTCAACAGCGTGCCAAAGGCGAGCGCCTCAGCGGTTGCCCAATCAAAGCCAACCTCGCCAGCAAACATCTTGTCTTTATTGTCGAGCACCCGCTGTAATGTGCGGTGGATATTGAAATGTTCAGGCACGAAGGTGAGCGCGCGACCAATCTCATGCAGCGTTTCGTCGGCAACCCCGGTTTCCGCACGGCGCGCGGAGATTACATCTTCGGCGGGCTTCACCATGCCCGACCAACGCCCCTCGAACCAGTCGGCGCGATTGACCTTATAGTTCGGTGCGGCGTCAAACTCATCTTCAAGCGACTTGACGAATTCATCTTTCATCGCCGCAAGACGCGCATCATCGAGCAGGCCTTCGGCCTTCAGCCGCTCGCCATAGAGTGTCACCACCGAGCGCTGTTTCTTGATCGCCGCATACATGAGCGGCTGGGTAAAGGATGGTTCATCGCTTTCATTGTGGCCAAAACGGCGATAGCAGATCATGTCGATCACGACGTCACGATGAAATTTCTGGCGGAATTCGGTTGCGAGCTTGGTCACAAAAACCACCGCCTCGGGATCATCGCCATTCGCGTGGAAAATCGGCGCTTGCACCATTTTGCCAACATCGGAAGGGTAGGGCGACGAGCGGGAAAACTGCGGACTTGTTGTAAAGCCAATCTGATTGTTCACGATAAAATGGATTGTGCCACCGGTATCGTAGCCGCGAATGTCACTGAGCGCGAACCCTTCGGCGACGAGCCCCTGGCCGGCAAACGCCGCATCACCGTGCAGCAAAAGTGACAGGACACGCGTGCGGTCCTGGTCGCCCATCTGCTCCTGTTTCGCGCGCGCCTTGCCGATCACAACCGGATTGACAGCTTCCAGATGCGAGGGGTTGGCGGTGAGTGAGAGATGCACATCATTGCCGTCAAAGCTGCGATCGGCCGACGTGCCCAGATGATATTTGACATCGCCCGAGCCGCCAACGTCATCGGGATTCGAGGAGCCACCTTGAAATTCGTTGAAAATCGCGCGGTAGGGCTTTTGCATAAAATTGGCGAGCACATTCAACCGCCCGCGGTGTGGCATACCAATCACCACCTCTTGCAGGCCCATGTGGCCGCCGGTTTTGACAAGTCCCTCAAGCGCCGGGATCATCGCCTCGCCGCCATCGAGCCCAAAGCGTTTCGTGCCGGTGTATTTGCGGCCAAGAAACTTCTCAAATTCCTCCGCCTCGATGAGCTTATTGAGGATGGCGAGCTTACCTTCAGCGGTAAACTGGATCTCCTTGTCGCGACCCTCGATCTGTGACTGGATCCAGCCCTTTTCGACCGGGTCGGAAATATGCATGAACTCGACGCCGACATTGCCGCAATAGGTGCGTTTGACGATCGCCAGAATCTCGTTCATCGAGGCGGTTTCGAGACCCAACACTTTATCGATGAAGATCGGCCGGTCCATGTCCGCCGCGCTGAACCCATAGGTCGCCGGTTCAAGCTCGGGATGGCGCGGGCGATCCTCAAGGCCCAACGGGTCAAGCTTTGCCGCCAAATGACCCCGCACCCGATACGCGCGGATCAGCATCAAGGCACGTATCGAATCGAGCGTAGCATCGCGAACGTCGGCCTCGGCCATGCCGCCGGTAATGGCCTTTGCCGCGCCATTTTTCGTCTTGGGCTGTTTCGCCTCGATATCCAGCGTAAGGGCACCGGGATCGAGCGCGCGGGTCCGATCGTCGTCTAATTGAGGGGGCCAGTCGCTCCGCGCCCAGGACGGGCCTGCCGCAGATGCCGCCCCTTTTTCGAGACCCGCGAAATAGTCGCGCCAGCTTTCGTCAACCGACGAAGGATCGGATCGGAACTCATCATAAAGCCCTTCGACAAAGGCCGAGCTTGCCCCTTCGAGCCGTTCGCTATCCACCGATCACTCTCCCGTTTGCATTGGCGAAATTTGCCTAGCCTTTCAGAACGTCCGCAAGCGTGGTGCCGAGGGCGGCCGGACTGTCAGCCACCCGAATGCCCGCGCTTGCCATCGCCTCGATTTTATCCTCTGCACCGCCTTTGCCACCTGAGACAATTGCGCCCGCATGCCCCATCGTTCGCCCCTTTGGCGCTGTGCGCCCCGCGATAAAGCCAACCATCGGCTTTTTCACCGATGATCGCTTGATGAACTCAGCGGCGTCTTCTTCGGCTGAGCCCCCGATTTCGCCGATCATGATGATGCTCTCGGTTTCATCGTCTGCCAAAAACATCTCCAGGACATCGATGAAGTTGGTCCCGTTGACCGGGTCGCCGCCGATCCCGACACATGACGACTGGCCAAGCCCCGCCGCCGTCGTTTGCGCAACCGCTTCATAGGTGAGCGTGCCCGAACGCGAAACCACGCCGACCGACCCACGCTTGTGGATATGCCCGGGCATGATGCCGATCTTGCAGGCGTCGGGTGTGATTACGCCAGGGCAATTCGGGCCAACAAGCCGTGTGCCTGAATGCAAAAGCGCACGCTTCACCCGGACCATGTCGAGAACGGGAATGCCCTCGGTAATTGCAACTACAAGCTCGATGCCCGCATCGATCGCTTCAAGGATCGAATCAGCGGCAAACGGGGGGGGCACATAGATCACCGATGCATTGGCGCCGGTGCGGTCAACGGCTTCGGCCACGGTGTCGAACACCGGCAGGCCGAGATGATCCTGACCGCCCTTGCCCGGCGTGACTCCGCCCACCATCTTGGTGCCATAGGCGATGGCTTGTTCGGTGTGGAAACTGCCGGTGTTGCCGGTGATGCCCTGACAGATCACCTTGGTATGTTCATCAACAAGAATGGCCATGGCTCAACGCGCCTCCTTCACGGCGGCAACGATCTTCTCGGCTGCATCGCCCAAATCATCAGCAGAAATAATCGGTAGGCCGCTTTCCGCGAGGATGGTTTTCCCTTTATCCACATTCGTCCCTTCAAGACGCACGACGAGCGGCACCGCAAGCGAAACCTCCTTCGCCGCGGCAACAACACCGGCTGCGATGACATCGCATTTCATGATCCCGCCAAAGATATTGACAAGAATGCCCTCGACCGCCGGGTCTGACAGAATGATCTTGAAGGCCGCTGTCACTTTTTCCTGGGTCGCCCCGCCGCCCACATCGAGGAAGTTGGCTGGTTCGGCACCATTCAGTTTGATGATATCCATCGTCGACATGGCGAGGCCCGCTCCGTTCACCATGCAGCCGATGTTCCCGTCAAGCTTCACATAGTTGAGGTCATATTTCGACGCCTCGATTTCCGCCGGGTCCTCCTCGGTTTCATCGCGCAGTTCCATCACGTTCGGATGGCGGAAGAGCGCGTTACCATCGAAGCTCATCTTCGCATCAAGGACGCGAATATCGCCTTCGGGCGTCAATAGCAGCGGATTGATCTCAAGCATCGCCGCGTCGGTACCGATGAACGCCTCATAAAGCGTGGCTGCCGTTTTCTGCGCCTGTTTTGCGCTTCCACCGGTCAAGTTCAACGCCTTGGCGACCTTGCGACCGTGGAAAGGCATCCATCCCGTCGCGGGATCGACCGAGAAACTGAGAATTTTCTCAGGTGTGTTCGCGGCAACCTCTTCGATGTCCATTCCGCCTTCGGTCGATACAATCACCCCGACGCGGCTGGTTTCGCGGTCTACGAGAATCGAAAAATAAAATTCTTTTTCAATATCGGAACCGTTTTCGATATAAAGCCGTCCAACTTCTTTGCCGTCTGGCCCGGTCTGGTGCGTAACGAGCACACGGTTCAACATTTCCTTTGCGTGCGCTTCAACCTCTTCAACCGAAAAGGCAAGCCGAACGCCACCTTTTGCATCTTCGCCAAGGCCCTGAAAACGCCCTTTGCCGCGCCCCCCGGCATGGATTTGGCTTTTCACCACATAAAGCGGTCCCGGCAGCTTTTTCGCCGCATTGACAGCTTCTTCCACCGTAAAGGCCGGGTAGCCTTCGGATACCGGCGCGCCAAAGGTCTTCAACAGCGCCTTGGCCTGATACTCATGAATGTTCATCGATTACAAATTCCCTGTTTACCCCGCCGAACGTCAAAACCCGGGTCAAAGCGAGCCATCAATACCGCGACAAGCCTCCATCAGGCCTTTGACCGCATCGACCGAATGATCAAAGCCCGCCTTTTCTTCACCTTTCAGATTGATTTCCACAATCCGCTCAATCCCGCCCTCACCAATCACCGCTGGCACGCCGACATACATGTCCGAAAGGCCATATTGCCCGGTCAAATGCGCGGCACAGGGCAGCAACCGCTTTTTGTCTTTAAGAAAGCTTTCGGCCATCTGCACCGCGGCCGATGCGGGGGCATAATAGGCCGAACCGGTTTTCAGAAGCTTGACGACTTCGGCACCGCCATCGCGGGTGCGCTGCACAATCGCATCGATTTTTTCCTGCGTTGACCAGCCCATTTCAATCAGATCAGGCACCGGAATGCCGGCAACGGTCGAGTAGCGCGTCAACGGCACCATGGTGTCGCCATGCCCGCCGAGCACGAAAGCGGTGACATCTTCGACCGAGACTGCGAATTCCTCAGCGAGGAATGTCCGGAAACGGGCGCTGTCGAGCACACCGGCCATGCCGCAGACTTTTTCAGCGGGAAGATCGGAAAACTTTTGCAGCGCCCACACCATCGCGTCGAGCGGGTTGGTGATGCAGATCACAAAGGCATTGGGCGCATGGTCGCGAATTCCTTCGCCGACCGCTTTCATAACTTTCAAATTTATGCCCAGCAGGTCATCACGGCTCATACCCGGTTTGCGCGGGACCCCTGCGGTCACGATGCAGACGTCGGCGCCCGCAATCGCTTCATAGCCATTGGTGCCCGACATCGCGCTGTCGAAGCCTTCGATCGGCGCAGACTGGGACAGGTCGAGCGCCTTGCCCTGCGGCAGCCCTTCGGCAATGTCGAATAATACGACGTCACCGAGTTCTTTCAGGCCGATCAAGTGGGCGAGTGTGCCACCGATCATACCGGAACCGATGAGAGCGATTTTCTTGCGAGCCATATGCGGTTATCCGTGTTTCTGTCGTGTCATGATAAGTCGCGTCATGTTAGTCGGGACGGGGCATCGTTTTCATTTGAAACGCGATGCCGCCGATGATTTGCGGTGGGTCGGCCCTCGTTTTCTGGATAAGCGCCGAGTGAATGTGATGAGTCGTCCCCTCAGGATTTTGCCCTCTCAAGGTACTGAAAGCCCTCTTAAGGTATCGAAAGAATAGGGTCCACACCCATTCCGACCGCAGGTATCAATTCGAAGTGTGCGCGCTGATCCGCTGAACTGAATGCCGCAAGCGGATACATGCGCTTACCCCTTTTTATCGAGGTGGTGTAAACCCATTTGCGCCGCGTTCGCAAGCGCAGAAGGGGACCTTTCATGTTCGACTTTCGACCTAGGCCCTGTTGAAAAACTGTTTTCGGGCAAAAACCTCCCGCGCCATGACCGAAACACAGTTTGTCAACAGCGCCCATACCGCAGATGTGAAGGGGCGTGATGTCACGCGCTAAGTATCCGCGCCCACAACATCAATATTGAAAACCCGCCACCGCGTGATCGGCGAATTGCGAGCGAAACCTTGTGTTTCTTGCAATGTTCTATAAATCTTATAAAAAGTCGCGCGCGCAGGCAGGTTCGCGCTGGCGACGCGATCTTTCGATAATTGATCTAGTCGCGTGGTGGCGTACCCGTTCGTGCGGGCATTGGACAAGGAGTTTTCATATGGGTATCAGCAAGGCGCTGAACTCGATCATGCTTTCGGGACGTGAGGTTTTACCGTTGATCGAAGGCGGTAAAGGGGTTGCGATTTCAACCGGAAGCTCCTCTGGCCACTGGGCACTCGCTGGCGGTGTTGGCACCGTTTCAGCTGTGAACGCCGATAGCTACGACGACAATGGCCAGGTGATCCCGCAGATTTTTCATGGCCGCACCCGGACGGATCGCCATGAAGAGCTGATCAAATACGCAATTCAGGGCGGCATAGAGCAGGTCAAAAAAGCGTTTGATATCGCGGCCGGAAAAGGTGCCCTCCACATCAACGTATTGTGGGAAATGGGTGGCTGTGAACGCGTTCTGCACGGCGTTCTGGAACGAACCAAAGGTCTGGTGAATGGTGTCACCTGCGGTGCGGGCATGCCCTACCGACTCGCGCAGGTTGCCGCGCAATACGGCGTCTATTATTATCCGATTGTTTCGTCGGGACGAGCGTTTCGCGCCTTGTGGAAGCGCGCGTATCATAAAGTATCCGAGTATCTGGGTGCCGTTGTCTATGAAGATCCGTGGCGTGCCGGTGGTCATAATGGACTTTCCAATAGCGAAGACCCGTTAAAGCCCGAAGACCCGTATCCACGCGTTGTGGCGCTTCGGAAAGTCATGCGTGACGCAGGGCTGGGTGAAACACCGATCGTGATGGCGGGCGGGGTTTGGTATCTGCGTGATTGGGAAGACTGGATCGATAATGACGAGCTTGGCCCGATCGTTTTTCAATTCGGCACCCGTCCGCTATTGACGCGCGAAAGCGAGATTTCCGACGAGTGGAAAGATCGGTTGATGACCCTGAAAAAGGGTGATGTGGAGCTGCATAAGTTCAGCCCAACAGGGTTTTATTCGTCGGCCGTGCGAAACGATTATCTGAAGGAACTGATGGCGCGGTCGGAGCGGCAGATCCCATTCAGCCGCGAGCTTGTGGGCGAACACACCACCCCGCTTGTTATGTCCTCGGCACGCGGGCGTAAATATTTCGTCGCTCCGGGCGATGCCGATCGGGCGCACCAGTGGGTCGCCCAAGGTTTCACAGAAGCGATGCCCACGCCGGACATGACCCTGATTTTCGTGGATGTCGCGACCCGCGATACGATCCGGAAGGACCAGGCCGATTGCATGGGGTGTCTTTCACACTGTGGATTTTCCAATTGGGCAACCAACGAGAAAAACTCGACCGGTCGCAAAGCTGACCCGCGAAGCTTTTGCATCCAAAAGACATTGCAGGATGTCGCCCATGGGGGAGATGTGGAAAACAATCTGCTGTTTGCCGGACATAACGCGTATAAATTTGCGGAAGATCCGTTCTACTCAAACGGCTATGTACCCACGGTCAAAGAGCTGGTTGACAGAATCGCAACGGGCGACTGACCCGGTTCGCCGAAATACGCCGCTGATAGGAGTGGATAGTTACGGCTATTCATTCACTCCTATGCGGTGGCGTGTTCACACCCCTGGCGCGCCACCGTTTTTTTGATCAGGCACACATTTCACGATTTGACCCCGGCAGAGTGATGCGCCATCGTGCGGCGCATGTCACAAAAACAATCTCGTTTCGTTGAAATCATCGGTCCCTATGTCCAGCCGAAATCCATCGGTGTGTTTGGTCTTGGGATTTCGAGTGGCTTCCCGCTTACGCTTGTGTTGGCGACGCTGACTTTCTGGCTTGCACGAGAAGGCATCGACAAGGCGACTGTGGGCCTTTTTGCCGGGGTCACAACACCGTATTTGCTGAAATTCCTTTGGGCACCGCTCATTGATCGTGCACAGCTTCCGTTGCTTGCCCGGCTGTTGGGTCAACGCCGGTCGTGGCTTTGGTTGGTTCAGGGGCTGCTCGCGGTTGCGGTGTTTCAGATGGG
Source organism: Pseudomonadota bacterium (assembly GCA_039180205.1). Classification (GTDB taxonomy): domain Bacteria; phylum Pseudomonadota; class Alphaproteobacteria; order Sphingomonadales; family JBCDDR01; genus JBCDDR01. The sequence goes on along the minus strand of JBCDDR010000019.1, from coordinate 6,048 downwards.
TGCGTGCGATCCTCAGACCGAGCTTGGCAGGCTCGCACTTTGGACATCGATTGTCGCGTTTCTGTCGGCAAGCCAGGACATCATCATCGATGCCTATCGCATTGATATCATGGACGATAGCGAGCTTGCTCATGGCTCGGCAATGATCAATTTCGGCTATCGAACCGGCAATCTGATCGCGGGCGCTGGCACGATTTGGCTGGTGAGCCAGATGGGCGGTGATTGGGGGGCGGCCTATCGATTGACTGCGCTTTGCGTGGTGCCTGGCGCCGTCGCCGCTTTCTTTTTGGGGGAGCCTGAACGGCGCGAAGCCCCGACAATGATCAAAGAGCAAGGTGAGGGGGCGATGTCCCGCGCGGCAACCTGGCTTGCCCGCACCGTGGTTGACCCACTTGCCAATTTTCTTCTCAGGCCCGGTGCCATCGCGATCATTGTGTTCGTCATCATCTACAAAGTGGGTGATGCAATGGGTCAGATCATGCTCGGCCCCATGATCGTTGAACTGGGTTTTTCCAATGAAGCCTATATCCGCGCAAACAAACTCGTAGGGTTCGCGGCACTCATGGTGGGGATTGCCTGTGCGCCGCCGCTCGTAAAATGGATAGGGCTTTCACGCGCGCTTGGCATCACCGGGGTTGCGATGATGGCCTCCAACCTCACCTTCATGGCGCTCGCCTATGTCGGAAATTCCGAACCAATGCTGGCGGTTGCCGTGGGTGTTGAAAATTTCACCAGCGGAATGGGGCTTGCCGTTTTCATCACCTATCTGGCGGGTCTTTGCAACGTCGCCTACACCGCCACGCAGTATGCACTCTTGTCCGCCGTTGCCGGGCTCGCGCGGACCTGGCTCTCCACCGCCTCCGGCGCAATCGCGAACGGGCTCGGTTGGCCACTTTTCTACCTCTTCACCACGATCATTGCGCTGCCGGGCCTCATCCTTCTGTGGTGGCTATGGCGCAAGGGCTACACTGATTTTCAACGCCATACGGCACCGGCAGTCGAGCGTTAGGACGATGCGGAAAGGGCGGAAGCCTCGCCCTGATCAAACACCTCGCGCGGCATCAGATTGCTTCGCTTGATCACAAGGCCGTTAGGCGGCTACGGCGACAAAAGGTTTCACCGCGCTCACCGCACCAGGGAAATTATCTGCATTTGATTGTTCTTGTTTGTTTTCATCGAAATGAACGCGAATTCACCCCTGAATTGACCAATATGAACCCGATGGTCGCTCAGCTCTGCTCTCGCTAAGGGCTTGCCACAGCCCGAGAATCATAGGCATTACATGAGGACGCGGGGTTAGAGCCGCGGGGACACGAAACAGCCAAAAGCGCTGTGAGTTGAGGGATTATGGATTATCTATCGCTAGGTCTGGGGCTGTTCGTCCTGTTGTTTGGTGCCTATGTCCTGGTCCGCGGCGCGGTTTCGCTGGCGAGCCGACTGGGGCTGCGCGCACTGATCATCGGCCTGACAGTGGTGGGTTTCGGTACATCTCTACCGGAAGTGTCCGCAGCGGTCGGGGCCGCGCTCCTCAACCTGCCCGGTGTTTCGCTTGGCGCGATTGCAGGCAGCAACATCGCGAATATCCTTCTTGTGCTGGCGATCACCGTATTGATCCGTCCGATTGATGTTTCAAGCCCCGTGCTCGCACGCGATGGGCTCGCCATGCTGACGGCGGCGGGGGTGACGACCGCCGCGGTTGTCACCTCTCAACTGACGCCGCTTGTGGGTGCGGTTATGATCGCCATGCTGGTCGGTTACATCGGCTATGTCATTATCACGGCGGAGCGTAAGCAGGCCGCGCAGCACCATGTGGATCGCGCGACAAACTATAGTGACAAACCGCTTTCGCTGCCGGTCTCCATCATTGCATTGATCCTGGGATTGACCGGGGTCATGTACGGGTCTTTCCGCTTCGTGAGCGCGGCAAGCCAGTTAGCGGTTGAAGGCGGAATTTCACAGGATTTGATCGGGCTCGTTGTCATTGGGCTTGGCACGTCCTTGCCCGAGCTTGTCACCGCGTCCATCGCGGCTTCGCGCGGCAACCCCGGATTGGCGCTTGGAATCCTGCTCGGCAGTAACATCTTCAATTCGCTTGCGGGGCTTGGCGCTTCAGCAATTGCCGAACCGATTGTGCCCTTGTCCTCCTCGGCGACGATTGATTTTCCGGTTATGTTTCTGGCATCTGTGGCGCTTTATTGGTTCGCGCGGACTGACCGGCGGATCACCCGAACCGAGGGTGGTGTCATGCTCGCGGCCTATGTGGCCTTTTTGGTTTTCCGACTGAATTGAAACGCAAAGCCCGGGCGCGACAACCCTTGCATCGCGGGCTTTTAACAGGGGATTGTTGTCATGGAATTGACCGGTGTGAAGCAGGATGAACGGCGTCAGTCTGTCCGCGAGTATTACGGTAAAGAGCTTAAATCCTCAGCAGATTTGAAAACCAATGCCTGCTGTCCGGCAGAAGCGATGCCGACCCATTTGCGCCCGCTGGTGCGGAATATACACGAGGAAGTGTCAGCGAAGTTTTATGGCTGCGGGTCGCCGATCCCCCCTCTTTTGAAAGGGGCGCGTGTCCTCGATCTCGGGTGCGGATCGGGCCGTGATAGCTATCTGATCAGCCAGCTTGTGGGCGAAGACGGCGAGGTTGTCGGGGTCGATATGACCGAAGAACAGCTCGCCTGCGCCCGTGCGCACGAAGACTGGCACCGGGAGAAATTTGGCTACACCCAAAGCAATGTGACCTTCCTGCATGGCCTGATCGAAGATTTGCGCGCGCTTGGACTTGAAGACGATAGCTTCGACGTCGTCGTTTCGAACTGTGTGATCAATCTATCGGCTGACAAAGAAAAGGTATTTTCCGAAGTCTTCCGCGTGCTCAAACCCGGCGGCGAGCTTTATTTTTCCGATGTATTCACCACCAGACGCGTGCCCGAGGCGCTCAGACGCGATGATGTGCTTGTGGGTGAATGTCTCGGCGGCGCGCTTTATGTCGAAGACTTTCGCCGCATGCTGGCGCGTGTCGGCTGTCACGACCACCGGGTGGTCTCGAGCGCACCGATTGTGCTCGAAGAGCCCGCGCTGGCACGGAAAGCCGGCATGATCCCCTTCTGCTCACTCACGGTGCGCGCGTTCAAAGGCGCCTATGAAGATCGCTGTGAAGACTTTGGTCAAGTCGCCTACTATGAAGGCACGATTGACGAATTCCCCCATGCCTTTGTTCTGGACGATCATCATGAGTTCAAGACCGGGCAACCCGTCCTCGTGTGCGGGAACACTGCGCAAATGCTGAGCGAGAGCCGGTTTGCGCCGCATTTCAGAATTGTCGGTGATCGATCTGTCCATTATGGACTGTTTGACTGCGGCCCCACCGGCGGCCCCGCCCAGGTCACGATTTCACCACTCACATCGGCGCCTGGTGGATGTTGCTGACGCTCGACCGGATCACCTTATGGGCGAGACGTCTCCAGGCGTGATCCAGACGCCCGCGATTGCTATCATCACACCCCTGCGTGCGGGCGAAAGTGTTCACCCAGACCTGAAAGCGCAGATCGCGGAGCTGGAAAAAGCGGGCGACCCGGCTTTTGAATGGGTGATTGTCAGCCGTGGGGACCGAGCCGCCAGCCTGAACGCGGGTGTCGATGAGACGACCGCGCCGATCCTTTGGTTTCTCCACGCTGACAGCCGGATCCCTCCCGGGTGCCTGACGGCCATTGCGACGGCCGTCCATGCGAACCCCCGGGCGCTTTATTATTTCGATCTCGCGTTCCACCAGGAGACAGCTATCGGGTCGCTGCCCATGCACCTCAACGCCTGGGGTGCGAATCTCCGGTCGCGCTATTTTGGGGTACCGTTCGGTGACCAGGGCCTCGCCTGTCATCGTGATCTGTTTGCCGATGTTGGCGGATTTCCGAGCCATGCGCGGTACGGCGAAGACCATCTTTTTGTTTGGTATGCGCGCCGTCTTGGATACCAGGTCCGGCCAATCGATTTATCGATCTCGACAAGTGCGCGCGGCTATGTTGACCATGGATGGCTTCGGACGACGGCGCTATACCAATGGCGATGGCTCAGTCAGGCGGCGGGCCAGCTTATGGCGATGGCGTTGAAGCGGCCATTGGCTCACAGCATGCGAAAGCGGATAAAGGGGGAAAATGATAGTGAGTGAGCGGGTTTGCGTGATCGGTGCGGGCCTCATGGGCGTGACGTCCGCCTATGAGCTTCAGTCCCGTGGTTTTGATGTTACGCTGATCGACAAGGCCGATCATGTCGCCATGGGCGCAAGCTTTGCGAATGGTGGTATGCTCACTCCGTCGATGGCGGACCCGTGGAATGCACCCGGTGTCGGGCGCCAGCTTCTCTCCTCGCTCAATAACCCCTATTCGCCGGTAAAACTGCGCCTGAAGGCACTGCCCAGCCTGATCGGGTGGGGGCTGAAATTCCTCAAATACTCATCACCTGAGCTCCACCGCGAACAAACACGCGCGGCCTTCCTGATTTCGCAATATTCGCTCGAACGCACACGGGCCCTTCGTGAAAAGCTGGGCCTTGGATATGATGCAGCCTCAATCGGCACGATGAAGATATTTCGCACCGAAAAGGATATGGCAGGTCCGATCGACCAGGCGCAGCGGCTGGGGGAAGAGGCGGAATTACCTGTTCAGATCCTTGACCGTGCGGGCGTGATCGCGCGCGAGCCAACCCTCGCGCCCGTTGCCGAAAAAATCCATGGTGGCCTTTATTTTCCCGCCGACGAGTGCGGCGACGCGCATATGTTTTGTAAGGAGGTCGCCGACGCGTTTGTGGGGGCAGGCGGGAAGCTTCGTCTGGCGACTGATGTGCAGGAGCTGCGCATTGAAAACGGACACATCCGGGGCCTTACCGCGCTCACCCCCGATGGTGCCATTGCCATGGATTGTGAGCATATCATTGTCGCCTCCGGGGCTTTATCGCCTCAATTCGCGCGCAGCTGTGGGGTCCGCTTACCCATTCGCCCCGCCAAAGGCTATTCGGTCACGATTGAAGCGCATGGCCTTAATGACCTGCCCCAGGTGCCAGTGCTCGACGATCTGATGCATGCGGCGGTCACCCCGCTTGGATCGCGCCTCCGACTGGTCGGAACTGCCGAGTTTACCGGGTTTGACCCCCGAATGAGACAGACCCGGATCGACAATCTGTTTCGACTGTTGGAGGAACTATTCCCCGATATCGCGCGCAGGATCGACCGCAGTCAGGCTAAGCCATGGACAGGGTTTCGGCCGATGAGCGCGGATGGGGTCCCGTTTATCGGTGCGACCCCGGTTCGCGGGTTTTGGGTCAATACCGGCCATGGCCAGCTGGGATGGACCATGGCACAGGGCTCGGCCGAGCTTTTGGCCGATCTGATGACCGGCACGAACCCCGCAATTGACGCCACACCTTACGATGTGATGCGCCACACCCCGGGGGCCGCAGGGACACCGCCGAAACTGCGCCCGCGCGCCGCTTAACCTCGTTTTCGGACCGTTATTCCGCCGCCGTTGCCAGGGGCTCCGGACGCCGCCATGTCAGGACGGGTTTACGCGCAGCTGCCGTTTCATCAAGGCGTTTCATCGGCGCTTCGAGTGGTGCCCCTTTTAACTGAACGAGCCGCCCATCGCGCACGTCGAGGGCAATCTCGCGCATCGCCATAATGAAATTGTCAAGCGAGGCAAGGCTTTCGCTCTCCGTTGGCTCCACCAGCATCGCCCCTGGAACCACCAATGGGAAATACATCGTCATCGGATGGAACCCTTTGTCGATCATGGCTTTTGCCACATCGAGGGTTTCAATGTTGGTCCCCTTGAGCCACCGATTATCGAATACTACCTCGTGCATGAATGGCACCTCGAAAGGCGTGGTCATCACGTCTTTGAGCCCGGCGAGGACATAGTTCGCATTCAAAACCGCATCTTCGGCGGCCTGCTTGAGCCCATCGGCACCGTGGCTCATCATATAGCTGAGCGCACGTACGAACATGCCCATCTGCCCATGAAATGCTGTCATCCGGCCGACCGACTGTTCGCTGGCCTG
>JBCDDR010000018.1:0-20813 GCA_039180205.1 Pseudomonadota bacterium | reverse complement strand
TTCCCGGCGACCGAGACCGCTTCCGGCGTGCCTTCGGTTGAGCGTTCGTTGGTTGATTGCGTTTCCGAGGATACCACCACCTGGCGGTCGGGGTCGTAAATCTGGCTATCTTCGGTCACGGCTTCGCGGTCCAGCTCTACCGAAACCTCGGCACGCACCCGGCCCGGGCCAAGTGTGCGTTCAAGCAGACGTTCAACACTATTCTCGAGAGAACGCTCCATTTTTTCGCGCCGCTCTTCGAGCGCTGTTGCGGTTTGATCATCGCCTTCGCCGTCTGAGCGGGCGAGCAAGCTACCGTTTTGATCAACGATTGAAATACGGTCGGGGCTCAGGGCGGGAACCGACGCCGCAACAAGCTGGCGGATTGCGGCGACTTGCTGGGACCCGAGTGTCCCGCGTGTTGTCAAAGTAATCGATGCGCTTGGTTGGTCTTGTTCACGTGCGAATAACTGGCGCTCGGGCAAGACAAGATGAATACGCGCATCCCGTACCATATTCAGCCGGGAAATCGTGCGCGCAAGTTCGCCTTCAACGGCGCGGCGGTGGTTGATATTTTGTAGAAAGCTCGTGGTCCCAAGCCGATCCTGGTTGTCGAGCAGCTCGTAACCGATGCCGCCGCCAATCCCTTCGCCCGCGAGCTGGATCCGCAGGTCCATCAGTCGATCGCGCGGCACCATGACCGTATGGCCATTGTCAGTAAGCCGGTGGGGGATCTGCATGGCATCGAGACGGGCGGTGATCTCCGCTGTCTGACCCATATCGAGATCGGCATAAAGGATGCCGAGCTGGGGCTGGCTCAGGCGCATCGAAATGAACCCGAAAAAGCTCAACAGCATAACCGCCACAATGCCCATGGCGATAATCCGCCCGGCACCGATGGTTTTTAGAAAATCAGTAAAGCCCTGCATCACGTGTCTTCATTCTTACGCCGCGCAAACATTCGCCGCTCATGAACGCAAGATTAGGGTGATCAGGGTGAAGAAGGAGTTAAGGGCTAGGCATTTTTTGCCCGGCTGTTTGGATGGGTCTTGGGGGACACAAAAAACCGTGGATCAAAAGGTGCCAGCCAAGCCAGTATTTCTCACTGGGAGAATTTGCATAACCGGCCGGCACCTCTCTCGTATCAGTAAATCAATCCGCTGGGATCTGTACCCGCACGCGTGTTGCGATACTGCTGAACACGCGTCACGCGCAGTCCTGGCAGACCGTTTTCGTCGATGGCCTGTTCCCACGCTGCAAACTCTTCATGGGAGAGGGTGTAGCGCGCGCAGGCTTCATCGAGCGTCAATAGTCCGCCACGGACGGCGGCAACGACTTCGGCCTTGCGTCGGATAACCCAACGCTTTGTTTTTGGCGACGGCAAATCAGCAATCGTCAATGGCTCACCGGTGGGGCCAATCACGCGCGCTTGCTTTGGTCGAATTTCATTTTGCATACCGCAGATCCTCGCTTACTCATTGCCCCAACAATAGCGCGGTCCATTTAACAATCCGCTAAGTCGGTCAGTTAATCGTTGCTGAAACTCAGACCTATTTTTCGGCAAAGTGTTGCAAGATGAAACGGGCTTGAAGGGAAGTTTAAGAAAACCCAACAAGCCCCTAATAATTATCGACGAATCTGGTTCAGCTCGTTGAGCATTTCATCGGCTGTTGTGATGATTCGCGTTGAGGCACTGAACGCCCGTTGCACCGTGATCAACTGGGTGAACTCCTGCGCCAGATCGACGGTTGAAGCCTCGAGTGTTGAGGGCGAAATCGAGCCCCCGCCACCTGTTGTTGGTTCCACGAGCGAAAAGCTTCCCGAGAAATCTGAAACGCCAAACGCATTGTTCTGAAGGCGGGTCAGCCCATCAGGGTTTTGGAACGTTGCGAGGGGCAAGCGATAAACGTCGCGGGTCAATCCGTTATCAAAGAGCGCTGTCACAACACCATCAGTATTGATATTCACCCCTGTGACGTTACCAAACACAGCCCCGTCGATAACTGATGAAATCAGCGTTGATGTGCTATCGAACTGCGTGACGCCGTCAACCGCGCCGTCACTGCCGAGGTCGAATGTGATTTCGCTGACCCCGGTCCCATTGGTCCAGGCAATGTTGACCGGATCAAAAAGCGCGGGCGTACTGCCAAGCTGATCGAGACTTCCGTCAGCGTTGAATCTGAGAATGCCCGTTGCGACCTGGCCATCCACAAATCCCGGCGCGGTTATCACATCGGATGCAGGGTCCGCATAGATCTCAACATGCCATTCGTTGGGAACAGCCGTCCGCAGGACGCTGAAATTGAGAGAATGGGTGCCCCCTTGGGCATCAAAGACCTGGATATTTCGTTCGAAATCAGGATCGATCGTACCCGATGCCATGTTGTTTGCGGACACGTTGGGAGCATAGGTCGCTTCCAGCGGATTAATTTCCTGACTAGATTGCAGGTTAGCTCTGAGGGCGACAGAGGTCGTTGCCTCCGCCGTTCCGGTCAAGTCGCCTGTATTGATGGGTACGAGTGATCCGAGGTCACCATCGTTGTTAAAGTCGCCTGTCGAATCGAGTTCCCAACCCATGAGGTAGAGGCCAGCGGTGTTTTGGAGAAAGCCCTCGTCATCGGGTCGAAAACTTCCCGCGCGGGTAAAGCTTTGTTCGCCAAGGTCACCCGGCTCTGGGACGTTTTTCACAACAAAGAATCCGGCCCCGTCAACTGCCAAATCGGTATTTGACGTCGATGCTTGAAGCAGCCCCTGGCGGCTTACCAGGGTTCTTGGTACCGCTTGCACGCCGCCGGGTGAATAGGCGGTGGCGGAGGTCTCGGTGACCAACGTCGTAAAGGCCGTTTCAGTGTTTTTATAGCCCACCGTATTGACGTTGGTGATGTTATCCGAAATGGCGCCAAGTGCACTCGAATAGGATGAAAGCCCGGACACGCCCGAGAAAAGTGATGCATATAAACTCATGATTTAGCTCCTAAAAATAATTCAATCGCGCATTTTGCGGAGCGTGGGGGCCGTTCTGGCGCACCGTGAATTTCTGAAAGATCTGTCCTGGGTTTAACGCCAGGTGCCTGACGGCGCGTTATCGTTGCGCCTGTAAAAACAATTCGTTTGGTGAGGGATTGTTACCCCTCGGTTTGGCGAGACGGTTGAGACACGCTTCTGATCAGCGAAAGCGGGGCCTGAATTGAACCCACCGTGAGCAGGCTTTCTCCGTTTTCCAGCGTTATGTCGGAAACTTCACCCTCAACAAAAACGCGCTGGGCAAGGCGTGTGCCTGAAGCTGTTTCCGAGCCTACAGAGAGCCTGTAAAGCCCATCGGGAAGGCGGTTTCCATTCCCATCGGTGCCGTCCCATTCAAAGGCGTGGATACCTGGCTCAGTCTGGCCGGGGGCCGTGAAAACGATCTGGTTATTGGCATCTAGGATGTTGAGCGCTGTGCTCGGGCTGCGGGCTGAAAGTTCATAGGACCAGTTCGCAGGCGTATCACCCAAAGCCGATTGGTCGGTATCAACCGTCACAACCTTACCGAGATAGTCGACGGCGCTTCCCTGATTTTGCGCCCCGATCGTGGCAAGAAGTGCTTCCAGGTTCTGGTTCGTCTGGATTTGCTGTTCAACCGAGGTGAATTGCACCAACTGCTCGGTAAATTGATTGGAATCCAGAGGTTCAAGCGGGTCCTGTTGCTGAAGCTGTGTTGTCAATAGCGACAGGAACTGATCAAAATCAGATGCCAGGCTTGCCGCAGCATTGTCAGCGCGGGTGGCGGTTGGTGATGCAGTCAGGGCGTCAATCGTCATGGTGTGTCCTTTTGTCGGCAGATCAGCGAGAGGCGTGGCAGGATGAAGCGTGCGCTAAATCCGGAGGTCGAGGGCGCGGGTCGCATAGAGTTTGGGAGGTTCAGGGATCGCATCTGCGTTTGCATCGGTCAGGGGGTCGCTCATTCCAGAACCCGACACGTTCGACCGACCGGCCAAAGCGCTGTTTCCATTCCCCTGTTGGTTCGCTTGTTGCTTGAGTGAAAAGTTCAACGAGCCGCTATCCGCTTTGAGCCCGGCATCCTGAAGCGTACGCTCAAGAATTCTTTGATCGCGTTGGAGCAAAGACAAAGTCTCTTCTTTTTCGGCTGCGACGAGGGCACGAACACTGCCGTCATCACCCAACGCCATGCGGACATCAATCCGGCCCATCTCGGGAGGGTCGAGGCGGATCGTGATCCGGCTGCGTCCAGCCTTTGCCTGTCGTGCAACTTCAACTCCAATGCGATTACCGATTTCGGCTTCATCATCCACGTGGACGAGGGATTCCTTCGCGGCAGCTTCCTGTACCGCCGCAGCGGTTGGCGTGACCAAGCTTTCTCGGCTTGCCGATCCAAGCAGTGTCGCAGTCGCGCTTGCCGTGGGGGCCGTAATCGATTGGTCAGCTGAAATTGGCGTTTGCAAAGCGCCCCCAGCTTTTTCAAGGGGGTTCCCGAGATCAGACCCTGGCGGAATAAAGATTTTAGGGGCTTCAGCGAGGGGGGATTTTTTGGAAATCATCTCGTCGCCTGCCGAAACGGGCCCTTGGCGATCGATCGACCAGGGAGCTTGAGACGCTGAGTAAGCCTTGGATTTCGAACGCGATCGCTCAGTTTCCGCCGTTGCCGGTGTCGCCACAGTCGCAACGGTCTCGGTTGAACGACTTGTCTCTTTTACCGCGGAAGATGCCTCCGCAATCGTCGTTTCAAGTGAAGGGGCGTTCGCCGGGGTAGGGGCAGCAAATGGATCGTAGGTATCGATCGCGTTGTCCCCGCCCGTCACATTAATGATGTCGGGGCGACCGAGCGGTTCCGTGGGTCGGTTTGGAGCAAGAGGGTCTGGCTCTTCCGGTGTTGTGGCATCTGTACCGGGGAAAGTTTCTTCAGGTGAGCCCGGGTTTTGCGACGTATCAATAGTGGTGTCCGTTAGAGAGGCGTCGGCTATACCGCCGGTATTGGAAGCTCCCTCGGAACCGGGTTTGTTCGCGTCCTCTGAGAGTGGTTTCGGAGTGGGGGCACTGACGACCGTCTCAGGAATCGGTGTGTCGCCTAGATCAATTGGGTCAGATATAATTGCCTCAGGGTTTCGTGAGACGCCGATGTCACTAGCAGTGCCAGACGTGTCCGCGACTGCATTGGGAAGGTCTGCGGTACCTTCCGGTTGAACGGTGGACAATTCAACCGGATCACCAACCAGTGTTTCGGGCGATGAGCGTTGCAATAAAGCCGACAAGCTTTCTGGACTTGCCTCTGGTTCCGCCGCCGCCGAGACGACCGTTTCGGTTTGCGTGCCGCCGAGATTTAGGCCGACGGATAGATCGGGTGACGTAAACTCAAATCCTCGATTCAGCCCGGTTGTGGTCTCATCAGTCGCGGTTGTGGCTGTAAATTGTCCGCCGCTGCCGTAGACGATCAATGGCTCAAATTGAGGAGCTTCTTCGACCGTTGCGGCGGGCGCGTCCGCTGTTTCGGCTGCCGAAAAGGCGTTTGAAAAACTGCCGGTTGTATTCTCGGTCGTGTCACCGTTCGTTGCGCCGGCGCGAGAGGCGTCACCCGGGTTTGTACCCGCCGAGAATGGATTTGTTGGAACATTGCCCCCAACAGGAAGGACTGGAAAGTTCAATCCGGTCATGATTGCGTCATCCATCGTTTTTGCGCGCCCGGATGCAGCGTTCAGGACGCAGGCATTGTTCCGGGTCGCATTTTCTCTCGGAACAGGCACTGCAAAGCCCGGGCCAGTTCACGGCCCGGAGCACGGAAATTCTAAAAGTCGTGGAAGTTCGCCGTCCGCTTTGGTCAACAAAGTCTGAACAAGCGGGGTGATGTTGGCGAATGCGGCAGGAAATGCCCGGCGATACCGGGCAGGAACGGAGGTGTTATGGGGAAAATTGCCGAGCCGCGGGTGAGGAGGTAGGCATACCTCATGCCCTCACGCGAGATCGCGGTCACAGACCCTATTCCTCAGTGTGATAGATCACCGAAAGCCCCAGGCTTAGAAATAAGAGGATGGCCGCCCAGGAGGCGAGAAGCGCCGGGATTGCCCCAAACTCGCCAAGTGCCAGCAAAAGGTTGTCCACAACGAAAAAGGAAAAACCAAGCGCCATCCCAATGATGATGCGGACAAACATTGCGCCGGACCGCTGCAGCCCGAAGGCTGCAATGCCGCCAATCAGTGGCATCAACACACAAGCGAGTGCGCCTGAAATTTTGTGATAAAGCGAAGCCTGCAGTAACTCGGTTGCATAGCCGCCCTCTTTTAGCTCGGAAATTGCCTTCGCGAGTGCCGGGTAGCTCAAATGATCGGGTTCAACGGTGAGGGCCAGGAAACGTTCGGGCTCAATGCCCAGCTCCATGGTCTCAACATTGACCTGCTGGAGCTCGAAGGTTGGCGGTGCAAATCGGCGGACATCATGGAAAGACCATTCACCATCGACATATGTCGCAAAACGCGCGCGGCTCATGACTTCAAGGTCGGAGCCTGTGGCGCTACGCTCAAACAGCGAAACCTCGTCCAGTAGCAGAACGCGACCGCTACGACTTACCCGCTCGGCCTTGATGATCAGATTTCCATCTTCGAGCCAGGCGGCGCGACGCGCTTCCTCTGCCGGTGGCAGGTTGACCGCATAGTCATTCTTGACCCAATAGTCGAGCTCGGCCCTCGCTTTCGTGGTCACCGTTTCGGTAAAGACGAACAGGCCAAGCGCAAAGATTGCCGCCGCCGTTATGGCTGGCATCATAATCTGAAGCGCCGACATTCCCGACGCCTTCATCACCGCGATTTCGCTGTGCTGGTTCAAGCCTGCGAACCCGGTGACTGCACTCAAAAGAATAGCAAACGGCGCAAACTGGCTGATAAACTGGGGTAGCTTCAAGGAAGCGTAGCGCCATATCGAGGCGCTGGTTGCGCCGTCAGCGGCAAGGATATTGTCTGATTTTCCCATCAGATCCAGCACCAGAAGGGTGCCGACAAGTCCGATGAGAAACACAAGAAACCGAAGCGAGAACAGTTTTACGCCATAAATCGTCAACGTCCGACTTGGCCAAATCCCGCGCAAAAGTCTTTGTGACCTGCTGAGGCGATCTTCCATTCGGCCAATGCTCATGATGGCATCTCTTTACCGAACGCCTGCGCGAACGCGCGCCGCAGCCCTTTGAGCAATGTACCGATACGGTCTCCCAAAACATCGAGATATTTGAGCGGTCGGCCGCCGGGTACAAAGGCTGTAATCCAGAAAAGCCGTGCGCTTGTCGCTGCGAAGATAAGATAGGGTAGCCAGATGGAAAGCCAGACAGGTGTCTCGGCATGCGCGTTGGCCGCTTCGCCCAGTTCGGTGATTTCATTATAGACGACGAGAATCGTCACTCCCGCAAACACGTTGAGCGCGCTTGCCGAACGTTTCCGCGGGATCGACATCGCAAGCGCCAAAAGCGGCAACACCGGAAGAATGAGCATGTGGACCAATCGAAAATGCAGGTTGGCGATAATGCTCTGCTGCTCTGGTTTGGTGTAGTTGGGGTCGTCTTGAGCCTGCCACAGCTCGGGCAAGGTCATTTCCAAATGCCGTTCGCCGCGTTTGCGAAAGGTCTTGAAGGGCGGCAGGTCAATTGGGAAATCATGCACTGTAAAAGTCAGAATGCGTGGTGTTGGATTTTTGGTGCTTACATTTGCGAGCGTACCGTCGAAAAGACGCAGAAGAATTGTATCGCGGTTTTCAGTTGCCAAAAATGCCCCTCGTGCAGCTGTAATCACCAGGTCTTCGCCAGCGGCATTCTGCGTTTGCGCAAAGATCCGCAACAGCTCCTGACCATTGTTGCGCGACTCATCAATGCGGATCGTTACCTTGTCCCCGATTTGGGTAAACTCCCCAACCCGAATGCTCGCCCCCAAGGCGCCGGTGCGCAGATCAAACCTCAGCTCCTCGTAGGCGTAGACGCTGATCGGTTGAATAAAGCCAGTGATGGCAATGCTCAGCAGCATCATCAGAAAAGCCAGGCCATACGGTACACGCAACAGGCGCAAATGGCCGACACCCGCCGCGAAAAGCGTATCGAGCTCGCTGGCGAGCGCTAGCTTTCGTATCCCCAGCATGATGCCGAGAAAGAGGCCGATCGGAACCCCGAGCCCAAGGTATTGCGGCACCAGGTTGCCAAGCATTTGCCAGACAACCGAAACCGGCCCGCCCTCGTTGATCACAAAATCAAAAAGGTTGAGCATTTTCTCGAGCAATAACAGCATCGCGGCGATACAAAGCGTTACGATGAGCGGAGGCAAAATCTGGCGCAGCAGATATCGATCAACGAGCATAGTCATGATCTTAGCCTTGCTTTGAAAAAAAGGCAGCCTCCGGGCATCATGGTCATTCTACGCTGCGGCGCAATCGTTGTTTGATATTGCCGCAAAGAGTCACTAGAAGGCGCTCAGGCGCGCGGGCCAGTTGTTGCGTCAGTATACCGAGAAGTTTCAGAACACCGCATGAGCGTCATTGCAATCCTCACCAACCCGACAAGTACCTCAAATAAGCGGAATCTTGAGCGGATCAGAGCCTTTACCAAAAAGGTCGATCGCATAGTTCACGTCGAAATTGGTGACATTTCTGAGGTGGAGCAGGCCCTCGAACTGATAGAGCGTGCGGGCCCGCCCGATGCCTTGTTGATAAATGGTGGTGATGGCACGGTCCAGGCGGTGTTAAGCGTAATCTTCAACCGTCATCCGTTTCCAAAAGGCGTGCCTCCCCTTGCTGTTTTGCCGGCTGGCAAAACCAATATGATCGCGGCGGACCTCGGCGCTCCGAAAAATCACCTGAAAGTCGCACAAAAACTGGTTGATCTCATTCGGTCAGATGCGTTTTCCGAAAGCCTGGTACAGCGGAACCTATTGGCGGTTCGGTTTCGTGAGGAGCAGAAAGAGGCAATCTATGCCATGTTCGCGGGGGCTGCTTCCATTGTAAGCGCTATTCATTATACGCGACGGACCGTTTATGCTCTGCCCCTGCCGAAGGGTATTTCGCATATCTTCGTCTTTGTTCGATTGTGTATCGACGTGTTGATGGGGGCGCGATCTGAAACCGGGCCTGCAAGGGTTGAAGAGATGAAAATCAATCTTCGCGGCGGCGGTGTTTTTAAGGGCCGTTTCTTGCTGATCCTGATCACCACGCTTGACCAGGCCTTGCTTAGGTTCAAGACGAACTTTTCCGGGCGGAAGGCAGGGCTTCGTTTTCTGGCGGTCGAGGGTCGGGCCGGTGCTTTTTTTCGTGCGGTGTTCGGCATCATTTCAGGTCGATTGGGTAAGGCATTCGTGCCGGGGTCGCATATCCGCCAGGTCGATAAAATGAGGATTTCGTTGGAAGGTGAGATCACACTAGACGGCGAACTCTATACGCCAGTCGCCGGGCAGGATGTTTTGATTGATGCGACGCAGACCTGCACCTTCATCTCACTTTGAGGCTGCAATCCCAGCTTTGCTGGCGCTGGCGGACCACGTTCTCGAAGAATGGGAGGCGTCGCTCTTTGATGAGCTTTCAATGGCATTTGGGCGGTTAAAACCGGTGATTGACCAGCATGCCGGCGGTGCCGCAGTGGGATACCTTCTTTATGGATCCTGTTTGCGCGATGGGGTTATAAAGGATCGTGTCATTGATCTTTACGTGATCGTGAGTGCGCTCGACGGTCCGGCGCGTCGTGCCGTTCCGCCAGGTATGCAAAACGCCTTCCTTCCGCATGTTTTTCTGTTGTCAACGCCGTTGGCAGAGGGAGCGGAAGAGACCGCTGTCCGTGCAAAGGTGAACCTGATTACGCTCACGGATCTGAAACATATGGTGACGAGAGAGGCTCCCGACCGATCGATCTGGGCGCGACTGGCCCAACCGACGGCGTTAGCTTGGGCGAAATCCGATGACGACCGACGCGATCTAGCCATAATCATCGCGCGAGCGATCCAGAGTTTCGTGACCTCGACAACCGAAATCTCCGATCATCATGCCGGTTCGACAGGATTTTGGACCGACGGGTTTCGCGAAAGCTTTCGGGCCGAGCTGCGATCTGAACGTACCGGGCGTCCCGATGAAATTGTGATGCGAGATGAACTGCGCTACCGGATGGTTGGCGCGGCCTGGCAAAAGCATGCATCGCTCACGCTCTCTCGAAGAGCTGCTACTGTCTCCCGCACGATTGCCCGGTGGCGGGGAAAATTAAGGCATATCGGTAGGCTGCTGAAATCCGCAAAGACGACCCAGGGCGGCGGCGAGGGGGGGATCGAGTATCTTGCGTGGAAGATCTCAAGACACAGCGGAACCCCGGTCAGGCTTAACGACTGGCAGCGACGGCATCCACTGGTTGCGGGGATCTGGCTTGCGCTGACATTGCGGTTGCGAGGGGCGTTTCGCTAGGTGTTTGGATAATGCCCAGCGCTGTGCCAACTTCAGAGAAAGACATGAGAATCTGATCAATTTGCGCCTCTGTATGCGCCGCACTTAGGCTGAGCCTCATAATATTCAATCCCTGTGGGGTTGCCGGCGGCCCAGCCACGTTGCCATAAACACCTGCCTCAAGCAGGGCACTCCAAAAGCCAACAGCGGCCTCCAAGGAGGGAAGCTTGACAGCGACGATAGGGCTTTCCGCCCGGTCGGTGACTAACTCAAACCCGAGTGCGGCAAGTCCCGAATGCAGCTTTTGTGCAATGTTCCAAAGATGCGCACGTTTTTCCTGCGCTTTTTCAATGATATCGACAGCAACGGTCGCCGATGCGACAACCGATGGCGGTAGTGAAGCGGTAAACATATAGGGACGGCAAACCAGGCGCAAAACCTCAAACTTGGGTTGGTTCGAAACAACAAAACCGCCGACCGTGCCAACGCTTTTTGAAAAAGTACCGACGATATAATCGACGTCTGCCTCAACCATCTGCGCCTGCGCGACGCCGCGTCCCGTGCTGCCACATACACCCATTGAGTGCGCCTCATCGACCAGGATCTCTGCGCCGAATTCGTGTGCGGCATCAATCATGGGACGCAATGGTGCTTCGTCCCCCAGCATTGAGTAAACGCCTTCCACAACCACCAGTTTCCCGGCGTCTTCAGGAAGGCGGCGCAAACGCTTCCGCAGGTCTGCCGCATCATTGTGACGAAAGCGAACGATCTGTGCCTGCCCGAGTGCACAACCATCAAAAATACTGGCGTGGCAATCGGCATCAAGGAGGATATAATCGTCCTTGTCAGCGATTGTTGAGAGCATGCCCAGATTGGCAAGATAGCCGGTGGAAAATACCATGGCGTGTTTCATGCCATAAAACTCGGCAAGTTTCGCTTCCAGGGCTTTGTGAATGCTGTACGTTCCGTTGAGAACGCGTGATCCCGTCGTCCCCGTACCCCCCTGATCGAGCGCTTTGCGTGCTGCGTCGATCGCTTCCGGTTCAAACGTCATTCCCATATAGTTATTCGTGCCTGCGAGGATCGTATGCCGACCCCCGATTACGGCTTCGGTCTGCGAGAGAACCTTGTCCATAACAATATGGAACGGATCCTGCGGCATATCGGGCAATGAGGACCGTGTTTCGATGATTGCATCAAATTTATCGAGCAAGGCAGGCATACCCTAGCGCTCCTTCAATATGGTTTCGACCGCTTTGGCGACCTGCTCAACCGTTTCGAGATCTGGCAGTAAGTTCAGCGGAATGACGATATCGAACTCATCTTCAATCGCGGCGACAAGGTCCATCACCGTTAGGGAATCAAGCGATAGGTCATCAGAAAAGGTTGTGGTCGGCACGATTTCAATCCCCTTGGGATTAAATTGCGAAACGAGACCGATAATTTTGCCAAGTATCGTATCGAAGGCCTGGGGTTCACTCACTGGCGGATCCTCTTGTCACTTCGGCAATGCCGCCGAAGCCCACACCCTTACCGTTGGGGCCGGGAATCTTCAACCGACGGCATAGCATGCCCGCGAGTGATTGCAAAAAGCTCCCTTTGTCGCAAAGCCAACATCCACAATCACAACCGCCCATCTGTTACATAAGCCGCAATTACAATTGGCAACGCGTCCGCGAGAGTATGCCGCGGTTGCCAGTTTATCAATTCTCGAAGGTGAGGCGACTTGGCACGCCAATCAGGAAAGCAAATCTCGTTCACTTTTCCCAAGGTCAGGATGGGTGCTTTTCTGCCAATCCTGGCCGCGAATGTGTTCAGTATTGCCGCGATACTGAGCACGGTCCGAGGGATTTTCACATAGCGTGGCCGACGTCCAAGGGTTTCCGCAACAAGCGCATAAAGCGTTTGAAGATCATGTCCGTCAGCGGTGCCATCATCGATATCGATATGGTCGTAACCCCGAAATTTGTCTTTTTTTTCAATTGGCTGGACCTTGGCGTTCTCGCGATCTGTCAGCAGCTCATCGACACAAGCAATGATCGCGCTCGCAAGGTCTTCGACATGGATCATTGCAACGCGGTCGCTTCCTTGAGGAATGGGCGCAATGCCCCACCGCAGCGGCTTAAATAGTTTCAGCGTTTCATCATCCCCCGGCCCATAAACCGCTGGTGCGCGTAAATTCAGAACGCGGCCAACTGTATATTCCGCCGCGTTGGAAAGCGCCAGGGCTTCGCCCGCGCGCTTGCTCGCCGCATAATCGGAAAGGTCCGGATGACGCGCTGCGAGCGATGAAAGGTGTAAAAACCCGGTCGCCCCCGCAGCGAAAGCGCTCTTGACCAAAACGCCAGTAGCATCGCGATTAACGGAAAAAAAATCGGCCTTTGATCTCGCCTTGATAAGGCCAGCGAGGTGGACGACGATATCGGCGTTCTCAACCAGTTTCCGCAACGCCGATGGATCCGCCAGATCACCTGCGACCCACTCGAGATTGGGAAATGCCGGTTGAGGCCTGCGGGTCAGCGCGCGGATATCAAATCGATTGTCATCGTGAAGCTGCTGGAGAAGGAACCCACCAACGAAACCCGTTGCGCCGGTAATAGCAATCAGTGGGCGGCTCATGTCGAAATGTCCGGGAAAGCCACAGTTCGACAGATTAAACCGAGCGGTCTATCAAGTCGAAACGCTGTCAACCGGCGGCAACGAGAGGTTCAAACCCACCCGACAGAAAAAGATCGCGTGCCTTTGATCGGCTCAGTTTCCCTGAAGATGTTCGCGGCAAAGAGCGGGGGGGGATCAGCTCGACACGGCAGACGACACCTGAGACTTGTTTTACTTTGCGTTTGACCTCGGCACGAAATGCCTCGCGCTCCGCAAGATCTCTAAGCCGGCATTGCACCAACACCGTCACGCTTTCCTCACCATTCGGTTCATGGATCGAAACCGCCGCGATGTCGCCAGACCGCAGGCCGGGCAATTGCTCAATCGCCCACTCGATATCCTGGGGCCAAAGGTTGCGCCCGTTTATGATGATCATATCCTTGGCGCGGCCGACGATATAGAGGCAGCCGTCGCTCATGTATCCCATGTCGCCGGTATCAAGAAAATGATCGTCGCCCATAACGCGGCGGGTCGCGTCTTGATCATCGAAATAGCGCGACATCACACTGTCACCCTTGATGAAAACCCGGCCAATCATTCTGTCGGTTACGACAATACCGTCACGATTGCGAACCTGCACCGTATACTCGGGTAGTGGTACACCGCAGTTCACAACCTTGCGGTATTTAATCGGTCCGGCACGACCGTTTTTACCATTCAAAGCGACAACCGAGTTCGGTGTCCCGAAGTTTTTGTAATGATCCTCTCGCCGACGAACCTCTACCCCTTCAAACGGTTCGGCAGCAAGCTCGCCAGACAGGTACCGCTCATCAACATGGTCGACTTCAATACCGCGACCCAACGGCATAAAGCTGACCGCCAATGTTGACTCCGCCAATCCAAAGCTCGGAACGAATGAGGTGGCGCGAAACCCTGCTGGCTCAAAAGTTTCAACAAACGCGGTCATGACGTCTGGGCGGATCATATCGCCACCATTTCCAGCGACACGCCAACGCGAAAGGTCAAGACTTTCAACAATCGACTTGCCAGCGCGTCGGGCACAAATGTCGTAACCGAAAGTCGGGCTATAGCTGATCGTGGTTCCCTCATTCTGACTAATCAGATTGAGCCACTGAATGGGACGTCTCGCGAAATCTTCGGTGGACAAGAAGTCGGCTGAAACCTGGCAACAAAGCGAGGATAACAGCATCCCCACCAGACCCATGTCGTGGTAAAATGGTAACCAGGAAATGGCGCGATCGGTTTCCTGAATTTGAACGCCATAGAGGCCCTGGCCACGGCAATTCGTTAAAAGTGATTTGTGACTGACACAAACACCGTGAGGAAACCGCGTGCTGCCCGACGAATATTGCAGATAGGCGAGATCTTCGGTTTGAGCGCGACGTAATGCGACATCATCATCAATCGGGTCGTCAAGTTCCGACCGAAGCCCGACGAGTTTCATGTTGAGACCGTCCGTCGCATCGCGCAATAGGTCCATCAACGGTTCGGGGCCGATCGCCATCGTCGCCCCGCAACTCGTCATCTGTTGCCGCAATTGCGAGACATAGCCTTCGCGCCCGCCAAAGGATGTAGGAAGCGGAAGTGGCACCGGAAGCACGGATGCGTACTGACACCCCATGAAAACGGCAACAAAGTCTTCGGTCGTCTCAGCGATGAGCGCTAGCCTTGCACCCGGCTCAACCCCGCGATTGATGAGGTTGCGCGCAATGTTAATGGATTGTGCCCGCAAGTCCTTATAGGTCAGGACAGCTCGAAGTTCCCCGCGCGCAGAATAAAAATTCAGTCCACGAGCACCTTCAGCCGCATAATCCAACGCCTCATCAAGCGTTCGAAAATCACCAAAGCGCCGGGGAAGGCTATGATCAAGTGTTGGCGTTGCCTGCAACATCAGCCCCATTTTTTTCTACATATCCAATGCGATCGTTTCATCATCGGCTCGGTGTTGTTTCACTCAGGCCGCTCACCCGATGGTTGGATATGCGCCAATGCAAATACCTCTTTTGTCGCCTACCACATCTGCGGGGCAATTGAACAAAAATAACGGCTTGGCTGATCCTAATTGTTCCTAAAAACCCACTATATTTTGGTTTTCAGCACAGGCGAAACACAAAATAAGGTATATTTTCCCCGTATAAAGGCCTCACTGCCTCGTTGTTCACCCTTGAAACATCAAAGGCTTTGATAATCAAGCCTAAACCGAAGAGACATGTTGTTTTCACAATGTTTTCCCTCGTTTTGAAGGAGATACATGCGGCAGATATACGGCATCATTGTGAAGCGCATTTATTGACCTGTTTTTGTCCGTCCAAGACGCCCATAGGCCAGAAAAAGCCCGGACAGGATGAGGAGTGCCGCTAGCAAAAGCTGCCAATTGAGCGGTTCATTCAGCGCCAGAACCCCGAGACTGACCCCAACGGGCGGGACGAGGTAATTGACTGTGATCGCAAAACTCGCCCCCGCGCGCTTGATGAGAAAAACCATCGCGAGAACGGCGATGCCAGACGGCAGAATGCCAAGCGTAACAATTGCACCGATCGCGATGGCCGAGGGGTTGGAGGCCAAGGGCGCCTCAAACAGGAAAGCAAAGGGTGCGATCGCAACGGCGCTTATGAGTAATAGATTCGCCGAGAGCCGCATCGGCGGTATATCGTTCAATTGTCTGATTGCAACGGCTGAGACGGCATAGCCTATGGCGGCGGCCAAAAAGGCGACACCGGCGAGCAATGAGTCAATCCCGGGATCGGTGAGCTGCTGCCCGATCGACATGATGGCAATTCCTAAAAACGCAAGCAGAAACCCGCCGAGCTTCCTGCGGGTCATACGTTCATCCTTCGTCCAAATTCGTGCAAGCGCCATGGTAAAAAGTGGCGAGGTTGCCATGATCGTTGCGGCAACACTGCTTGGTAAATGGGTCTGGCCCCAACTCACCAATGCAAACGGCAGGGCGGTGCCGGTTGCGCTGGCAACAATCAATGTCGGCCACTGGCCGCGAAAGCCATGGAAGAGGTGCCGCCTGCCACTTTCGGCACACCAGACAGCAATGATTCCAAGCAGAACCGCCCCAATGGCGATGCGCGTGAATGCCAACGTGATCGGGCGAAACCCATCCAAGGCGATATCGATCAGGAAAAAGGCACTGCCCCAAACAACCGCGTTGAATGCGAGAAGCCCAAAGGAAAGCAAATCGGGCTGGCTCGATGCTTCGCCAGACGCTTGTACGCCTGCTTTACTGGCATGCGACATAGCGGGTCTCGATGCGTTCGCGTTGGTTGATGACGTCTCGAAGCTCACACTCGCATTCCTTCACATTCCGGATTCATCTCGCCAAGACAAACGCAGCCATGATAAGGCGGCGATATGGCACCGGGGCATTCGAATATCCAGGAGACAACCGCATTAGAGGCGCGATTGCGCGCGGCGGCGCTATATTATCTTTCTAGATTTTCTAGTTCTGAGAAACACTTAGCGGACATTCTTGAGAAGAAAACGAAGCGATGGCGCGGGCAGGCTCAAAAAGCTGCCGACATGGCGAATTCTGAAGCAAATCAGGGCAACGCCGATGCGCCGACCCAAAATGCAAAGAAACGACCAGGCAAAAAGCACCGCGCGATTTTGGATGCCTCGCAAGCGCAAATCACAGCCGCGATTGATGCGGTCGTTGCGGAGTGCCGGCGTCTCGGATTGGTCGATGACCTGCGGTATGCCATGGGCCGCGCGCAAACCCTCGCCCGACGCGGCATGTCTCCCATGCGGATTCGACAGGACCTACGCTTTCGTGGTGCCCGTGATCCGATTATCGCGGAGGTTCTAGAGGAACTGGCAGCCGGTGAGGCGGAGGTTTTTGCCTTCGATGCGGCGAGGAGCTATGCGCGACGTCGACGGTTCGGCCCTTATCGGAGCGGCGCCAAGGATAAGGGCGAAACGAATCCGGCTGTGCTCGCGAAACGAGAGCTCGCCAGTATGATGCGTGCTGGGCATCGCTTTGAGCTTGCGAATGCAATTCTTGGCTGTGATGATCGCGACCAGCTGGAGGACGCTATGAATATCGATGATATTCGTTAAGTTTGGATCAAAGAATGTCAGTGCATGCCGTTGAACTAAAAGATAAGTTCGGTTTTGATAGCCTGGTAAAAGTAGTGCGCCCTAGAGAGAAGCCGGGCGGCCTGGGCTCCAACGAGGTTCGCGTGAAAATCTGCGCGACGTCGGTCAATTACCGAGACCTTCTGATCATCAGCGGAATGTACAATCCCAAGCTGAAACTGCCGATCGTTCCTCTGTCCGATGGGGCAGGGGTGGTTACTGAAGTTGGCGAAGGGGTAACCAAATGGGCGGTCGGAGACCGGGTGATCCCTGCCTTTCATCAGAATTGGAATGCCGGTGCCCCAACACGGGAGAAGCTTGAGTACAGCTTGGGAAGCCCGCTCGACGGGGTTTGCATCGAAGAACGCGTCTTCCCCGCTGGCGGACTGCTTGGCTGCCCTGATCATCTCTCGTTCAGGGAGGCTGCAAGTTTGCCTTGTGCCGCTGTGACCGCATGGACGTCGCTTATCCGCGAAGCTGCGCTCCAACCCGGCGAGACAGTTGTGATTCAAGGCACGGGCGGGGTTGCGCTCTTCGCGCTTCAGTTTGCGAAGCTGATGGGGGCCTGGGTCATTCTGCTGTCCTCTAGCGACGAAAAACTCGAGCGCGGTCAGGCGCTTGGGGCTGATTATGCACTCAATTACCGATCCACCCCCGAATGGGCAGGCCCGGTGCGCGAGATTACCCACGGGCAGGGTGCCGACGTCATCATTGAACTCGGGGGCACCAAAACGCTTGAACAATCGCTGAAGGCAATTGCGATCGGCGGGCGTATCCCGGTCATCGGTGTCCTCTCGGGCGCCGCGGTGACATTACCGCTCACCCGCATTTTGATGCAGCATGTCAAGTTACAGGGCATCACAGTTGGAAGCCACGAGGACGCGTCCGCCATGCTCGCTGCCATCGATATGCACAAGCTTCATCCTGTTCTCGATCAGAATTTTGGATTTTTTGACGTCCATGGCGCGCTTATGGCGCTCGGTGCCGGCAAGCACTTTGGCAAAATGACGCTCTCGCACGATAACTAGCTTCGAGCGGGTGCCCCCCGGATGTCGGCCTTTGTGTCGATGTCGTCCGCAATACTCTCGTCGCAGGTCACATGAATAATTCGATCGGGTTGCGATCGCAAAATCTCGCGCCCACCGGTATCGCCGTTGAGGTTTGCAAAAGCGGCAAAATGATCTTGTCCAATCAATACAGGATGGCCCGGCTGATCGCCGTTTTTGGCAACTGCTATACGGTCAGCCCGTCCGCAATGGGCCTGCCACAGCTTTTGATAGGTTTCGGCTTTGGGGTGCCTGAGATCTCCAACAGTCAAAAAGGCCGAGGACGTGCCGGGGGGTATCTGGCGAACCCCCGTCGCGACCGATGATCCCATGCCGTCGTGATAAACCTCATTATAAATAAAGCGGATATGGTGCGACGCGATGCCTCCGCGCCCTTCTTGCCAGCTGCCAACGGCAGCCTCGACTGCTTCTGCCTCGTGCCCCGTTACGATAATCATACGGGAAATGCCCGCGTCCGCCGCAGCCGATAAAGTGTGGGTTATCAGTGGTGCTCCATTGATTTGCGTCAGCAGCTTATTGGTTTCGCCAAACCGCACCGAACGACCCGCGGCGAGAATAATCACCGGAATATCCGCATCGGATAGCGCAGGCACCGCTCCGGCATCGTGCCTAGTTTTCACGGGGTTGGTTCCGCCTTGGCGTTGGGCGGTTGGCAATCTCTTTTAACAGTCCGCCAACCCCCATTTCCTGGATATCTTTTTTGCTGATCGGGAGCCCCGCGCATAGCCGCTCTAAAACCCAGTCAAAGCCATTCAGCTGAGGTGACCGGGCGCATCCGGGCAAGATCACAACGTGGGTTTGTCCGATGGCTCCGATCGCGAGCAGGTTGCCCGGATCAACCGGCATCCCGAAATGATGGATCTCGCCGCCGCATGCCACTACGGCGCGTGGCAATACGTCGGCGCGATCCGCGGTTGCGCTTGCGCCCAGCAATAAAATCAGGTCGGTTTGACCGGCAAACTGTTTGATCGAATGCCCGACGGCGGCCTCATCGTGCCGACAAATCTGATGGCCGACCAACTCACTTCCGAGTGCGTTGAGGCGGTTTTCCGTCACTGTAAGCGCCTTTGCGTTGCGCTTTTCCATGAGGCCCTGCGAGATTTCACCGTGAAAGCCAGTTAAAATAAAATGAGCGCATTTTGGCGAGAACGGCCAGATTTTGAGCGTAGCAAGATCTGTGCTTCGCTGACAGGTCTGTTGAGCGGCTTCAAGCGAAGCCTTGCTGACCGCGAAAGCGATGATCTTGATGGTTGCGACCATGTCGCCGGGTTTCACTTTGGCGAACGGGGAGAGTGTCGCGACAGTGATCGCTTCATCGATCGCGTTCAACCGATTGACCCGTTCAATATCAATAGCAAAAAGCCCATGGTGCCTGGCAAAAAGATTCACGCGACCCGTTCGGGCAGTCTCTAAATGGATTGATGGTGGGGTTTTGGCGCCATCGATCAGCAGCTGTGCGACCTCCGCTGCCGCCGCATTCTCATCAACGTCGTCTGCACCGAGGGATGCGGTTGTAATCTCTTCAATCCCAGCCGCTAAAAGCACTGATAAGTCCTGGCTTTCCAGTCTATGCCCCTTGGCGAAGCGCTGTCCCCCCGCTTCGACTTTGTGAGCAAGTAGATGACCTGAGGCATCGGTTGTTCTGGTTTTCCCAAACTTCATTTTCCCAAACTACATCGCATCAGCGGTTGGCGTCATGCTTTGGTAGCGCGCTTTGACAAGCTCTGCAGTGATGGCGAGCGCGATCTCAGCCGGACCTCTCCCGCCCAGAGGTAATCCAACTGGCGCACTGATCCGTTCAATCGCTTCGAATGAGACACCGGCTTCTCTCAGTCGCGCCTTTCGTTTTTCGTGGGTACGCCGAGACCCAAGGGCACCGATGTAAAATGCGCTCGACTGAAGTGCGGGGATTAAGGCTGCATCGTCGAGCTTTGGATCGTGGGTGAGCGTGACAATGGCCGTTGCTGCGTCCGGAGGCGTTTCTGCCAGGGCTTCATCCGGCCATTCTTTGATCAGCGGTATCCCGGGAAATCGCTCTTCCCGCGCAAAACCGGTCCGGGGATCGATAATGTTGACGTCGAAACCCACATCGCGCGCCATGCGGCAGAGCGGCTGGGCAATGTGCACGGCACCTGTGATGAAAAGGCGCGGTGTCGGATGCGTTGAAATTCGAACGTTTGTCTCCCCCTCATCTGGCGTGGAACGGACAGTGTCGGGCGCTAAATCAGCGCGGCCCGTATCAGGGTCCACCGAAATTGAGAGCGTTTTGCGTTCACGGACGGCGCTTGCGAGCGCGGCAATATGGTTTTCATTCAGGTATTCATCACAAGGTTCATCCCCTCGCGTGGTCTTGTTTGCGACGTGGATAACCAAAACCTCGATTTCACCACCACAGGCAAGGCCAACCTGCCATGCGGCCTCATCCTCGACACCGAAATGCAGCGACCGGGGGCTCTCGGTCAGTTATTCGCTGAGCGACTCGAACAATTTTCGCAGTGCGCACGTTTCTGGTCCGTGGCCCATTTTGAAGTGTGATAGGTAGGTGGTACGCAAGATACCTTTACTTAAGGTGGTACGTGCTTGCTGTATTGAAGGTTTTCAAGCTGAAAATTGTATTGGGTTTAAAAATAGATATGTATTTAATGCAACACGATTAAAAAATTTCCATTTCTATTGTCCTATGTC
>JBCDDR010000017.1:0-20919 GCA_039180205.1 Pseudomonadota bacterium | reverse complement strand
CCCAAAACAAACGGCGCGGTTCGGTTCGCATAGGCCTTAAACGGGTTCACTCCTGTCCGATTGCGCATCCGGTTTTCCGCCACCCAGCGCCACATGCCTTCGTCATCTTGATCGAGGTGCGCCTTTGAACGCTGCCACGCCGCCTCAAAGCTCTGAACCATCTCTTCATAGCGCTCAGTGCGGAAGATTGCGCGGGCGGCCTTGTGCATTTTGCCATCCTGGCCTTGTGCCTCCTTGGTACGGAAACCGTCAAACCCGCCGGGCGGCTGGTGCACCGTGCGCAATGTATGCGCAGGGATCAGCCCCTCCCAAACTGCTGGCGGGTCAACATATTGCATCAGCTGTGCGATGAAGAGATAGAGGCTCGGGGTGGCCCCTTCATTGGCCCAGACGAAATCAAGGAAATCAGGCTTTGAGAAAAAGTCGAGATCAGGATCGACGATCCGATAAGGCGTATTCGTCGCCTTGGCGAGCGCCACCGCCAGCCGACCGTCGCAATCATTATACTCGTCCTTGTGCGTCATAATGAGCGCATCGGGCGTAATGCCAAAATCCTTGAGCATGAACAGGATAAGACGACTATCGAACCCGCCGGACAGGAGGCAGATCGCCCCTGGCTCGATGGCTAGATAGTCCTCCATATTGGCGCGCAGCGGCGCCATTGCATCGGCGTAATCGACATGGTGCGTTTTGCCCGGTTGTGGCCAGTTCCAGTGCCGCTCTTCTGAAATCGAGCCTCCTGCCGCATCATAGGTGATCACATGACCACCCGGCGCAAGCTCGACCCCCTCAAGCAGGGTGACACGCTCCAGCATATGGCCACAGGTGAGGAATGCGCCCCATCCGGCAGCATTGGGCCGATAGTGAAAAGCCTTGGTTTCGGTCGCGGCACGAAAGCCGGTTTCGGTTTTTTGGGTGTAAAGCGGCTGAAATCCCATAAAATCCATGACGATGGAAAGACAGCCCGCCGTGGCGTCCCAAATCACCGCGGCAAAGGCACCGTCGCAGGTTTTCAAATCGTCAATTGCTGATGCCACATTGGAAAACGGGGCGGGGTTCTGCCGAAGCGGCAAGCCTGAAACCGCCATCACATCGCCACCAACCGCAATCAATCCGGGGCCGACGCCCGCCTTGGTCTGCACCCGAACCTGGGGATTGGAGATCACGCCGATTTCGCCCGAAACCGCGCCGTATTTGATCGGGCGGATATCGCGAACCCATCCGCCGGGATCCATCGCGTCAAGCATCGTCTGAACGCCGCCTTCCCCAATGCTTACGGCTAGCTTTTGCATGGTTTCAACGCCTTTCACCTGGGACCATAACACGTGCACGCTTGGCCTTTTTTTCCTTATATGCGCTGCTTACGTCGGGAAACTTTCAAACCACTTAAATAGGTCAAACGACCCGACTTACTGCCGTGCAAGGCCTAACCGGGCCGAATTCAATCCACTAGTGAGAGATCGGTGGCGAGTTTACCCGCCAACGCCTCATGAACGCGCGCAATGAATGCCTCACGCCCATAGAGCGAAATGAATGACCCCATGCGCGGCCCTTGCGAAACGCCGAGCAAAACTTCGTAGAGTGCTTTGAACCAATTGCGCAACGGATCGAAGTTATGCGCCATGCCAACCGCATACACCACCGACTGAAGCGCTTCGGCATCGGCATCAGCCGGCGCCTTTTCGAGCTCTTCAACCAGTGAAAGCATTGCCTTTTCCTCACGCTCATCCGCGGCGCGAAACGCGCGAGTGGGGGCAACGAAATCCTTGAAGTAGCGAATGGCATATCCCACGAGTTGATCTAGCGCCGGGTTGTTGGCGGGGCTTGCCTCGGGCGCATATTGAGTGATGAACCCCCACAGCGCCGCCGGGTCATCGGTATTCGCAGCACCCACAAGGTTTAAGAGCAAAGCAAAGCTCACCGGTGGGGTATCTTTCGCAGGTGCCCCCCGGTGAATATGAAAGGCGGGGCTTTCGACCTGCTTTGCGGGTTCGAGCGCATCATATTTGTCGAGGTGCTGAAAATACTCGTCGACCGTTTTCGGGATGATATCGAAGTAAAGGCGTTTGGCCTTTCGCGGATTCTGAAACATGAAGAGCGAGAGGCTCTCGGGCGTGGCATAGGTCAGCCATTCTTCAATCGTGAGCCCGTTGCCTGTGGTTTTTGAGATTTTCTGGCCATTCTCATCAAGAAACAACTCATACACATATTGAACCGGCGGCTCTTTGCCGAGGATTTTGCAAATTCGCGAATAGATCGGCGCGTTCGTCTGATGATCCTTGCCAAACATTTCAAAGTCTATGCCGAGAGCGGCCCAGCGCATGCCAAAGTCGGGCTTCCATTGCAGCTTGGCATTTCCGCCGGTCACGGGGATCGTCGCATCAGATCCGTGTTCGTCTTCGAATGTGATCGTGCCCGCACCGGCATCAACCGCCTTCATCGGGACGTAGAGAACGCGCCCGGTGGTGGGGCTGATCGGCAAAAACGGCGAATAGGTCGCCTGACGCTCCGGCCCAAGCGTGGGCAGCATGACATCCATGATTTGGTCATAGGCCGCGAGAGCTTTCAAAAGCACGTCATCGAAACGGCCGGATCGATAACAGTCGGTAGCTGAGAAAAACTCATAGTCAAACCCGAAGTCATCAAGGAACGCCTGAAGTCGGGCGTTATTATGCGCTCCAAATGATGGGTGCGTTCCAAACGGGTCGGGCACAGCCGTAAGCGGCTTGCCGATATGTTCGGCCATCATCTCGGCCTGGGGAATATTGCCAGGCACCTTGCGCATACCGTCCATGTCATCGGAAAAGCAGATAAGGCGCGTGGGCCGACCTGTCAGACACGTAAACGCGTGACGAACCATGGTGGTGCGCATCACCTCGCCAAACGTGCCAATGTGCGGCAGGCCCGAAGGGCCATACCCGGTCTCAAAAATCACCGGCGCGTCAGCGGGGCGGTCCTTTTGGGTTTCCAGACGTTTGACGAGCTTGCGCGCCTCTTCAAAGGGCCAGGCCTTGGCATTCTGCCAAAGATCATCGCCGGGGGCAGGCAAAGTGGCTGTTGCGGGCGCGAGAGAGGAAGCTTCAGTCATGCGAGATCTTTCACCAAAGTAAGCGCCAGCGGGCCTGACGATCTAGCGGGAGGTAAACTGAAGCCCCCCATGCGTCAACTGGCCCTGGCAAGCGTGAGAAAAGTCCGTCACTATAGTCGATATATGTCACGTCATCCCTCTCCCAATGCTGGAACATCCGACCTGCCGCTGATGGCGCCGGGGTTGGCACACTTTGCGAACTTTGCTGACGCGAAGGCCGATCTGGCAGCACGCCCGGTCATGACTTCAAAAGCGGGCATGGCGTTCCAATGGCGAGGCGGTGTCGAACGTGAGCTAAGCCCGCCCGACGCGGCAGAGGCGTTGGGAACCGATGCCCACATTCTGGCGGGGTTGCCGCGCCTTGCCCAAAACCTGCGGCTTGACCCTGGGCCGGCGCTTGATCTGCTCGAACTGTTTGCGTTTGTTCATCCGGCGCGATTTTGCCTGCCCGACGCAGAACATCTTTCCGCCCTCGTCCTGGGCTCAGCATCTGACCCCTCATCTCTCGGCCCATCGCTGATCGCCACGGCGACGTCCCTGCTCGAAGCACTTCGCTCACGACCCGAGAGAATAAAGGCACATGCCGCCGCAACGGCGCAGATGATGGAACGTGCCGGATGGCTGTGGGGGCCTTATGTTCTTGCGGCGCTCGAAGACGTTCGCCCGGCCGCTTCCTCGCCCATTTCGCGCCTGCCTGATTGGGAGGATGAAACCCCGCCCCCGCCTCCTCGCGATGTGACCCTCGACCGCGATGAGGTGGAAACGCATCTTGGCACCATGACGGCACGCCTCGCCACAACGCAAAACCGCGTGGTGGAGGAACGGCCCGGCCAACGCGCCTTTACCCGCACCGCCGCCCGTATCTTTCGCCCGCGCGAGGTTGAAGATGCACCGCACGTTGAACTGGCTGAGGCTGGAACCGGAATCGGGAAAACGCTCGGGTATCTGGCTCCTGCCGAACGCTGGGCGCGCGCTTCGGGGGGGACGGTCTGGATTGCGACCTTTACCAAAGCCCTTCAGCGACAGATCGATCGGGAGCTTCAACAGGTCTACCCCGACGACGCGGAAAAGGCCCGTAAGGTGGTTATTCGCAAGGGGCGGGAGAATTATCTTTGTCTCCTGAACCTCGAAGAGGGGCTTACCTACGCACGATCGGGGGCCGCAGCACTTGGGGACGCGGTCTTTATCGGCCTGGTCGAGCGCTGGGTCGCCGCGACCCGCGATGGTGACATGGTCGGCGGTGATTTCCCAAGCTGGCTGGGGGCCTATTTTGGCGCAGGACGGCTTGCGCGGCTCACCGATCGGCGTGGTGAATGCATTTATTCTGCCTGCGCGCATTACCGCAAATGCTTCATTGAGAAATCAACCCGCGCCGCCGTCCGTGCGGATATCGTGGTCGCCAACCACGCGCTCGTCATGGTGCATGCCAGCCGGGGAGCGGAACGCGGCACGCCGCCGACACGCCTGATTTTTGATGAGGCGCACCATCTGTTTGATGCGGCTGATGCGGCCTTCAGCGCCCATTTAAGCGGCCGCGAAGGTAGTGAACTGAAGCGATGGCTGATCGGGGGCGGACGCGCCAAGGGCCGCCTGACAAAGGGGCTTTCGGGCCGCCTCGCTGACCTGATCGCCAATGATGATAAAGCGCTCGAGCACCTTGCGCAGCTGACGGATTGTGCGACCGTTTTGCCAAGCGAGGGCTGGCTTGCCCGCGCGCGGGATGGGCTTGGTCATGGGGCGATGGAGCGGTTTTTGGGGGCATTGCGCGCCCACATCCTCGCCCGCGCCGCCATCGATGCACGCCAGCAAAGCGATCGGCACAGTATTGAAGCCGACATCACTTCGCCCGAAGCCACGTTGATTGAGGCCGCTACCGCGTTACAGGATGAGCTAAGACCTTTTGCGAAACAGTTCCTGAAGCTCGCGGCGCGGCTGCATACGCTGATTGAGGAGGAAAGCGACACACTCGATACGCCCAGCCGCAATCGGCTCGATCAGATTGCCAAGTCGCTGGTGCGCCGTCATGACGCCGGGCCCGGGGTATGGCTTGCTATGCTGAACGCCCTCCTGATCGGCCCCCAGGTGATACCCCCGCAAACAAAAATGGTCGATCCAGAAGACGCCCCCCCGCCCAAATGGGTCGACTGGGCAAGCCTTGAACGGTTCCAGGGGCGCGAGATCGACGTCGGGCTGCACCGTCATGCGTTGGACCCGACCGAGGCCTTTGCCGCCCAGGTGTTGCGCCCGGTTCATGGGGCACTGCTGACTTCGGCAACCTTGCGCGATCAGCATGCCCCCGCGCCCGATTTGGAAAGCGACGACCAGTCCATCGAAAAGGGGGGAGCCATCGACGACGAAAGCTGGCGCAGTGCCGACGTGCGAACGGGCGCGGCGCATCTGATGTTGCCTCCCGGCCGGTCGATGTTTGCGTCACCATTTGCCTATGCCGAGGATACCGAGGTGTTGATCGTCGATGATGTGTCGCGTCGTTCGCTCGACCAGATCGCGGCCGCCTATCGCGTGTTGATTGAGGCCGCAGGAGGCGCGACGCTCGGTCTCTTTACCGCGATTGAACGGTTGCGCGCGGTTTATTCCCGTTTGGTATCTCCGATGGCGGAGGCAGGGCTGCCACTTTATGCGCAACACATCGACCCCATGGATACAGGCACGCTGATCGATCTGTTCCGGGCGGAAAAGGCCGCGACACTGCTGGGAACCGATGCGGTGCGCGACGGGATCGACGTCCCTGGCGATAGTCTGAAGCTCATTGTCTTTGATCGCGTGCCCTGGCCGCGCCCCAGCCTGCTCCACCGAGCACGCAGGCAGGCGTTCGGAGGCCGCGATTACGACGATATGCTGGTGCGGTTGCGGCTGAAGCAAGCCTATGGACGGCTTGTCAGGCGCGCCGGTGATCGCGGGATGTTTGTGATTTTGGATCCCGCGTTGCCGACGAGGCTCACAACCGCCTTTCCCGAAGGTGTTGCCGTGACCCGGCTTGGGCTTGCCGATGCCGTCGCCAGGGTCGAGGCGCGGCTCCCCTAGCGCGAAACACACTTGCGCTTGCGAGGGGGGCCGCCTATCGTCGCTCCAGTTTCGCAGCAGGTTTTTTGTTTTGAGGGAGTTTGCCTTATGTCAGCCATTTCAACGCACCACGCACTTATCTATGTGATGGTCCTCGTGGCGGCGGCTGACGGCGATATGCGCGATGAGGAGCTGCAGCGCATCGGTAATGCGGTAAAGCATTTGCCGGTATTTGATGGCTTTCCCGAAGAAATGCTTATGCTTGCCTCGCAGGAATGTGCGGAGCTTTTGGCCGCAGATGGCGGGCTTGACGCGGTGCGCGCGCTCGTCAAAGACGCCATCCCCGACGGGATAAGTGATACCGCCTATGCGCTTGCGTGCGACATTGCACTTGCGGATCACCGCGTTGCCCAGGAAGAACTGCGATTGCTCGATATGTTGCGCCATGACCTGGAAATGGATCGCCTGACATCTGCGGCAATTGAACGGGCGGCAACGGCGCGCGCCCGGCGGCTACCAACCGAGAGCTGATCCAAACGATGCCGACAGACGGTGAGTTTGTGGCGACGCTGGTGTGCCCGATGCGCACTCTAGTAAACATCAATTCCGAAGCTGGCTATACTCACGCCGATGACCTTTACACACTCCTCACGCGTGTTTGCGACGACCTGAATACCGGCACGGGTTTCACCTTTTCGACGATTAAAGAGCCCCCAGAGAAAACGGTCTTTGTTAAATATCGTCATCACGAAAGCGATCGCGATACCTGGTTTACCAAGCCTTTGGTGACCGTGAAGCTGGCCGGAGACAAAAAGTCAGCGCTTTCCGAAACTCTCAAAGCCAAACATTCGACCTTCGCGGCGTACGGAAAGCTCGCTGAAACCGTGCGTTTAGAGCTCTATGACAATACGATCGCCATTGCCGTGGTCGATCTCCGCTTGGATATTGCGGAAACGGTAAAATGCTTTGGTGCCGCACGCCATCTTGAAGAAGCGACCACCAAGCTCGGTGAGACGATCACCCAATGGCTGGCGGCACATGCAATCAATCCGTTAGTGGCCGCGCTTGAAAAGGCCGCCACCGATAAAACGCTATGGCCAAACAAGCTTCCGGTATTGCGCTATCCGCGTGAGTTTATTGTATTCGACGACTTGACCGAGCATGCCTTTCCCGTGTGGAAGGCCGAACGATGCCCCTTAATGTGGGTGCACCGTATCAATCAGATCGGCGACTTGGACGAACCCGCCCTCAAAGCCCTCGCACCCGTGATGCGGACGCGCGAATTCCCTGACAATGAAGCTTTTTTCATCCATTGGGGAACGACCTACTCGTTTGACCCGGACCGCCACGACAAGGTTATTGCGATGAACGTCAATAACCAATATTTTTATTGCTTGCTCGACTGTCTGCGTCACTCGCAAAAACGGCATTTGAGGCGGATCACCTCAACCAACAAAGCGGTCTCGCTGAAAGAGGTCAGCTACACCTATGATCGCCAGGAAGATCTGATCGCCGAGTATGAAAACGAGCTGATGGATTATTCCAATGGCCTGCAGGACGTTCAGGCCGAGTTTTTTCAAAAAATCCATGACGCATTCCGAACCGGAAACCTGATCACCACACTCCAAACGCGTTCAAACATGATCGGTGGCCGCATCGATCGTATCATCCGTAAACGAAGGGTCGTGCAGGACCGCTTGCTCAGCTATGTGTTGTTCGTTCTTGGCGGCACCCAGCTTATCGCGCTTGCGCAAAATATTTTCTGGTTTGAGCGCGATATCACCGAACCCGATCCCTATTGGGGCGTTACCGATCTGGCGGCGGGTGCTTCGTTCAATTTGACCACCAATGTCATCATGATGTTCCTGATTGTCGGCGCCGCGATATGGGTATTCCGTCGGGGTAACGGCACATGAGCGCAGGTGATGAGTGGATCCCTGTCAGCAGCGAGGCGCTTTTACAGGCATTGCGCGCAGGCACATTTCCTTGGCCGGATTCAGAAACGGATAAGATCGGACAGCGGTTAAACGAGCGCTATGCGCGCTTTTGCAGCTATGCCAAACAGATGGAAGCGAAAGGCGAGCCGATTTATGGCACGCTGACCATGCCCGGCCACCGTGATGATGAGGCCGTGTCGCTCGAACACCAGACGGTCTATCAGAAGGCCATGATCACAAGCCATGCGATCGGCGGCGCACCCTATTTCGATGGAGATACGGCCCGCGCGATATTGCTCGCCAGGATCACGACACTCGCCCAGCCCGGGCCGGCAATCTCCTCAGCGCTCTGGCACCGCTATGTGGATGCCTATCTCGACCCGCAATTTTCGCCCGACATTCCCGAGAATGCGAGCTATTCATCGGGGGATGTGATCCCGGCGGCGCATCTGGCACATGCGGTGCTCTTCCGATCTGGCGCGAATAGCAACCTCGGCCCCGGGGAAGGCATGGCGGTGCTGAACGGTGCCTTCGTGCATATGGGCGTTGTCCTGCGCCTCGCCGGTAAAGCCCTGCAAACCTGGCCGATCTGGGCCGCCACAATGAAACGAAGCCTGACAGCGCTCAACGCCGACCCACGGCCGTTCCTGTATCCTAACCCCGAGGATACCGGACCATTGTCGACCGTGTTGACCTGGCTCGTTACCGGGTGCGCCGAAGGAAACCACCCTGTGCAGGACCCGGTATCGCTCCGCACCCTCAGGCAAATGATCACCGCCTTTCGAAATTGCGGTGTTGCCCTGATGACCATGCTGGAGATGGCGTTCAATAGCCCAATTGGAAATCCGCTCTTTTTCATGGGAGAAGCGCGCGACGGCAGCAAAGACAATCATACGCCAAGCGGGTCTTTTGCAACACCCGAACTCGGTATCGCGGTCAGCGGGCTCTGCGAGGCTCTACTTGCCATGGCCTGGATGAGCGTGCGGCGTACGCACCATCTGGTAAGTCAGGGGCTTTCGAGCAAAACAAAAAAAGCAGGTGACCCGGGGCTGGTGCAATGGCCCAAACTTGCCGAGGCGCAGCTTGCGACGCTCCGGCAACGCCACGGCGCAAGGGCATATACCAGCGGAAGCGGCACATCCGAAGGGATCGAGGATTTCTGGACCCATGGCACAGCAGCGGCGCGCGATGCGCTCGCGTTGATTGATGGTGTGCACGATTTGATGGCGATCGAGCTGTTTGTGGCGAACCCAGCGCATAGCACTGAAGACGGCGGCGACCTGAATGCCGCCCGCTCGATACAAGCCGAGTTGATGGACCTATGCCGACAAGATCAAAACATTCCGCCGCTTTTCCTGATGGCTGAGGGGAACCGGGGATGAGCGATAGGGCCGCTTTTGTGATTATTGGTGGGGGGCAGGCGGCCGCCCAACTCGCGCAATCGCTCCGCAAAGGGGGTTACGCCGGTCGGCTTGTCATGATCGCTGAAGAGGGGCTTGCGCCCTATCAGCGCCCGCCGCTCTCGAAAGCCTACCTTGCGGGCAACCTGTCGGCGGAACGCCTGGCGCTTTTGAAACCCGCCCAGATCGAAAAGCTCGGC
Source organism: Pseudomonadota bacterium (assembly GCA_039180205.1). Classification (GTDB taxonomy): domain Bacteria; phylum Pseudomonadota; class Alphaproteobacteria; order Sphingomonadales; family JBCDDR01; genus JBCDDR01. Next base: position 11,273 of record JBCDDR010000017.1, on the reverse strand, counting down.
CTCGAGATGATTTATGACAGCGCCCAAGCTATCGACACCGGGGCAAAAACCGTTTCGCTCAAAAACGGTGATCCGCTCATCTACCAGACATTATTCCTGGCCACCGGTGCCACGGTACGGCCGCTCACCATCACCGGGGCAGGGCTTGATGGCGTGTTCTATATGCGCAGCAAAGCCGATGCCGATGCGCTGAAAGTTGCGCTAGACAACTTTTCGCGCATGGTGGTGATAGGCGGTGGGTTCATCGGGCTCGAAGCCGCTGCGGTGCTTCGCAAGATGGGGAAATCGGTCACGGTGATCGAAATGGCCGACCGTCTGATGGCACGGGCGATTTCCCCCGAACTCTCTGCGGCCTTTCTGACCAAACACCAAAATGAGGGGGTCGATGTACGGCTGGGTGCGGTCGCGGCATCGATCGGCGGATCGACACGGGTGGAACACGTCAAACTGGAATCGGGCGATACAATTGCAGCAGACCTCGTGATCGCTGGTATTGGGGTCGTCCCCGAGGTCTCCATTGCCGCCGATGCAGGCCTTGAAACTGCCGATACAGCCCCCGGCGGGATCATGGTCGGGCCCGACATGCGCACAAGCAACGCCGATATCTTTGCCTGCGGCGATAATACGGTCTTCACCAGCCGTTTCTTTCCCCGCCCCTTGCGGCTCGAGTCGGTTCAAAATGCGATTGACCAGGCGAAGGTTGCCGCCGCCGCGGCACTGGGGGGGGCAGCAAACTATGAGGATGTACCCTGGTTTTGGTCGGACCAATTTGACTGGAAACTGCAAATCGCAGGACTTTGGCGACCGGGGCTGAAGGCATACCGGCGAGGCTCACCCGAGACCGGGAAAGGCTCATTCCTCCATTATGACAAGGATACGCTCGTCGCGGTCGAAAGCGTGGGCGCGCCGGGTGATCATACGGGCGCGCGGAAACTGCTTGCCGCGGAGGTATCGCCCAGCCCCACACATGCATGTAACCTCGATCATAAGCTCATTCGCTTGATTTCGGCGGAGGCGTAAGCCTTATCATGTCGAGCCTGAAACAGATCGCCTCTTATATCGCGGAATTGCCCCCCATCGCCGTCGCACGCGATACGTTGGGAAGTTTCGGCCAGAATGAGGGATCGATCATGGCGGGTCACCTCGCCTTTCTGGGTCTGATGAGCCTATTCCCCTTTCTGATCTGCCTGGTCACTATCGCCGGTTTCATCGGAGACACGGGCGCCGGGCAGGAAGCGATCAGGCAAGGGCTTGATGCCTTGCCCCCTGATGTGGCGAGCGTGGTGGAAGGCCCCATCAATCAAGTCGTGAACCAGGCTGCAGGGGGCACCCTCACCTTCAGCTTGCTCGTTGCCGTGTGGTCGGCATCATCGGGCATGGAAGCCCTCCGCACGGCCATTCGCCGCGCCTATTATGCCCGCCCGCGCAAGGCCGTGTGGCGACGCCGGCTGGAAAGCTTGGGGCTCGTCCTCGGTGCGGCACTCTCCATGATCATCGGGATTTCTGTACAGGTTCTCGGACCCAGTGTCTGGGCAGCGGTGGATGCGCGTCTCGCCATCCCCGACGCAGTCAGTGTTTTATGGGGGTTCATTCACTATGGCCTCACCCCGCTTTTGTTGTTTACCGCGATTTACCTGTTGTTTTTCACCCTGACCCCCGCCCGTGGGGGCCTTTCGCCGCGCTGGCCGGGCGCATTGCTCGCGCTGGTGGTTTGGCTGGCCATCGCATCGGGATTTGCCAGCTATCTCCAGCATTTCGGCAACTATTCAGTGACCTATGGCAGTCTTGCGGGTGTGATTGTGACACTGTTGTTCTTTTTCATTGTGGGGTGCGGGATTATCCTAGGGGCTGAACTGAACGCAGCGCTTGCGCGCAGACGCCTCGGCGTCGGCTCCTTTACCGACCTCGAAACCATGACATCCGAGTTTGATGAGGCCGCTGGTGCCTCTTCTAAAGCTATGAAAAGAAAACGCTAAGCCGCTTTGCCAGCGATATTGACGATAGCCCGCCAATCGCTAGGATGCAGCCTCGTCAGATCCTGAAATTCGCTGGTTGAACTATGCCTTTTTCCTGGGCTAACCAGCTTAAAGAAACGACGGTATGTAGGTTATGGAAGCTTCAACCACACGATTTTCCGGCCCCCTTTCCGGTGACCTAATGCGCGGTAAGCGCGGTATGATCATGGGCGTGGCCAATGATCGTTCGCTTGCGTGGGGCATCGCAAAGGCACTCGCGGCGCAAGGCGCTGAACTCGGCTTCACTTATCTGGGTGATGCGCTCGAACGTCGGGTCCGTCCTTTGGCGGAAAGCGTTGAGGCATCGCTCGTATTACCATGTGATGTTGGGGATGCCGCATCGATGGATGCGACCTTTGCCGAAATTGAAACCAAATGGGGCGGGATTGATTTTATTGTCCACGCGATTGGCTTTTCCGACAAGAACGAGCTGCGCGGTCGCTATGTCGATACCAGTCTCGAGAACTTCCTCCACACCATGAATATCAGCTGCTATTCATTTACCGCCGTGGTGAACCGTGCGGAAAAACTGATGAACAACGGGGGGAGCGCGCTGACACTCACCTATTATGGCGCGGAAAAAGTGATGCCGCATTACAATGTCATGGGCGTTGCGAAATCAGCGCTTGAGGCAAGCGTGCGCTATCTCGCGGCGGATTTGGGGAAACGAAATATCCGTGTCAACGCACTTTCCGCCGGTCCGATTAAAACCCTGGCCGCCTCGGGCATAGGCGATTTCCGTTATATCCTGAAATGGAACGAGCTGAACTCGCCGATGCGCCGGAACGTAACGATCGACGATGTCGGCGGTGCGGGGCTTTACCTTTTGTCCCCTTTGTCATCTGGGGTGACAGGTGAGGTGCATCATGTGGATGCGGGCTATCATGTGGTCGGCATGAAGGCTGAAGACGCGCCCGACATCGCGCTTGATTAGCGCCCTTTCCATGAAGGGCGGATATGTCCCACAATAGTTTCGGCCATTTGTTTCGGGTAACCACATGGGGTGAAAGCCATGGCCCCGCCATTGGCGGTGTCATAGACGGTGTGCCCCCTGGCCTTTCGCTTGCCGAAACCGACATTCAGCCCTTTCTCGATCAGCGCCGTCCCGGCCAATCGCGCTTTACAACCCAGCGCCAGGAAGCCGACCAGGTGCGCATCCTATCCGGGGTGTTCGAGGGGCAAACCACCGGAACCCCGATCGCAATTCAAATTGAAAACACCGATCAACGCTCCAAAGACTATGGCGAGATCAAAAACCGCTATCGGCCCGGACACGCCGACCTTACCTATGACGCCAAATATGGCATTCGCGATTATCGCGGCGGTGGGCGATCTTCAGCGCGCGAGACAGCGGTTCGCGTGGCGGCGGGTGCTGTGGCTCGCCAAATCCTGGGCAACGAAATCGAGATCGTCGCGGGCCTTGTTCAGATGGGGCGGTTTGAAATCAATCGGGATGTACTCGATTGGAAAGACGTTGGGAATAACCCATTTTTCTGTCCCGATGAAGCGGCAGCACGCGAGTGGGCCGAGGTGCTTGATGGCGCGCGCAAGGCCGGATCATCACTGGGGGCAATGGTCGAGGTGCGCGCACGGGGCGTGCCCGCCGGATGGGGGGCGCCGGTCTATGGCAAGCTCGACGCCGACATCGCAGCGGCCATGATGTCGATCAATGCCGTAAAAGGAGTTGAGATCGGCGCGGGAATGAGAGCTGCAATGCTGACGGGGGAAGAAAATGCCGATGAAATTCGTATGGCTGGGGACGGCAGCGGCCCGGTGTTTCTATCGAATCATGCGGGGGGAATCCTGGGCGGGATTTCCTCAGGCCAGGAAATCATCGTGCGCTTTGCTGTCAAACCCACATCATCGATTTTGACACCCAAGCAAAGCATCACATCAACGGGTGAGGAGGTCGAGGTTCGCACCAAAGGGCGGCATGATCCCTGTGTTGGCATACGTGCGGTGCCCGTCGGGGCGGCAATGTTGGCGTGCGTTCTGGCCGATCACAAATTGCGCCATCGGGCGCAATGCGGCAAGGATTAACCTGAAAAATGCGCGCTTTCCGCCGTTTGATCGCGATTCTACTGGGCGGGCTCGCGGCACTTTTGCTGCTTTCGGCTGTCTTGATCGCTATCTATTGGACCCCCGATATCCCCTACGCCACGCTCGAAGCGCGCTATGGTGGCCCCTCACCCCGATATGCCGAAAACCCGAATGGCCCGCGTATTTATTTTCGCGATGAGGGCATCGCCGACGCGCCCGCGGTATTTTTGCTCCATGGATCAAATGACTCGCACAATGTGTGGGATACCTGGGCAGAAACGCTTGGCCGAGACCTCCGCGTGATACGGCTGGACTGGCCCGGGCATGGGCTGACCGGTCCGCATCCAAAGCACGACTATGGCGTTGCCGCCATGAACGCGAGCATCGACGCGGTTGCCGCCGCACTCGGGCTTGAGAGGTTTGCGCTCGTTGGGCATTCGATGGGCGGCGGCCTCGCCTGGCGGTATGCGGCACGAAACCCCGACCGGGTCACGGCGCTCCTTTTGGTTGATGCAACGGGTCCACGCAATCCCGAAACCAGCTCTGAAGAACCGAAGAGTGTGAAAAAACGCAAACCCCCGCTCGGGTTTCGCATCGCCACACTGCCCGTGATCCAATGGATTGCCACCAAAGTGACGCCGCGCGGTCTCATTGGGTCAAGCCTGCGCTCATCGGTTGCAGACCCGGAAATGATCACTGATCAGCAGGTTGACCGGTACTGGGAGCTTTTGCGCGCGCCCGGCAATCGGATTGCAACGGTCAAAAAATTCACCCAGATCGAGGAGCAACCCGATCCAGACCTCGGAACGATCTCCGCGCCAACGCTGATTATGTGGGGAGCCGACGATCAACTCATTCCGCCTCGTGTGGCCGAGCTGTTCGATGAGAAAATAAAAAATACCAAGCTCATCATTTATGAAGACATTGGCCATATTCCTCAGTTGGAGACGCCCGAACAATCCGCGCGCGATGCGGCTCAGTTTTTGATGAGGCAATGAAAGGATATCCCATGACGACCGTGCCCATTGCCCTTGTCCAACATCCGCCGGTATTTCTCAACCTGAGAGCGAGTGTTGCCCGCGCCGTAGAGCTAATTGCCGATGCGGCGCGGAAAGGCGCCCGGGTCGTGTCCTTTCCCGAATGCTGGCTGCCCGGCTATCCTGTCTGGGTCGATTTCGCCCCGCGCGCGGCGATCTGGGATGAAGTTGGTGCCAAGCAGCTTTATCGCCACCTGGCAAAGAACGCGGTCGTTCTCGGTGACGAGCATCTGGCGCTCATCCAGCAAGCGGCGGATCACCATGAGGTTTTCGTCGTGATGGGCACGCATGAGCGGAAGGGCGGCACGCTTTACAATACAAGTTTCCTATTTTCGCCGGGGTTGAACGAGCCTGTGATCCACCGAAAGCTTGTGCCGACCTATACCGAGCGCCTGATCTGGGGCCGTGGTGACGGATCAACGCTCAATACCGTCGACACACCATGGGGCCCGCTCGGTGTTTTGATCTGCTGGGAGCATTGGATGCCCGAGGCGCGGATTGCCATGCATAAAGCGGGCGAAATTCTGCATATCGCGCAATGGCCGATTGTTAAAGACATGCATCAGGTGGCGAGCCGCCACTACGCATTCGAAGGCAGTGTGCCTGTGGCGGCGGTTGGCAGCCTGCTGCGTTATGATGAAATTGTCGCCGATGTCGAAGCGATGGCCGATGCAAACGATTTACGCGCGGGCATTGACCTTTTGAAATCGATGCAACCTGAAACCGCGTTTGTCCACAATGGCGGATCAATGGTGGTCGATGCGAGCGGCGATGTGCTGGTGGCCCCGCAATTCGATACCCAGTCGATCATCACCGCCGACATTTCGTTGGATACCCGAGACGAGGCGCTATTGACCTTTGACAGCACGGGCCACTACAGCCGCCCCGATGTCTTCGAGCTCACTGTGGATCGTCGCGTGAAAACGGGGATTTCGAACCGGATTGACTAGTGGATTGACTCTAACATTTGGTGCTCTGTGATAGGGGAGACTCAGATCCAAATGTTAGAGTCATAAAATCCACTAGAGACAATTTTTAAGCGAGTGTTTCTTTGGGCTGACACAGATGCAGGCAGATCAGCTGAAACGGGATGCATCTGTTTCAGCCGAACCACCAGCGTCAGGACCCGAGGTGCTCGCTTAACCGGTTTTTGCCGGCGGGACGGCCATCATCATCTGCCGCCAGATGCGCGCGGGGCGACGACCGCCAGCATCATCCATTGCGCGAGGCTCATCGTGACCGATCCAGACCCCGCCGACCGCGTCGCGTGTGTAACCGACGAACCAGGTATCCTGGCTGCGTTGGGTTGTCCCGGTTTTCCCCGCAACATCATCACGAAAAGCCGCAGCGCGACCTGTTCCCGATTGAGCGGCCTTTTGTAACAGGTCATGGAGCGCGCGCGCGGTCGTTGGCTTCATAACGGGCGGCCCGCTTTCGGGGCGAAACCGATAAACGACCTCTCCATCACTCGCCTGAATCTCGACAATCGCATAGGGCGCAACGCGCCTGCCGCCCCGCATAACCGATGCAAAGGCAGCCGTTAACTCGAGCGGGCGCACTTCCGATGTTCCCAACGCCAGGCTCGCATGCGGGGTCATTTTCGATGAGATTCCGAGCGAACGCGCAAATGCCTGAACAGCATCGCGCCCCACGCCCTCGCTCAGCCGGACAGCCGCGGTATTCACTGACTTGGCGAAGGCATCGATCATCGGCAATCGATTGGGAGACGATGAGACATTCGCCGGAGCCCACGCACCAATGGAGACCGGACGAGCATCGATCATCTCGAACGGTGTGGCCCCGGCTTCAAGCGCAGCGCCATAAACGAAGATCTTAAAGGCAGACCCCGGTTGCCGCAGCGACGCTGTCGCTCGATTGAAACTGCTCGCCTGATAGTTTCGCCCCCCCATCATGGCCAGGACGGCACCGTCAGGCGCGAGCAGAACACCGGCGGCTTGCGGAGGATCCTGGTCGCTATCGAGGACCTGGTTGATCGCCCGGCTCATCGCGCGTTGTAGCGGTGCGGCGAAACTCGTGTGAACGACGAGCGAACGGTCATCGCGGGAGAACCCGCCTTGCTTTTCAATCGCAGCAAGCCGTGCCATCACCCAATCGGTGAAGTAACGCGCGCCTGATGTCATTGAATTGGCAATCACCGGGCGCTGCTCATGAGCGGTGCGCGCTTCTGCAGCCGTCAAATAGCGCTCGTCTGCCATCGCGTCGATGACGAGCTTCGCACGCGTCCACGCCGCATCGGGATCGCGGGTGGGGGCAATCCGCGAGGGCGCTTTCAAAAGACCCGCGAGCATTGCCGCCTCACTCACACTTAACTGCGCGGCGGGGCGGTTGAAATAGGTGCGCGCAGCGGCCTGAAGACCATAGGCGCCCGCGCCGAAATAAACCTGATTGAGATAGGTGGTGAGGATGGTCTCCTTCGTGTAATTCGCCTCGAGACGACGCGCCAGAATCACCTCTTTCAGCTTTCGCATGAGCGTACGTTCAGACGAAAGATAGAGCCGTTTCGCCAGTTGCTGGGTGATTGTCGAGCCGCCCTGGGCAAATCTTTGGTTCGCGATGTCAAACCACAGCGCGCGTGCGATCCCTTTGATATCAACCCCGCCGTGGGTGAAGAAGCGTCGGTCTTCGATGGCGACCACCGCCTGGATCATTGCCGTCGGGATTTCGTCATAAGTCAGCGGTGCCCCGCGCGCACCGCCATAACGCGCGATCACACCACCATCGTTTGCGCGCACCTCAACCTCCGGCGGGGGCACAATTGCGGTCATGTTCGCGACTGAAGGTAACCCGCGCGATATCCAAACATATCCGACAGAAATCGATATTGCCGTGAGTGCGACCAGACAGAGCAGTGCTTTGAGAGCGCGTCGCCGCCACGTCCGCCTTTTCATACGCGCTTTGCCCATGGGCCTGCCCTTACGCCAAATCAGCCAGCTGGATCGTCCGACGCATCGCCTGCTTCGGCGAGCCCCTCAGGTCCCAAAGGCTGCACATCGTCGGTGTTTTCCGGTTCTGATGATTTAGGTTTTTTCCCGGCCAATGCAGCCTCCAACCGATCCATATCACGGATGTTGAGATCGCGCTGAGGAAAGGGAATTTCAACGTCGGCATCGCGCAAAGCCCGCAGCATTTCGAACCGCAGATCGGACCGCGCCACAAGCCCGCTCGTTATGTCGCGCAAATGCACACGCACCTCAAAATCGAGCGACGACGCCCCAAAATCCTGAAACAAAACAAGGGGTGCGGGCCGACGCAGGGTAAGCGGATGCTTTTCAGCAACCTCCATCAGGATCTCTTTGACCAGGTCCACATCGGACTCATAGCTAACGCCAACAGGAATGATAATGCGACCATGGCGGTCGTTGAGTGTCCAGTTTGTGACCGGCGAGGAAATCAACTCCGAATTCGGCAAAATGATCGAGGAGCGGTCGAAGGTTTCGATCTCGGTGGAACGCACCGATATGCCCTTCACCAGACCCTCGCCTGAGGTGGTTACCACCCAATCACCGATCCGGATCGGCCGTTCGAAGAGAAGGATCAGCCCGGAAACAAAGTTATTGACGATACTTTGCAGGCCGAAACCAATCCCGACCGAGAGCGCCCCGGCAATGATGGCGAAGTTTGATAGGTCGAAACCCATGCCGCTGATGCCGGCGATGATGGCGAGGATGACCCCGCCATATCCCATGAGCTTAACGAGCGAATGTTGAGCGCCGATATCTAGCTTTGTATTCGGCAGAAGCCGGTCGCGCGCGGCATGCTGCAAGCCTCGGGTGAGAAACAGCACGACAACGAATGTGAGGAGCCCCACCAGCAGGCTAGAGAGCGAGAGCGTGAACCCGCCGATCGTAACCCCTAAAAAGAGCTGATAAGCATAATCACGAATGTCGGGCCAATTCACTCCGAGTACCAGAAGTACAAGCGGGATCACCGCAAGAAGCAGACAGAAATCGATCGTCGCACGCGACCAGAACAGGATCAGGTTGGGACCCGTTTCGGTATCGGTTGACTCGACCACATTCGCTGTCCGGCTGCGCGCGAAGACCCACCCCAGTACCGCATGAAAAACCGTGCGGACCACGGCAAACCCGATCGCCAGCGCCAGCAGATAGACGAAGCTGTCGACTGTATATTGGGCAAGTGCGAGATAGCCCGCAATCGCAGCGCCGATGATGAGCAGCGCGATAACCCTTAAGGCCAAACGCAATCTGCGCCATAAGGTGCGCTTGGCCTCCTGATCGGCGGCATCACGAACTGAACGCCACAAGCCGCGTGCTGATAGCGTCAGCAACAGAGCCCCGGCAATAAGCGCGCTGATAAAACCCTCGATAATCGAGATTTCAAGGGCCAGGCCGAAGGTCGTCACAGCAGCAAACGCAACATCGTCAATCGCAATCACAATAACAAGCGCGACAATCAGGCTAACCATGATCCGCGCGCTCGACTGGCTGACAGGAACAAGCCGCCATGCGCCATAGCGCGGTGAAAATACGCTCAATGTAATCGATCGCACGAAGACGACGAAAAGGTACGCAAACAAGACCTGCCGCGCGAAAACATCCGCAACTGGGGGAATGAGCCCCGCTGACCTGACAAGTGTGAGGAGGATATACCCGGTGAATGCCGAAATAATCAGGCGGATGATCGAGCGCAGTCCCGCGACCAGAAGCCGGCGCCCATAGGTCGGAATTAATTCTTCATCGGACTGCGGCAGCATCCGACGTTCGAGCCGCTCCATCAGAAAAAGCGGAAAAACGAAAAGCAACAAGACCCCGATGGCAAGCCGCGCAAGAACAAATGGTAAGCTGCCTGCTGCCAACTGTTCCTCAAACCAGGTGGCCAGAAACCCCGAAAACTTAGCCGATGCCGAAAGTGTTTCTCGACCCGCTTCCAGCCAATTGGCAAGTTTCAATGGCGAAGGGCCGGGTTTCAGGATTTCACCCCAGAACAGCGCCCGCCTCAATGCGCCAATCCGAGTGATCAGGCTTGATGCCCGATTACTGATCGAAATCGCGTCGCGCCTGATGGCTTCAAACCTGGCGAGATCAGCACTCAGTTTTTTTCGCTGGGCCGCAAGAACACCACCATCCGCGGGCGGGGATGGCTGTTCGGCGTTGGCGGCAGCCCCATTCTCTTCGCCGGAAGCAGGACTTTCAGGGGCAACGGGTACGCCCAAGTCATCCAATGCCTGTTTGACCTGCCCGATTTCCGGGTCGATCGAGGCCGCGAAACTGCTCGCCTCTGAACGGATTCGCGCGAGATCTGAGCGCAGACCAGTCAGCTCTTCGACCCCGACAGCCCGGGCTAAATCCTGTTCAGCCTTCAGCGTCTCAGACTGATCTTTCACCTCATCAATACGGTCTTCGACCTGCTCGATAACGCCTTCGATCCGATCAACTTCGCTTGCCCATGTGGTCACTTTGATAATCGCGTCGTCGGCTTGCATCTGCGCAAACGCCGTTGAGGCGCATAGGCATAGCAAGAGCAAAATGAGCGTTATTGTTGAGCCCACGCTTTTACCGAGCGCGTGCCCCATGGATGCTTTGAGAGCCCGAAGATGAGTAAGACAGGGCATGAAAGGTGAGCTTTCATTGAAATCTTGGGTGTGATGATGAGCCGAGAGAGCAGCTACTTGGTGCCCAGGCCATAACCCAGGCATCATTCGGCCTTCGCGCTTACACGAAAGGGCAAAATATTTCAAAGCGAGAAAGCGTTATCGGGTGGATCGCCCGACGTCAGTCACTGTCGTCGCTGGCTTTGGGCTGAAAATCGAGCGCCGCCGAATTCATGCAATAGCGCAACCCTGTTGGCTGAGGACCATCGGGGAAAACATGCCCAAGGTGCGACCCACAACTGCTGCACACAACCTCAGTGCGCACCATGCCAAAAGAGACATCGCGCTTTTCACCGACTGCCTGGGGAGATGCTGGCGCATAAAAGCTTGGCCAGCCGCTTCCCGAGTCATATTTAGTCTCGGATGAAAACAGCTTTTGTCCGCAGGCGGCACAAAGATAATCTCCGTCGCGCTTTTCGTTCCAATATTTTCCCGTGAATGCGCGCTCGGTGCCGGCCTCTCGCAGGACATGATATTGATCATCGTCCAGGCGCCTGCGCCATTCTGCATCAGTTACATCCGCTAGTTTTGTGTCGCTTCCGACATCTG
>JBCDDR010000016.1:0-21023 GCA_039180205.1 Pseudomonadota bacterium | reverse complement strand
GTCTATATCACTAAATATGGTGTGATGAAGGGATGCCAGTGCTGTGGTTAAGGAAGCGTTAAACCAGCCTGAACCGAGCCCGCACTTGCAACGTTTATCGCAACATATTGCGACGAAATCATCCAGCGAGCGCCGTTTTCAAAAGCTCATTGACCACTTGCGGGTTCGCTTTCCCGCCGGTTGCTTTCATCGTTTGGCCGACAAAAAATCCGAACAGTTTCTCGCGTCCGCCTCGGTATTGCTCCACCTGCGCCGGGTTATCCGCGATGATCTTGTCGATAATCGCTTGCAGTTCGCCGGTATCCGAGACCTGTTTCAGCCCCTTTGCCTCAACAATTTCCGATGCCGACTTACCGCTTGCGAACATATCCTCGAAGACATCTTTCGCAATACGGCCCGAAATTGTCCCGTCCAGCTGAAGTGCCAAAAGCTCGGCGCAAGCGCCTGGTGAAACCGGGCTGGTCGAGGTTGATTGACCCGCTTTATTGAGCGCGCCAAAAAGATCCGAGGTGATAAAGTTCGCAACCGATTTCGATACATCCGCGGTAGGTTTCCCCGTCGCTTTCGTGACCGCGTCGAGTGTGGCTTCAAAGAAGTCGGCATTTTCACGCTCAGCAACAAGAACGCCGGCGTTATAGGCACTCACACCCAGCTCGTTGATCAGGCGGTCGGCCTTGGCATCAGGCAGTTCAGGGAGACTGGCACGCTGCGCTTCGACAAAGGCATCATCGAATTCGAGCGGCAAAAGATCCGGATCGGGGAAATAGCGGTAATCATGCGCCTCTTCTTTCGAGCGCATGGAGCGTGTTTCCCCTTTGCCCGGATCAAACAGCCTCGTTTCCTGGTCGATCTTGCCACCCGCCTCAAGAATATCGATTTGCCGCGACGCCTCGTAAACAATCGCCTGTTGAATGAAGCGCAACGAGTTGACGTTTTTGATCTCGCAACGGGTGCCCAACGGATCACCCGCTTTCCGCACCGAGACATTGACGTCGGCACGCATTGAGCCCTCTTCCATATTTCCGTCGCACGAACCGATGTAACGCAGGATCGTACGCAGCTTGCGCACATAGGCGGCAGCTTCTTCGGGCGAACGCATATCGGGCTTGGATACGATTTCCATCAGCGCCACACCCGACCGATTGAGATCAACCAGCGTGAACTGCGGATGCTGGTCATGGAGTGATTTTCCCGCATCCTGTTCAAGATGCAGCCGCTCAATGCCGACGACCTTCTTATGCCCCCCCTCAAGCTCGATCGTGATCTCGCCCTCACCAACAATCGGATACTGATATTGGCTGATCTGATAGCCCTGTGGCAGATCGGCATAGAAATAATTCTTCCGATCAAAGCGCGACCACGTGTTGATCTGAGCGCCAATCGCCAATCCGGTTCGCACAGCCTGGCGCACGCATTCCCCGTTGATGACCGGCAGCATTCCGGGCATCGCCGCATCGACAAGGCTCACCTGACTATTGGGTTCGGCACCAAAGGCTGTCGCCGCGCCCGAAAACAGCTTGGAGTTCGAGATGACCTGGGCGTGGACTTCGAGCCCCAAAACAAGTTCCCATGGGCCTGTGGCCCCTTCGATCGTATAGGTCGTTGTCATGGTCAGTCCTCCCACCAACGCGAGGGACGCGCGGAAAACCCGGCTTGACGCTCAAGCACATCGGCCGTGCGCAACAGGGTTTCCTCTCCGAATGCAGGAGCCAGAAGCTGAAGCCCAAGCGGCAACCCTTCGGCACTCATTCCCGAAGGCACAGAAATCCCCGGGAGCCCGGCAAGGTTGGCAGGCACCGTGAAAATGTCATTCAGATACATCGATATGGGATCATCGGACTTTGCCCCGAAAGCAAACGCCGCCGATGGCGTTGAGGGTGTCAGGATTGTATCTACATTTTCAAACGCAGCCGCAAAATCGCGCGCGATGAGTGTGCGCACCTTCTGAGCCTTGAGATAGTAGGCATCATAATAGCCTGCCGACAGCACATAGGTGCCGATCAGCACCCGGCGTTTGACTTCGCGGCCAAAGCCCGCGGCCCGCGTGGCTGAGTACATATCCACAAGCCCGCCGCCGTCCCGCATTTCGCGAAGACCATAGCGCACGCCATCATATCGAGCGAGGTTCGAAGACGCCTCGGCGGGGGCCACGATATAATAGGTTGGCAGCGCATATTTCGTGTGCGGCAACGAGATATCGACAAGCTCAGCACCAGCATCTTTCAGCCAGGCTTTGCCTTGTTCCCAAAGCGCATCGATCTCTTCCGGTGCGCCATCCATGCGATATTCGCTGGGGATCCCAATTTTCATGCCGCGAATGTCGCCAGTAAGGGCCGCTTCATAGTTTGGTACAGGCCTGTTGACGCTGGTCGAATCTTTCGGGTCATAGCCTGCCATCGCCTCAAGCATGATCGCCGCATCGCGAACCGTTTTGGCAATCGGTCCCGCCTGATCAAGCGAAGAGGCAAAGGCGACAATACCCCAACGCGAGCATCGACCGTAGGTTGGTTTCAACCCCACAGTCCCAGTGAAGGACGCCGGCTGACGGATCGACCCGCCAGTGTCGGTGCCAGTTGCCCCATAGCCGATGCCTGCGGCGACCGCGGCGACTGAACCACCCGAGGAGCCGCCGGGCACCGTGTCGGTGCCATCAGGGAGGCGCCATGGGTTCTTCACATGGCCGAAATAACTTGTTTCATTTGAAGAGCCCATCGCGAACTCATCAAGGTTTGTCTTCCCAAGCGAGATCATGCCTGCTTTTTGGAGGTTCTCGCCTACGGTAGAGTCATACTGCGGTACAAAGCCCTCGAGAATATGGCTCGCCGCGGTGGTTTGCACCCCGTGCGTACAAAACAGATCTTTGTTGGCAAACGGTATACCAGCAAGCGCAGGGGCATTTCCCTCGGACCGTGCAAGATCGGCGGCTTTCGCAGCTTCGCGCGCAGCTTCGGGGGTTTCGGTGATAAAGCAATTCAGCGCGCGGGCCGCTTCCATTGCCTTGATGTGCGCGTCAACAAGCTCAACCGAGCTTACTTCGCCTTTCGAAAGTGCATCACGCGCTTCGGCGAGCGTCCATGACAAAACCTCACTCACTATTCAATCACCTTCGGAACTGCAAAATAGCCAAACTCTGCGCTCGGCGCATTGGCGAGCACACGCTCGGCATAGCCTCCATCCGCCACTTCGTCGGGTCGCTGGAAAAGCGAGGTTTCAACCGCGCTGGTCATTGCGGGAACACCGTCTGTATCAACCTCGCTAAGTTGCTCAACCCATGCGAGGATATTATTCAACTCGCCTTTTAAGGGATCAGCTTCTTCATCGCTCAACGTAATCCTCGCCAGCGATGCAATTTTTTTAACTGTCTCAAGATCGATCGACATGACCATACCCACATAAGTTGGAAAATCACGCATAACGTGACGCCGAAAAAAGGAAGCGCGAGGGCTAGCATAAGCTTTCTAAGCCGACAAGTGATGCGGCAACACTTGCATCAAGGAGGACGGGCGGGCACTAGTGGATTTCTGTCCAAGACGAACCCCTAGTGGATTGACTCTAACATTTGGTACTCTGTGATAGGGGAGACCCACATCCAAATGTTAGAGTCGGTAAATCCACTAGAAACAATATTTAAGCGAGTGGTTCTTTGGGCTGAAACAGATGCAGGCAGATCAGCTGAAACGGGATGCATCTGTTTCAGCCGAACCACTAGTGAAGGTCGGCGTCACTATGGCTGTTTATCCGCCATCAAAATCCTGTCTGAAATCGGGGGACACGGTCATTATTCGTTCGGCAGAGGTTTCCGACGCGGCAACGTTAATCGCTTTGATGAATCACGGGTTCTCCACCAGCGCCTTTTTGGTTCACGAGCCCGACGAATTTACGCGAACCGCACGGCAGCAGCGCGCGCTGATACGTCATGCAACCGAGCGGCCGGAACTTCTGTGCCTTGTCGCCGAGCATAACCGAAAACTCATTGGCTGCCTCGATACCCAGGGCGATCCGCGACGGCGCGCACGACATTGCGTGAAGCTCGGGTTGGTGATCCACGAAACGTGGCGAAGTCAGGGGGTCGGCAGGCGATTACTTGAAACGCTCATAGAGTGGGCCGCGGCCTCGACAATCGTGGGGCGCCTGGAACTTCAGGTCCATGCCAATAACCGGGCCGGTCTTGCCCTTTATCAGGCGCTCGGGTTCGAGATAGAGGGGCGACGAAAGCACGCAATCCGCTTAAACGATGACACCTATATCGACGACATCATGATGGCGAAGCTTTTCCCATCTTCACGCCGATCATCTGATTGAGGATTGTAAGGATAATGGCTCGGATTTTTCTATATATTGTCGCGGGGCTGACGACCCTGGTGGTCGCCGCCGTTGCGTTTTACAAGATCTTTGAGGTCGAGATCTGGCAGTTTATTTTCGTGCCAGCGGGTGAATTTGCCGATAAAGCCCCACCACCCCCGCCGGATTACAGCCTTATATCGAGTTGGTACCAATATGGTGCGCCGAAAGGTGTCGCCGCGCTCAATCCAGAGGGTCTTACAAAGCTGGAGGCTGCCCCAGTCGATCTATTCTATGTGCACCCCACAAGTTTTCTCAAAAAACATGCGTGGAATGGTGCGATTGATAACAAGGACGCGGAAGCGATTCTGGCAAATCAGTTTTTACCGACGCATTTGAGTGTTTTTTCTGGCATCACCGATCGGATTTACGCACCCCGCTACCGTCAGGCAGCATTGGGTAGCTTCCTCACCGTAAGCGATAGCCAGGCGCAGGCTCTCGCGCTCGCCGGGGAGGATGTAACCGCGGCATTTGAGCAATATTTACGAAATGAGAATGGGGGACGACCGTTCATTTTGGCGGCGCACAGCCAGGGGGCTTATCATATGCTTCGTCTGTTGCGTGATCGCGTCGCCGGTACGCCCCATGCAGCGCGGATGATCGTCGCCTACGTGGTTGGCTGGCCAATTGGTGAAAACGCCGATATGGCAGCGCTACCCGGCATTTCCGTTTGTGATGCACCCGGCACAACGGGTTGCATTATGACATGGCAGACCTTCGCCTCGAATGGCAATCCAGAGACTTTTAAGAAAATGAATAACATTCCAAAGGGCTTAACGGGGTCATCGATCAACGGTGATCAAATGATGTGTGTCAATCCGGTCAATGGCCTTTCAGATGGCGAAACAGCAGAGGCTGAACACAAAGGATCGACAATCGCGGTAAAATCTGGAGACGGTTCGATTGACCTTCTCCCGCTTCAGCCCAACCTGATCGCAGCGGCTTGCGACGAAGACGGGTGGCTGCGCATTGCTCCACCTCCATCCTCGCCATTTTCGTCGTACATTCTGCCGGGTGGCGACTATCATGTTTACGATTTCGATCTGTTCTTTGCAGATATAAAAACCGACGCGAAGGCACGCGTTGACACGTTCATCTTGAACGCACCCGGCGAATGAATGCGTTTGATGAGGTCGAAGGCTTTCGAGCCGCAATTGGGCCGAACGGAAGGCTCTTGGGTCTCGATCTCGGCAGCAAAACCATCGGCCTTGCACTTTCGGACCCCTTACGCATGGTCGCCACGCCGATGCAGGTAATACGCCGCAGTAAATTCGCGAAGGACGCCGCAACGCTGAAGGCACTAACCGAAGAGCATCGCATTACCGGCTACGTACTCGGCCTGCCGCGCAATATGGATGGGAGCGAAGGACCGCGGTGCCAATCCACCCGGGCGTTCGCCCGCAACCTGAATGGTGCGATCGATCTGCCGATCCTGTTTTTCGATGAACGCTGGTCAACGCTGGCGGCCGAGCGTGCCATGTTGGAGGCCGATACAAGCCGCGCGAAACGCGCAAACCGCATCGACCAGGTCGCGGCTGGGCTCATCTTGCAGGGCGCGCTTGATCGACTGCGCACATAACCAGACTTGCGAAGCGAATGCTCGCGCGCCATAAGCCCAAGCATGATCGAAACAAGTACCCCAACCAAGCCAAAGGCTGAAGGAAAACCCGTCAATCAACGGGGGCGTAGTCTCGCCGGCGTGCACCCGTTTCCTTACAAACACCTGCTTGGGATCACCGGGCTTCATCCGCACGAGATTGAGTATCTTTTGAATGAAGCTGAGGATTATATCGATCTGATGCGCGCGGATGAGCCGCAACCGCGCTATCTTGCCGGGCTTACCCAAATCAACCTGTTTTTTGAAAATTCAACGCGTACGCTGATGTCGTTCGATATCGCGGGTCAGAGGCTTGGTGCCAGTACAATCAATGTTCCCGTCTCATCCTCATCAATCCGAAAAGGCGAAACGCTTCTCGATACGGCATTAACGTTGAACGCGATGCACCCCGATATCCTGATTGTGAGACACAGCTCGTCGGGGGCCGTGCAACTCTTGGCGGAAAAGGTTGACTGCGCGGTCATCAATGCCGGGGACGGTCGGCATGAACACCCGACGCAGGCGTTACTCGATGCGCTGACGATCAGGCGGCGAAAGGGCAAGATCGAGGGGCTCGTCGTTGCCATCTGCGGTGACATTGCAAACAGCCGGGTTGCGCGCTCGAATGCGATCCTGCTGACCACCATGGGGGCCGAGGTCCGCTTGATCGCGCCGCCAACGCTGATGCCGACAGCTGATCTCGGCTATCGGACGTTCACCGATATGCGTACCGGGCTCGAAGGGGCCGACGTCGTGATGATGCTGCGGCTCCAGCGCGAGCGGATGGCGGGGTCATTTGTGCCTTCCGAGCGCGAGTATTTTGAGCTTCATGGCCTGACTGAGGAAAAGCTGAGGTGCGCTAAGGACGATTGTCTCGTCATGCATCCCGGGCCGATGAACCGCGGGGTCGAAATTGCCACCACGATTGCCGACGATATTTCGCGATCGGCCATTCAGGAACAAGTGGAAATGGGCGTTGCCGTCCGCATGGCGATGCTCGACATCCTCACCCGTGAATTGCGGGGGGCCGCGTTCTAATGCTCGGTCTGTTGATCCAGAATGCGCGCCTCGCTGCTGAAGGAGGCGTTGGTAAAACGCAGGTTGCGGTGCGCGTTGCGAGGGGCCGGATTGTTGAGCTCGCACCCAATTTGACGCCGAACCCTGGCGAGAGCGTGATTGACGCAAACGAGCAGCTTCTTATGCCTGGTGTCGTGGATATGAAAACGTTTGCCGCTGATCATGAGGCGGCAATCGCCGGTGGTGTCACCACCCTGGCGATCCACCCTCGAAAAAGCCGTGTTCAAGACCGCCCGTCAGTGATTGCGAGCCTGCGTAAAGGTGCGGCACCCAATCAGGTCAACGTTGAACCCATTGGAGCCGCCACCAAGGCACTCGAAGGAACCGATCTTGCCGAGATCGGTCTGATGAAAGCCGCAGGTGCCGTCGGCTTCGCTAACGGACGCCGCGCGATTTCCGACGCGACCGTTCTATTGCGCCTGATGCGCTACGCCCAATCGCTCGATACACTGATCTACCAGCATGCCGAAGAGCCATCGCTGACCCATGGGGCCGTCGCAACCGAGGGCGAAACCGCACAGCGCATGGGATTGCCCGCCGCACCCGCCTTTGCCGAGGCAATGATGATTGCCCGTGATTTAAGGCTCGTGCGGGAAACCGGCTGCCGATACCACGTTGGCCTTGTGACCACGGCGGAGGCGATTGACCTAATCCGAACCGCGAAAGCCGAGGGCCTTCCGGTAAGCGCAGCCACCGCACCGGCATATTTTCTCTTGAACGATATCGCTGTGAATGACTACCGGACCTTTTTACACTTGAGCCCGCCGCTGCGCGAAGAAAGCGATCGCCAGGCGGTCATTGGCGCGATTGCCGATGGCACGATTGACGCGATCGTTTCTGACCATGATCCGCGCACGGCAGAGGAAAAACGCCTTCCCTTCGAAGAATCAATTGCCGGCATGGTGGGCTTGGAAACGCTTCTGCCGCTCACCTTAAAGCTCTACCACAGCGGCGCGGTGCCTGACCTTTCCCGGCTCATTGATGCGCTCACCCGCGCGCCTGCGGATTTGATCCAAAGCGCAGCGGGCCGTATCGAAGTGGGGGCCCCGGCCGATCTGATTCTGGTGGATCTGAACCGGTCATGGCGGATCGATTCCGATAAACTTGCAAGCGCCGCCAAAAATACGGGGTTTGATAAACTACCGGTCGAAGGCCGGGTGGAGCTCGTGGTCGCGGGCGGCCACATTCTCCTCAATCGTCACGCCAGCACCTAACCGCCCGACAGGTGACGGGTAAATCACCTAAGGAAAGGACGTCGCGATGGATATGGTGCTCAATAACCTGACCTATGGCTGGCAGGGGTTTGCCGCCGCGTTCATTGCGATTTTGATCGGCTATTTCCTGGGCTCGATCCCGTTCGGCTTAATCCTGACGAAACTCTTCGGCGCGGGGGACTTGCGCGCCATCGGATCAGGTAACATCGGTGCAACGAATGTGCTGCGCACCGGGCGAAAGGGTCTGGCGCTTGCCACCCTTCTCCTTGATGGCGGCAAAGGTGCCGTGGCGGTCGGGATTGGGAATATCCTGGGCCCGGATGACGCGGTTTATGCTGGGATTGCCGCATTTATTGGGCATATCGCGCCGATCTGGCTACGGTTTCGTGGGGGCAAGGGGGTCGCGACCTTTCTGGGCCTGGGGCTTGGCCTTTCCTTCTGGATGGGGCTTGCCGCGTGTGGGGTCTGGCTGTTGACGGCGGTTATCTCGCGCTATTCTTCATTGGCAGCTTTGGTGATGGCGGCTGCGACGCCGGTTTTGGCCGCGCTGCTATTTCGCGCACCACCGGGCCAACAGCTCATCTTTGGGCCGGTTACGCTTGCGCTTGCACTCACCTTGGTTGCGGGGCTTCTGTTCTGGCGGCACCGCGAGAATATTCAGCGTCTCCTCGCCGGGACGGAACCCAAAATCGGCGCGAAAACAAAGGGATAACCGCTCAGCATGTCGCGTTTTGATCAGGCTGAGCGGATTGCTAGGCTGCAACTCATTCGAAGCCAGAACGTTGGACCTGTCACGTTTCGGGATCTCATTCGTCGCTTCGGCACCGCCAGATCCGCCCTCGAGGCGTTACCCGAGCTTGCGGCACGCGGTGGGCGCAGGTCGATCAAAGTCGCCTCACAGGGGGCCGCGCGTCGCGAACTGAAAGACGTGGCTGCGAAAGGAATTCAGGCTCTCTTTCTTGACGATGTCGACTATCCGCCAGCACTTGCCGCAACCGAGGGCGCTCCGCCGATTCTATTTGTGCGAGGGTCTGTTGGTCTTTTGACGAAGCCCGCCCTCGCTGTCGTTGGCGCACGCAATGCCTCGGCCCATGGAATCCGTTTTGCCGAGCGGTTGGCCCGTGATGTCGCGTCCGAAGGCATCGTGATCGTCTCAGGGCTGGCTCGCGGCATTGATACCGGGGCCCATCGCGGGGCGAAGGCCGCATCCACCATCGCGGTGATTGCTGGCGGGCACGACATATATTATCCGCCGGAGAACGAGGCGATGCAGAAGGAGATCGCGACCGATGGTCTGCTGGTAAGCGAACAACCTCTTGGAACCACCCCGCAGGCGCGTCATTTTCCCCGTCGCAACCGGATCATCTCAGGGCTGTCGAGCGCTGTTCTTGTCGTCGAGGCGGCGGAACGTTCAGGCTCGCTGATTACCGCGCGGTTCGCGGGTGAACAAGGCCGCGAAGTGCTTGCTGTACCCGGGAGCCCGCTTGATCCGCGCGCCAAAGGGGGCAACCGATTGATCAAGGATGGGGCACATCTCGTGGAAAGCACCCAGGATATTCTGGATGTCCTCGCCAACCTGCCCCAAGGGGCGCCGGGTAGCGCCTTTGAAAGCACGAGCGATCCCCACAAGGCCCCACCCCTGAACGATGCAACCCCCGATGCGGTTGACCGCCAGCGGATCGGCGAACTGTTGAGCCCTACGCCGGTCCATATCGATGAAATCATTCGCTTAAGTGGGTTGTCGGTACCGATGGTGCTCACCATTCTCTTGGAATTGGAGCTTGCCGGGCGGCTCGAGCGCCATGCCGGTGCGCGGGTCTCCGCCGTGCTTGATCCTGACGCTGATTGATACATTTGGATGCGAAGGTCCTTGCGAAAGTGCGCAAGATAGCGCAACAAGACGCCGCGCAGGGCCTTCGGCCTATCGGTTAATGACCTGATTTATATGGATTTTCACCTATGGACGTCGTGATCGTCGAATCGCCGGCGAAGGCAAAAACCATCAACAAGTATCTTGGTGGCGGCTATCATGTGCTCGCGAGTTACGGCCATGTGCGCGACTTGCCCTCGAAAGATGGTTCGGTGGAGCCAGACAAAGACTTTGAGATGCACTGGGCAACCGATAGCGCGAGCCAGAAGCGCCTCAAGGAAATCGCCGATGCCGTGAAAGGCGCGAATAAGCTCTACCTCGCCACTGACCCCGATCGTGAAGGCGAGGCGATCTCGTGGCATGTGCTTGATGTTCTCAAAAAGAAACGCGCATTGAAGGATGTCGAAGTCAGCCGGATCGTCTTCAACGAGATCACCAAGGCGGCGGTGACGCGCGCGATCCAGAACCCGCGCGAGCTCGATGACGAACTGATCAACGCCTATCTTGCCCGCCGTGCGCTCGATTATCTGGTGGGATTCACGCTTTCCCCGGTTTTGTGGCGCAAATTACCCGGTGCCCGGTCTGCCGGACGGGTTCAGTCAGTGGCATTGCGTTTGATTTGCGAGCGCGAAACCGAGATTGAGATTTTTGAACCGCGCGAGTACTGGACGGTCGATACCGACGCAAAAAATGCGAGCGATGATCCTTTCAAGGCGCGCCTGACGCATCTGGATGGCAAAAAGCTCGACAAGTTTACGCTCAACGACGCCGAAAAAGCAGCGCGCGCCAAATCAATTGTTGAGCAAGGGGCCTTCACACTCACCTCGCTGGAGCAGAAGCCGGCCCGGCGAAACCCTTCCCCACCCTTTACAACGTCGACGCTGCAGCAGGAAGCTTCGCGCAAGCTCGGCTTCAGCGCCAAACGGACGATGCAGGTCGCGCAAAAGCTCTATGAGGGCGCGCGGATTGATGCCGATACTGTTGGCCTGATCACCTATATGCGGACCGATGGGGTGCAGATCGCGGATGAGGCGCTGCGTGCGGTGCGTGATGTGATTGCGCGTGACTATGGTGACCGATCGCTGCCGAAAAGCCCGCGGCTTTATAAAACGAAGGCGAAAAACGCCCAGGAAGCGCATGAGGCGATCCGACCGACAGGGTTTGACCGTCCGCCTGCACGGCTGAAATCGGTACTCGATGACGATGGTTTCAAGCTATATGATCTCATCTGGAAACGGACCGTCGCGAGCCAGATGGAAAGTGCGATTTATTTGCGCACCACGGCGGATTTCACTACCGCAGATGGAAGCACTGCCTTACGCGCCACCGGCTCCGTCCTTCAATTTGCGGGATATGAGGCACTTTACCGTGAAGGCCGAGATGATGATGGAGAGTCGGACGATGCAAAACGACTCCCTGAATTGACCAAGGGCGAACCGCTGAATATCGTCAAGGTGAACGCCGATCAGCATTTCACCGAGCCACCGCCACGGTTCAGCGAGGCATCGCTTGTCAAACGCCTTGAAGAGCTTGGGATCGGGCGCCCTTCGACCTACGCGTCGATCCTCTCGGTTTTGAGCGAGCGCAGCTATGTGCGCCTTGAAGCCAAACGGTTTTTCCCCGAGGACAAAGGGCGGCTTGTCACCGCATTTCTCGAAAAATTCTTCGAGCGATACGTGGAATACAGCTTCACCGCCGATCTTGAGGGTCAACTTGACGAAGTATCCGCCGGTGAACGCGACTGGAAAGCGCTTTTGCGCGCCTTTTGGGAAGATTTCTCGCGTCAATGCGAGGAAACCATCGCACTGAAAAATGCCGATGTTCTCGATGCGCTGAATGATTATCTCGGCCCCTTCATTTTCGGAAAAGCCGATGATGAAGATGGCGACCCGCGCAAATGCCCGGTCTGCGATACTGGCCGATTGAGCCTGAAAACTGGGCGCTATGGCGCGTTTGTCGGCTGTTCGAATTATCCCGAATGCCGCTTTACCCGGCAGTTTTCCGATGATGGGTCGGCTGAAGCCACCCAAACGCAGGACGGCCCGAAAGTTCTTGGAGAACACCCTGAGAGCGGGGTTGAGATTACCTTGCGTGATGGCCGTTTCGGACCTTATCTGCAATTGGGTGAGGCAGCCGAAGGCGAAAAGCCAAAGCGTGCGTCGATCCCGAAAGATGTACCGCTGGAAAGTCTCGACTTTGGTATCGCGGTAAAGCTGATCGATCTGCCGCGCAACGTGGGCACCCACCCCGAAACCGGTGAAATGATCACAGCCGCGATCGGTCGTTATGGACCCTATCTGAGCCATGACAAAAAAACCGCGCGGCTTGGCTCGACTGAGGAAGTGCTCACCATCGGGCTCAACCGGGCGGTGGTTGTACTTGCAGAAGCCAAACCGGGTCGCGGGCGAGCCGCAACACCCGCAGCGCTAAAATCGCTGGGCGATCATCCCGATGGCGGCGAAGTCACTGTACGCGATGGCCGCTACGGCCCCTATGTGAATTGGGGCAAGGTGAATGCAAGCCTGCCAAAAGGGGAAGACCCGCAGTCGATCGAAATGGATCGCGCGATTGAACTTTTGAACGCCCGGATCGAAAAAACCGGGAAAAAGCCACCGAAGGCGAAGAAGCCCGCCACCAAGTCAAAGGCCAAGACGAAACCAAAAGCCAAAACGGGCACAAAAGCGAAAGCGACCTCAAAATCCGCGAAAGCGAAAGCAAGCTGATCGGCGAGAAAACTCAGGCCGCACGATGCGGAGGTAACTTTGATGAGTGATGAGGCTCGCAAGCTGCCTACCCGCGACGAGATCCTTGAATTTATCAATGATGCCCCCGGTCCGGTCACAAAACGCGAGATCGCGCGGGCATTTCGGGTCAGGGGTGAAGATCGAGTTGAGCTCAAAGCTCTGCTCCGATCGCTCGACCATGACGGGGTGATCGAAAAAGCCCCACGGCGCGGACTTTCGGCACCGGGCCGCCTGCCCTCGGTAACCGTGATCAAGGTGGTTTCCGTCAGTGGCGACGGCGATGTATGGGCTGAACCCCAAAACTTCGAAGGCGATGGGCCAGCTCCGCGTATTCTTGTGAAAGAAGGCCCACCCAAGGGACGATCAAAGCGCGGGCGAAGTCAAAGTGTTGCGGTGGGCGCGCTGATTTTGGCGCGATTGGTTCAGCGGGGTGAGATTTACGAAGCGCGGATCATGAAACTGCTGTCGCGGCAGGAAAACCAGATCCTCGGCCTGTTCGAGGCTGAGGGATCGGGCGGGCGTATCCGCAGCGTCAATAAGAAAATCCGCGATGAATGGCAGGTTGCGCCGGGTGACACCGCCGATGCCCAGACCGGCGAACTGGTGGCTGCCGAGGTATTATCGAGCGGGCGACGCGCGCTTCACCCGACGGCAAAAGTGATTGAGAGATTTGGCGATGCCCTTGCGCCACGCGCGGTCAGCCTGATCGCGATTGAACAACACGGCATCCCGACGACATTTCCCGAAGCCGCCCTTGAAGAGGCCCAGCGCGCCACAAACCCACCGCTCGGGAAACGCACAGACTTGCGCCATCTTCCGTTTTTAACGATCGATCCCGCAGATGCGCGCGACCATGATGACGCAGTTTTCGTTGAACCCGGCCAAGCGGAAGGGTTCATCATTTGGGTTGCCATTGCTGATGTGAGTGCCTTTGTAAAGCCGGGGAGCGCGCTTGACAATGAAGCGCTGAAACGCGGCAACAGCTGCTATTTCCCTGACCGTGTCGTGCCCATGTTACCCGAAGCCTTGTCGAATGATCTTTGCTCGTTGAGAGCAGGTGTTGATCGGGCATCGCTTGTGGCACGCCTTACCCTTTCCGCAGATGGTCTCCTGCAAGCCCACCACTTCGAACGCGCATTGATCAGGGTGGTGGGAAATGTCAGCTATGAAGAGGTTCAAGCCGCGCAAAACGCTGGTGAGGGCGAACTTGCCGGCAAGGTCGCACCGCTTTATGCGGCCTATCAATTGCTCGCCGCCGCGCGGGACCATAGGGGGCCGCTCGCGCTCGACCTACCCGAACGGCGCATTGTGTTTAGCGACGATGGAGAGGTTCACGATATCGCCCCCGTTGCCCGGCTCGACGCACACCGGTTGATCGAGGAGTTTATGATCCTCGCCAACGTCGCGGCGGCGCGGGTACTCTCCCCCGCTCGTATACGTGGACTTTATCGGGTTCATGAGGAGCCGGATCGCGAAAAGATTGATACGCTGAGGGATTTTCTTGAGCCGCTCGACATCAAAATCGCCAAAGGTCAGGTCATCACACCTAAGCTTTTCAACCGGGTGCTTGCGCGCGCAAAGGACACGCCGCACGCGCAGGCCGTGAGCGAGATTGTCCTGAGAAGCCAAACCCAGGCCTATTATGGCGCAGACAATCTCGGCCATTTCGGCCTCGCCCTGACGCAATATTCACATTTCACCTCGCCCATCCGCCGCTATGCCGATCTCGTCGTGCATCGGGCAATTTCGCGCATTCTCTCGCTGCCCGAGGCCGAGGGCATCAGCGACGACGAGCTTGCGCGCCTTGACGATACGGCAGAACATATCAGCCGGACCGAACGCCGCACCATGGCCGCCGAACGTGACACCCGCGAACGCTATGTCGCTGCTTTTTACGCCGAACGCATTGGCGAATTATTTGCCGCGCGGGTTTCTGGTGTGAGCCGGTTCGGCCTGTTCCTGACACTGGAGCCTGCTGGCGGTGATGCGATCCTGCCGATCTCCTCATTGGGGGACGAATATTTCATCCATGACGAACCGCGCGGCCAGCTCGTTGGTGAACGCTCAGGAGATTGCTATCGGCTTGGTGACCGCTTTGAGGTGGAACTTATCGAGGCTGATCGCCTGACCGGCGGTTTGCGCGTCGATCACCATGGTCGCGCGCCGCGCCGCCTGAAAAAGCATGATCGCCCGCAAGGCGATAAACGTCGCAACCAACGCTCCCCTCGGGGCAAACATGGTGGCGGACGCCACCGTCAAGGCCACAGCCGGCGCAGATAGGCGTTTGATCCGCTAGGGTTTCGGCACCGACGACCCGATTTCCAACATCTTATCATACACAGAGACCTTGGAGAGGAAGGCACGCTCCTGCCCCGCCTTCTGGAGCCCGTGCTTCGCCATGAGACCGTCCTGGTCGCTCGCCACATATTCGGCATAATAGGGCTCGTGAAAGCCTTTCGGGAAGACATGCAGCAGGCCGTCGTAAGCGGCATGGTCACCGAGCTGGAGCGTATCGACAATCACCAACCGCCCGCCGGGTTTGAGCACGCGCGAAAGCTCTTTCACGGCATTGGAGCGCGCTTTTTTTGGGAGCTCATGAAACGCAAAAATTACCGTTGCACTATCAAGGCTTGCGGTATCAAGCGGGGTGGCCTCCATATTGGCATGGATAAGTCGAATGCCGTTTCGCTTCGGCAGCTCCTTTGCGGCAAGGTCAAGGTATGCGGGGCTCAGATCGACGCCGATCAATGAGGCATCGGGGTAGTTGCGGGCAAGTTCCCCCAGGAAACGACCGGTCCCGCAGGCAAAATCGGCATGAGTAAGCCGCGCCTGCTTGGGGGTCCGCAACACTTCATTCAGCCAGGGACGGGCCCGACGACGCATCGCATCGGCCACGCCGGTGAAGAGCACATCCACCTGAAAATCATAGCGTTTGGCTGATGCCTTGGAGAAATAGCCATCGCTTTGATAATGGAAGTTCTGCAGATAATAGCGCGGGTAACGCTCCCGCTCAGCAACGAGTGACGCAAACACCTCTTGATGTTGCGCCGCCCGGCGCCGATCACCAACCACAGCTGTATCCCGGAGGTAATCCGCTACCTTCATGAACGTCTTCAGAGGTTGGAGACCATTTTCCGGATACTCATAGTCCCCCCGTGCCATTGCCCGACGTTCTCGACGCATCAAACCCTGCGCATCCGCCAGTAAAGCTGGCCATCCCGGCCCCTTAATCTTGGTTTCACCATCAGGGGCATCAAAGGTGCCTTCGGGCATGCGGCCCCCGACGCGCGCACCCGCCATATAATTCGCCAGATAAAACCCCATCCGCCCATACTGTTGCGCGGCATAGTTGACTGACTTGAAGGCTCGAACCAATGATGGAAACCGGGCCGTCCTTTTTTCCATTACAGTCGTTGCCATGGTTCGCCTCCTCCGGATTGATTGGCGTTGAATATGTGGGAGAATTTACCAAAGGACGAGAGGACGCCATGTCGCAAAGTCCTCGTGAACTGGAACACTCGCCCGCACATCAAATCGGCTGACCTGATTTTCCGACCGCTGCATAATAGTGCCAAAGAAAAACCGCCATCGATCCCCGTGCGGGGCGCCAGTGTTCGACCATTTCATGCGTTGCCCGCTCGTCGGGACGTTCCTGATGACCTTTTAACAGGCCAAGCGCGGCGCGCACTGCGAGATCGCCCCCCGGCCACATGTCGCGCCGCCCCAGACAAAACAGAAGATAGATATCCGCGCTCCATTTGCCAAAACCCTTGATTGCAGTAATCGCCGCCGACGCCGCATCATCATCAAGCGCGGCGAGACCCTCGATATCGAGTGCGCCCGACGTGACCGCGTCGCTTAAACACCTTGTGTAGGCGATCTTTTGCCGACTGAGGCCGAGACCGCGTAGCGCTTCATCATCGAGCGCGCGCATCGCCTCAGCCGAAACATCGCCAGCACTGGCATCCTCGATCCGTTTGAATATCGATGCGGCGGCCGCGACCGAGACCTGCTGGCCGACCATAATCCGCAGCAGCGCTTCAAAACCGGGGGCGCGTCCGCGCGGCGGCGGTGCGCCGATTGCCTCAAACGCACGGCGGACGTCTTTGTCATAACCGGCAACCGCGCGGATATCGGCTTCAACATCTGCCGCCTCCAGTCCCACATGACCCTCCGCTGCGACATTTATATCCATGAGTTCCATTCCCTTGCGCAACAACAATTGTGACCCGCGCGCCGCTATCGCCTGTCAAATTTTGACCTGCTTTATTCGCACTTGCCAAGCGCGCGCGAGATTGGCTAGGCAGGACAGAAATTCTCAGCTTTATTGACAAAGGGTCAGGCGCGATCATGGCGAAATTGAGCATCACGGATTTGAGCGGCACCGAAACCACCGTGGAGGGCGAGATTGGCCTCTCGGTTATGGAAAACATCCGCGATAATGATTTCGACGAATTGGCAGCTATCTGTGGCGGAAGCTGTTCATGTGCAACATGCCATGTGTATGTCGATGAAGATTGGTTGGGTAAACTTGATCCCATCGAGCAGGACGAGGATGAGCTTCTTGAAAGTTCAGAGCGCCGCCAACCAAACTCCCGTCTTAGCTGCCAGATAGAATTCACCGAAGTTTTAGATGGTCTCAAGGTCACAATCGCACCTGAGGATTGATTGCTTTTGCTGCTTGGAAAAGCCCTAGCAGCGTAATACCGAGGCTATATCAGGTGGTCATCCACCATCTCTTTCGTGCCCGCCTGTTACTTTGTCGCAGAGCGCGTCCGGTTCGCCGCAATCCTTTGGCGTTGAGTGGAAAATTTTGAAATCACCGAGTTCGAAATTCCTCTTCCTAAGGAAACCGAGCCGTGACTCTTACTCGTTTTAGCCTCAATAATCCTGCAGCGATTGCCGTTCTCGCAGCGATCCTGCTGTTTCTGGGCGGGCTCTCCCTGGTTCGCCTGCCGATTCAGCTGTTTCCAAAGATCGAAGTCCCCCGCATTTCCGTGCAAACGACATGGCGCGCCGCATCTCCGCAGGATGTCGAATCCGAGCTTTTGGTGCCGATGGAGGAAGTCCTGCGCGGCATGCCGGGTGTCGAACGGATGCAGGCCTGGGCAAACCAGGGATCGAGCTGGGTCAACCTTGAGTTTGGCCTTGATGCCAATATGGATGAGATGCTGATCGAGGTGATCAGTCGCCTGAACCGTCTGCCCCCGCTGCCTCGCGATGCACAACCGCCGCGCATTTTCAGTGGAGGCGGCTTCAACTCCAACAATACGCTCATCTATTATTTCGTTCAAAAGCTGCCGGAGAATTCGGCTTCCCTGGTCGATAATATCGCCTTTATCCAAGATAGCGTAATCCCGCGGATTGAGAGCATCGAAGGTGTATCACGGGCTGGTCTTGGTGACGGGGATTTGGCGCAAGAGCAGTTACAAATTACGTTTGATCCCTATCGGCTGGCGCAGTTTGGCCTTTCCATTGACGCGATCGCCGGTTCAATCGCCAATTCCAGCGATGTTTCGGGCGGCCAGGTCGAATATGGCCGACGCCGGGTTTCCATTTACTATGAAGGGCAATATTCAGCCGAACGGCTCCAGGATCTGATTATCGAATGGCGCGATGGGCGACCGATACGCATCGGCGATGTCGCAACCGTTGATGTGCGCCTTCCGGACGGGGGCGACCGGACAACCTACCAGAATGGGAACCCTGCGATCGGGATGCGGATCGACCGCGAGACCGGTGCAAACGTATTGGCAACGCTTGAAAAAGTGAATGCGATCATTGCCGAACTCAACGACACCACCCTCAAAGAACGCGGCCTTTGGATGGAAAAATCATTCGATCCTTCGGTCTTTATCAAACGCGCTGTCGGCCTTCTCACCAACAATCTGGCAATCGGAATCTGTCTTGCGATCGGCGCTTTGTGGCTATTCCTGCGCCGGATCCGCGCCACCCTTTTGATTGCAGTTGCGATCCCGCTCTCGCTCTTTGGAACTTTTGTGGTGTTGAGCCTCGCAGGGCGGACATTGAATGTCATTTCGCTCGCCGGGCTTGCCTTCGCAACTGGTATGGTCCTCGACGCCGCGATTGTCGTTTTGGAAAATATTGTGCGTCTGCGCGAGCGCGGGTTGGACAAGGCGAAGGCCGCCGAAGTCGGCACCACACAGGTATGGGGTGCGTTACTGGCCTCAACATCGACCACGGTGGCCATCTTCGTCCCGGTTATGTTCCTCAAAGATGCCGAAGGTCAGCTTTTCGCCGACCTCGCCTTTACGATCGCGGTCAGCGTTGTGATTTCGTTGATCGTCGCGGTGACGGTCTTACCCGCGGCTTCCAAGCAGCTTTTGCGAACCCTGCCAAAAGGCGATGCCGAGGGCAAATTCTGGGAGCGGATTGCAAGCGTGATTATGGCGATCACCGGCACGCGGATCCGCCGTGCAAGCATCATTGCCGGGTTAATCGCCGGTTCGCTGGGCGCGAGCTGGGTCCTGCTGCCCGAGCTTGATTACCTGCCGCCGGTGAAACGCGATGCCGTCGATGCCTGGATCAACGTGCCCGGAGCGATGCCTTCTGATTTGGTTGACGAAGAAATCTCCAAACCGATTGTCGAGCGGCTGCAGCCTTTTATGACTGGCGAGCGCGAACCACGACTGCGCAACTATTATGTCATTAACAATCCCTGGGGCATTTCGGTCGGCATCCGTGCGCTTGATCAATCACGGGTCAAGGAGCTTGAAACGATCGTTCGTGATGAAATCCTCGTTGGTATGCCGGATGTGTTTGCCTTCGCCGCGCAAGGCAACCTGTTTGGGGGTTTTGGCGGCGATGGGGGTCTCGAGCTTCACATCCAGGGGCGTGACCCTGAAACACTGGCAGGGGCCGCGCAGGAAGGGTTCCGCCTGTTGATGGAGGCCTTCCCCGGCGCGCGCATCCAATCGAACCCTGATCCCGATGGCGGGTCGCCGCAACTTTCGATCACACCGAACGATCAGCGGATTATGGAAATGGGCATGACGCGGGCAGGTCTCGCGAATATCATCCGAACGCTTGGCGAGGGGCGTTGGCTTGGTGAACATTTTGACGGTGAAAAACGCCTCGATATCATTCTGCGCGGCATTCCATGGCGGACGCCTGCTGAACTTCGGACCATTCCGATCACCGCTCCGAATGGCCAGATTGTTCCGCTCGGGGAGCTTGTCGATGTCGCGCTCGAACTCGGCCCCAGTGCCATCCAGCGCGTCGATGGGCGGCGCACAATCACACTTGAACTCTCGGTGCCCGATGGCATGCCGCTATCGCGGGCACTCGAGGTGCTTGAAGCAGAGGTGCTGCCCAAGCTGCGTCTCGTTCTCCCAGAGGATGGCTCGACACGTTATGGCGGCAGCGCCGATGCCCTGAAACGGGCGATTTCAACGATGATCCAGAATTTTGCCGTCGCACTGTTTCTCTTGTTCATGATCATGGCCGCGCTCTTCAAATCTGTGAAAGACGCGCTTCTCGTCGTGATTTCCATCCCCCTGGCAACTGTGGGCGGGGTGGTTGCTCTTCGGATCGTGGCATTGTTTGCCTTCGCGCCGCTTGATCTCCTGACGATGATTGGCTTCATCATTCTGCTCGGGCTCGTGGTCAACAATGCAATCCTTCTGGTCGTCGAAACGAGGCGCGGTGAAAGTGAAGGGCTGACCCGCGATGATGCGGTTGGTGTGGCGCTAAAGCTGCGGCTGCGCCCCATCTTTATGAGCACGGGAACAAGCCTGCTCGGCATGCTTCCCCTGTTGCTTTTCCCGGGCGAAGGCAGCGCCATCTATCGCGGCATGGCGGCGGCGATTGTCGGCGGCATGAGCGTGAGCACACTTTTCACGCTGTTCCTGCTGCCGAGTCTGTTGCGGGCAAACCTCGGTACCTTGCTCCCCTTCCTCAACCGGCGGCCCAAGGTGGTGCCGCCATCCGCACCCGCCGAGTGAGGCGTTTCCGAAATGATATCCATACCCATCCATAGACCGCGCTGCGGCGGAAGGACCAGAATGAGCTTTGAGATCAAAAAGACAAAACGCCTGGCCCGCGGGTGGGTAACAGCGCTCGCGGTAGCAACATTGGCGCTCGTGCCGGTTGGGCCGCTCAACGCACAGCAAGGCGAAGGCCCACCGCCGGCCACCGTAGAGGTGATCAATGCCGAGATG
>JBCDDR010000015.1:0-21413 GCA_039180205.1 Pseudomonadota bacterium | reverse complement strand
CTCCTGGTTTTCCCCATACTCGAGCGGCCCGAGCTTATTACTCAGCCCATATTGGGTAACCATCGCGCGCGCCGTGCGGGTTGCATATTGGATGTCTGAAGACGCACCCGAAGTCACCTTGTCGTGGCCAAAGATAATTTCTTCAGCGACCCGACCGCCCATGGCAATCGCCAGGTTCGCGTGGAATTTTTCCCGACTCACCGAAAGCTGATCACGCTCCGGGAGACGGACAACCATGCCCAACGCCCGACCGCGGGGAATAATTGTCGCTTTGTGGATCGGATCAGATGGAGGCAGATGCAAGGCAACGAGCGCGTGGCCCCCTTCATGATAGGCGGTGAGCTTTTTCTCTTCTTCGCTCATCACCATCGAGCGCCGCTCGGCACCCATCATGACCTTATCTTTGGCCTCTTCGAATTCGGCCATGGACACCCGCCGACGCCCTTTGCGCGCGGCAAGCAATGCGGCCTCGTTCACAAGATTCGCAAGATCGGCCCCGGAGAAACCCGGTGTTCCGCGTGCGATGACACGTGCCGACACATCGGGCGCCGTCGGTACTTTTTTCATATGCACCGAGAGCACTTTTTCGCGGCCGATAATATCGGGCAAAGGCACCACGACCTGACGATCAAATCGGCCCGGACGCAACAATGCCGGATCAAGAACATCAGGCCGGTTCGTCGCCGCAATCAGGATAATACCCTCGTTTGTTTCAAAGCCGTCCATCTCCACCAACAGCTGGTTGAGGGTCTGCTCGCGCTCGTCATTCCCGCCACCAAGGCCGGCACCGCGTGAGCGACCAACAGCGTCGATTTCATCAATGAAGATGATACAGGGCGCATTCTTTTTCGCCTGTTCGAACATGTCACGTACGCGGCTTGCGCCAACGCCAACGAACATTTCGACGAAATCCGACCCTGAAATTGTGAAAAAAGGTACATTCGCCTCGCCAGCGATCGCGCGCGCGAGGAGCGTTTTCCCGGTACCGGGAGGCCCCACGAGCAATGCACCTTTCGGGATTTTACCGCCCAAACGCTGGAATTTTTGCGGATCGCGCAAGAACTCAACAATCTCTTCGAGCTCTTCTTTGGCCTCGTCAATGCCGGCAACATCTTCAAACGTGACCCGCCCATGCTTTTCGGTGAGCAGTCTGGCCTTCGATTTCCCAAAGCCCATCGCGCCACGGCCTGACCCTGACTGCATCTGTCGCATAAAGAAAATCCAGATGCCGATAATCAGCAGGAAGGGGAGCCAGGTGAAAAATGCGCCAAGGAGAAGGCCCGAATCTTCGCGTTCAACCCAGAATTGGATCTTGCGTTCATTCAACCGATCAACAAGCCCCGGGTCGTTCGCAGCATAGGTCTTAAAACTTGCCCCATTGCTGGCCTGACCAATGATGTTGCGGCCCTTGATCGTCACACTGGCAACATCACCACGCTCAATCCGCTCAAGAAAATCGGAATAGGCGATTTGCTGGGGCGCGCGCCCGCTAGGGCCTTGAAACATATTGAACAACACGAAGAGGAGCAGCAACACAACTCCCCACAATAAAAAATTGCGACCTACGTTATTCACGGAATATCCTTTTCTCGGTCAAGCCAGGATGGCGTCTACGGCTAATCGACATATTTAGTATACGAAATGATGTCGAAACCAGTTGGCGACTTTCGCCGTGCAATTTCGACGCATCATCCGGGATCAATGTATGCCGTAGCACCATAAATACGGAATACCTTCAGTCCTACATAGGTCCACCGACGGTAAACAGCAAGGCTCCGCCGAGAATCCTTTGACTTAACCGAATGAAAGCGGCGCTGTGGGAACAATGAATACGCGGCCATCCTGGCTCCAAAATGCCGGGAGAGACTTGCGCACTGGCCAGGGAAGATCCTGAAAAAGCGCCCGATCTTCCTCAGTGAGACGCGCCCATCCGGCCTCACCCAAAACCCTGATTTCTCCCCCACCTGAGATAGATTTGATATCGAGCTGGAGCCGCCTATCCCACGCCATTTTTGACGGCCTCATTCCCGAAAGCGCGTCTGTCTCCGGCTTTACCTGAATGATATCAGCAATATCGGAGGCCTCGCGGCAAATCAGAATATGATCCTGATCCTCGCGTTTCAGGGCCTCGGTTTGGGCTGCCGGGCCGGAAAGACCACCGCGAATTTCAAAGTGACACCCTGCCAGGGTAAATCCGCGCGCTTGTCCGAGACTGAGCCTATCAAGTGCGCGCCCGACCTGCGCACCTCGAGGATGCGCAGTGGGATGAACGCGCACGATCAACTTTGAAAGCAGCCCCCAACGCAATTGCGCTGAAAGCGCTGAAAAATCGGCGAGAGGAAAATGGCACCATCCAAGGCGATGCCATGTCACCAGACGTGTCGAGATATCCTCAAGCTGCGCCTGTAGGGTGGCGCTCGCTTCACGGAGAAAGCCCGCCGACCGGGCAACCGCTTCTATGGGAAGCATATGGTCAAGCACCGGATGGCTGTGGCGGACGTGACGCCATCTTGCTCTTTCACCCGCCATCTCAACAGCCGAAAAGGTTCCATTGGTGGGGTCTGAAATCCATCGCCGCTTTGTTGATGACAGGTAACGTTCGAGGTCGGTTTTTGATACGTCAAGCAATGGGCGCATGCGGGGTGGGCCATCGGCCCTCGTAAGCGCCGGAGACACAGCCGCCATTCCGGAAAGGCGATCAACGCCGCCCGCGCGCCGAAGCGCAAGGAGCAGCGTTTCAGCCTGATCATCAAGATGATGGGCGAGAAGAAGTGCTACGGCACCATCACGAACCGCTGCCGTTTCAAGCGCCGCATACCGGGCATGGCGAGCCTCTGCAGCATTGGCTTTCGGGGAAATTTCGAGTGTTAGGTGCCGCACCCCGCACGCTTCAATCCAGCGCTTCACCATCACCGCTTCCTGGGCGGCGGCGGCGCGCAGACCATGATCGACCGTCATGGCAATCAGCTTTTCGGCGGGCCAGTTTTCTCTCACAAGATGGAACAGCGCCATGCTATCCGCGCCACCCGAGACCGCGACGGCAAGACGCATCGAATGCGGCGTTTCGGGATTATCGGGTCCGATCTTTGCTAAACCGTCAGCAATCTGCGCGCTGACATGGGCTTCAAGCGCCGAGGTCGACATCCGCGCTTCCCGCCTTATCGCAATTCTGCATCGAAACTAGCCGGAACAATCGGCTTGTTTGCGGGCATCATCAACGCGTTCCTTAAGCGATGACGCCGCATTGCCATATTGACTATCGAAGGTGTCAAACGCCGCGCATGCCTCTTCAGGGGCCTCAAGCTCGATCAGGCTGATCCCCAAAAAAGCAAGATTTTCAGCCGCCTTGTCACCTTGGGGAAATCCCTCGTAGCCGGTGAGAAAAGCATCGGCGGCATCGGCAAACTGGCCCTCGATAAAATAGCTTCTGCCCAGCCAATAATGCGCGCCCGAGGCAAGTTCGCTTTCGCTATGGCGGTCGAGGAAGGCGCGAAACGCGTCTTTTGCGCCCGCATAATCGCCGCGCCGGACAAAGCTGAACGCATACTTATACTGGTCTTGCGCTCTCCCGACCGGCAATTCGCCTGGCGCAAGTTCGGGAGCAGAGGCATCGGGGACAAGCGCATCGGGGACAAGTGCATCGGCTTGACCGGCCGGTGGATCAACGGGACGGCCGTCACCAAATCCGGCAGGGTTGGCAACATCTTCGGTATCGCTGCCTTGCGCGAAGGCGTCTTCAGATGATGCTGAGGGATCAGAAAGCGCACCATCGGCGGGGCCGGTCGGGCCTTCAGCAACAAGCGACAGACCTGCGGCAGCTTCAAGCCGTTCAAGCCGAAACTCCACATCCGCGCGAAATTGCTCAAGCGCCTGAGTGGCTTGGCGCTGTTGAAATGAAAGCTCTTCCCATTGCCGATTGATCGACTGCAAACGGGTTTCTAGGGCAGTGACCCGCTCCAGGAGTTCAAGTGTCAGGTTCCCCCCTTCACCTGATTGAGAGGGAGGCGTCGTGTCATCCACGCGGATATTCGCCTCACCGTCCTGCGGGAACAGGCGCGGATTTACGCCATCGAAAACCTTTCGTTGGACCGCGCGAAGTTGCTTTTCTACAGCATCAAGCCGTTTGTCGAGCTTACGAACATTTTGCGCTGACGCCGAACCGGGCATCGAAACCAGAAAAGCCAGGACAAGTGCCGAAACGCAAAACACCAGTACCCAGGATCGAATGGCTTCGGTTTTGCGGTACGTTGGAACATAAGCCGAAATGCGCATTAGGCCTTGCCTCCGAAAGGGGGATTGAATGTGGGGCGATGAACCAGATGCACGCTGCCGCGACACACGTCTGATGAGCCCTGCTTCCACTGAGAGACTAAACGTGCACACAGCTCGGGCAAAATTGAGGCGATGACCCGACGAACCAAACGGCTTTATATCGTCAGACTCAAATAGGCCCGACATAGCCTTATGCTATGCCGAGCCCAGATCTGCTCAAATATCAACCTATATGAAGTCCGCCTATGCGAAAATCGGGCTAGCTGACGATCGTGACACCCCGGCGATTTTGACGCCAGACAAAGTCGCCCGAACCGGTCGCCGCCGGCCGCTCAGCACCGTAGCTGATCGTCCGTACGCGATTCGCTTCAACCCCCGAGGCGACAAGAAAATCGCGAACTGAAGAGGCGCGGCGCATGCCGAGGGCGATATTGTATTCGCGCGTGCCGCGCTCATCACAGTGGCCTTCGACAACGATGGAAACCTCGGGGTTGGCGCGCAGCCAGGCCGCCTGCCGCCGCAATGTCGAGCGTGACTCACCATCAAGCGTATGACTATCAAAGGCAAAAAACACCCGATCTGCACCCGCAGCGGCAATCAAGTCAGACTGAGAAAGCGGACCACGCTGGGTATCGAGCCGCTCAGTTGCGACCGTGTTATCTGGAATTTCGGGTCGAGTGACCTGATTTTGTACTGGCTGAACCTCCTGTGGCGGCTCCGGCGCGCGGTTGCGGGCGCAGGCAGCGACAAGAAATAAACAGGCGATCAGCGTGAAGATGGTCGAGCCGCGCTTGAGAATAAGCATAAACACCGTCCTTATGGATATTGGTCGATCTTGATTTTGGATCGAATTGATCGTGAGATTTATTATTATGTGTCTGCCGTGATTACCCTGCATCATCTGGACCTGACCAGCATAGGCTTGGCGTAGGCAACCACCCCCTTATTATTTACCTCCTACAGATGAACTGACCTTCGCGCCTTACGTAAAAATTCATTCGATTGGCAACGCAAGAACAAGCTGTCCGAAAAGCTGAAGATCCGACCTTTGTTAAGAGATGAACACTCCCAAGAATTGTCCTATGCGATGTGGTTCCATCATCGTCAACACCCTTGTTTCAACAACCCCGTCTCTCATCAACGTCCATCCATGTTCGCCAAACAACTGCAAATATAGAAACAGACACTTGATATCGAGGCATGCCGAGGCTGAATAACAGACCCAAATCACTCAAGACACAAAAACTATATCCGCCCGACCAAAGCGGATCAAGCAAAACAAAAGCGCAGAATCCGTGGGTTTGCCAACGCCGCTTATCAATCTGATGACGACGCGCTTTTCGTGGTTATCGATCAAGCTCTGGGTCGAGTCATAAGGCGGGGTGGGAATCAGTCAATCAAGGGAGACCACGCGGGGTCTGATGCCCCAAACGGCGTTGGAATTTGCCGAAGATTATATCCGGTCAGATCGACCGACCAAAGGCTTGTGTCGCCACCACTTCCGTCGCTGAGAAAAGGTTTGGAACGGAAAAACATCAACACACGCCCATTGGGAGACCAGGTCGGCCCTTCATCTTTGGCACCTGTAGTCAAAATCCGCTCCCCCGTACCGTCGGGACGCATCACCCCGATCTGAAACTCTCCACGCCGAATTTTGGTGAAGGCAATCAAATCGCCCCGTGGTGACCAAACCGGGGTTCCATAAACCCCGTCGCCCCGACTGATCCGGCGAATGTCGCGCCCGTTGACATTCATGGTATACAGTTGTTGCGACCCTGATCGGTCTGACTCAAAGACGATCCTCTCGCCATCCGCGGAAAACGAAGGCGAGCTGTCAATCGAGGGATCTGTTGTAAGACGGGTGGTTTTGCGGGTTGGCAGATCCAGCAGGAAAACGTCCACATTGCCGCTGTTGCCAATGGATAGGACCATCTGGTTACCCTCAGGCGAAAAGCGCGGCGCCAATGTCGACGAATTAAAGCTGCCGAGTGTTTCGTGTTTGCGGCTATCGAGATTGTAGAGAAAGGCCCGCCAGCGCTTTTCCGCCTCGATCAGCGAGAGATAGACGATTTCCTGCTGCGATGGTGAAAACCGGGGAAGGATGACGTTGTTCCGCCCACTGGTGAGTAGGCGATGGTTGGCCCCATCCTGATCCATTATCGCGAGTTGTTTCTTCGGGCTGGTCTTTGGCCCCGTTTCAGCGACATACACGATCTGGCTGTCGAAATAGCCTTTTTCGCCAGTCAGGCGCTCATAAACGGCATCCGCGACGAGATGTGCGACCCGTCGCCAGTTACGCGGCGGCGCTACATACCGAAACCCGGTCATTTGCGTCTGTGCAACCACGTCCCACAGCCGCACCTCCAGTTGTAAATTGCCGTCATTGCGGACAACGAGCTGACCGGTCAGCAGGGCCTGCGCACCGATCGCGTTCCAGCGCGCGAAAACGGGACGACGCGGGTCTGGATTGGCTTCGAGAAAAGCCGAGCGGTCAACAGCTCGAAAAAGCCCTGAACGCCCCAGGTCTTCACCCACGACTTCAGCGAGCTTTCGACTGATCTCGGCAAGCGCCCCTTCCGAAGTGGTCGCCGGAAACGGGACGGCAAAGTCCGGAATCGCAACCGGCAAGGGTTCAAGATATCCGCGCGTGACATCAACTTCCAGGACAGCGCGGGCCGGGGCACCCGCAAAGCCAATGGCGCCAAGCAGAAGCGCGAGAACGGCGAAACCAAAAGCTTGGTAATGATCAGAAATCCGGCGGTGATGCGATCTCGTTCGTAAGCTACTCAATTCACAATCTCCTGAGGGTCGAATACGAGACGCGTTTCGCGCCATTCATGATAGCTTTCGGTCGGCAAGTCGTAGGGAGCACAGCGCTGCACGGCGCGCAAAGCACTTTCGGCATAAGTTCGAAAGGCCTCCTCACCGCCCCGGCGGGCACGCGCCGCATCGCGGGCAGAGAGAATTGGCGTACCAATCAGCCCACCCTCTTCATTCATTGTCATCGTTATGACCGCACGAAACTCGCGAAACCCTTTGATCCCAATCGGGGGAGACCAGCAACGTGCAACCTGAGCACCGATCACGCCAGCGAGCCGTGCGCGCAATCGCTCTCCATCGATACCCGTCGTTCTCGGGGCGGCCTGCTCTTGCTTTCGGCGCTTGATCGCCTCGCGGAAATCTTCTGTTGTCGCTTTTCGAGGCTCGGGCTCTTCTTTTTTCGATCGGTCGATCAGACTGGCAACCCGATCAAGGCTTAGGCGTTTCGGTGGCTTCGGCTTTTGCTGCGGTGTGGCGAGCGGACGTGGCGGCGTTGGTTCATCATCAGTTTCCGCATCAGGCAACGGCACCGCATCTTCGGATGCGTCTGCCACCTCCTCCGGAACTGTCGGGGTTTCGGGTTCAGGGTCTTCAGGTAAAGGCTCAGGCTCGTCGGGCTCGGGTTCAGGCTCTGGTTCGGGCTCTTCGATCTCAGGCACGGGGGGCGGTGCCTCATCGCGCTCGCCAATCTCAACGAATGCAATCTCCAACCCCGGCGGTTCAGGCGGCAATGGCGGCACACGCACACTCGGCCACGCAACAATCCCCCCGGCGAGGACCGCAGCATGAAGACCGAGAGAAAGGAGCAAACTCGTGCGCATGATTCAACGTTCGGGATCTATCACCAAGCGCCGCCAACGCCCACGATGCGGCCTTTATTTCTCAAAAATCTCAGCCCTACATCAGCAACGCAAACGACCGCGGGTTAAGGCCCGTCTGATCCAGCGCGCGGGTCGCTGATTAAAGCCAACTTCTCAAACCCGGAGGTTTTGATTTCAGCAATGATGACCATGACATCGCCGTAAGCTAGCGACTGGTCTGCGCGAATATAAATGCGGGGATCATTCCGCTCCGCGGCGATGGCCGAAAGGCGCTGAAGCAACTCACCACGGTCGATTTCGGTATCTTCAATAAATATGGCGCCATTGCGGTCGATGCTAAGCTGCAGGGGCTTTTGGTCCTCGCCCAGCGGCTTCGCATTCGCTTTCGGCAGATCAACCGGAACACCAAGTGTGAGGAGCGGCGCGGTCACCATGAAAATGATCAGCAGCACCAGCATGACATCAACGAACGGAGTCACATTGATTTCGGACATCGGACGATAACGTCGACCGCCATGGCCCGCCTCACGTCGATTGAGCCCAGCGGACATCAGGCCGCCTCGTCGAGTTGACGCGACATGAGCGTACGAAACTCATCACAAAAACATTCCGCTCGCCCCGCGTAGCGATCGATCTGGGCGCTCAACCGATTGTAGCCGATCACCGCAGGGATCGCCGCCAAAAGCCCAAGCGCGGTCGCAAATAAAGCTTCGGCAATGCCGGGCGCGACAACCGCAAGACTGGTATTCTGTGAAATGGCAATCGACTGGAAGCTATTGATGATTCCCCAGACAGTACCGAACAATCCAACGAAAGGCGCAACCGAACCAATCGTCGCCAGATAACCGAGACGCTGCTCAAGATCGGCCATTTCGCGGTTGAGAGCAACGCGCATCACGGTATCGACCCGGTCACCCACCCCGCGCATGAGATTGGCCGTTTTGGAAGCGCCGAGCGATTTCTGCCATTCTCGCATGGCAGCGACAAAAATCACCGCAATCGGATGATCGGTGCGCTGGGAAATGCCCTGATAGAGTTCTTCAAGTGGTTGACCCGACCAGAAATGATTCTCGAACTGGCGGGACCGGCGCTCCAGCCGACGCAGTCGAAACGCCTTGTCAAATATGACAGCCCAGCTCCAGAGCGACGCAAGAACAAGCATGATCATCACCGTTTTGACGACGATATCGGCCTGAAAAAACAAGCTGATCATATTGAAATCGGGCGCGGCATTGCCGTCTAATGCCTGGATATCGGTAATGTTGGGCGTTCCACCAACCGGGTTCGGCTCATCCGCCATAAATTCTATCCTCTCCTCGGCGCCCCTTCAAAGAGCCGCCTGTTCATTCGCCTTTTGGCAAAGCGTTTGCAGAATCTGTCTCATTTCATTTGGAAACCGTGCGGGACGTAATTCCTGATCAATCATCGCCACACGGATTTCCGCCTCCGCGAGCCGGGTTTCCCTGCGTTCGATCCACTGATGCATATCGACACTGGCCCCACCAACCTTGCCGACGCGCGTGCACACTTGCAGACGGTCGTCGAGCAATGCTGGTGCTCGGAATTTGAGCGTACACCCGGCAACCGCAAACACAATCGACTCACCTGTACCGTCTTTCAGCACCCTATGATCAATCCCCGCCATACGTGTCATGTCCGAGCGCCCGCGTTCGAAAAAACGCAAATAGTTTGCGTGATAAACGACGCCAGTCGCATCGGTGTCCTCAAAATAAACGCGGATCGGCAAACGGTGAACCCCATCGGCGAGCGTGCCGTCGGCGCTCATATCGGTTGGATGGTCCTGCCCGGCTGTCACTTTGGCGTCTCGCTCTCTTGGTCTAATCGGAGAACGGCCTGAACGTCCCCACCAGGGGGCATCAGGCCCAAATGCTTGAACCCGAGCGCGCTCAGCACCCGACCGCGCGGCGTGCGCTGAACGAACCCCGTCTGAATGAGGTAGGGCTCGATGATATCTTCCAAAGTGTCGCGCGGCTCAGAAAGTGCCGCCGCAATTGTTTCGATGCCCACGGGACCCCCCTGAAAACTCTCCGCAATCAAACCCAAATAGCGGTGATCCATGGCATCTAGCCCAGCCTTATCCACCTCCAACTGCACCAGCGCGCGATCCGCAGCAGCCGCATCGACGATCTCCGCCGCTTCGACCAACGCAAAATCACGCACGCGGCGCAACAGCCGCCCTGCAATTCGGGGCGTTCCCCTTGACCGCTGCGCAATCTCGTGCGCGCCATCATCGGTGATTTCAAGGCCAACAACACGCGCCCCCCGCAAGACCACTTCCTGTAACTCGGCAACCGTGTAGAAATTAAGGCGCAGCGGGATGCCGAACCGGTCGCGAAGCGGTGTCGTAAGCAACCCAGAACGCGTTGTCGCCGCGATCAATGTGAAGGGGGGCAAGTCGATCTTGACCGACCGCGCGGCCGGACCCTCGCCAATGATGAGATCAAGCTGAAAATCCTCCATTGCGGGATATAGGATTTCCTCAACTGCCGGATTAAGCCGATGAATTTCATCAATAAAAAGGACATCGCGCTCTTCCAGATTGGTGAGAAGCGCGGCCAAATCCCCCGCCTTTTGGATAACGGGGCCCGAGGTAGCGCGAAAAGAAACGCCAAGCTCGCGGGCAACAATCTGCGCAAGCGTCGTTTTGCCGAGGCCAGGGGGACCAAATAAGAGCACATGGTCCATCGCCGCCTCGCGTGTACGCGCCGAAGTCACAAACACCCGTAAATTGTCACAGACCTGACGTTGACCAATGAAGGCGGCGAGTGTTTGCGGACGCAGCGTCTGGTCATCGTCGCCGCTCCGGACGGGGGCAACCAACCGGCCTTCGTCACTCACATCATGGTCTTGCATTGGCTTTTGCCTCATCGGGGATGCTCACGCGTGTTGTGTGTCGTGCAGGGTTATTTCGCAAGCCGTTTGAGCGCAAGCCTCAGTAAGTCATCCAGTTCGATATCCCCGCCAGCATCCGCCTCGGTTGCCAATAGCGCCTCATAGGCATCGCTTCGGGCAAATCCCAGATTTTCAAGCGCGGAGAGCGCATCTTCTCGCGGCGGTGTCGCCGGGGAAGGTGCAGGTGCCGCGGGTAGCGACGCGATTGCCGCCGTGTCCGATTTAACCTCAGAAACGGAAACGGGTGGTGCCGACGCCGCGTCAGGTTTCGCGGCGGATTGTACCAGACCCCCGCCGGCGCTCGCCGCTTTGTCTTTCAACTCCATCACAACGCGTTCGGCAAGACGCGGGCCAACCCCGCTCGCCTGGGCAACGGCAGCTTTATCTTTAGCAAGGATCGCCATGCGCAGAGCATCCGACGACAAAACCGATTGGATCGCGAACGCCGCTTTTGGCCCCACACCCTTTACCGCCGTGAGAAGGCGAAACCAGGCGATTTCGTCGGGGGTCAGGAACCCGTAGAGATGGATATGATCCTCGCGGACATGCGTTTCGATCCAAACGCTCACGGGCTCGCCCAATCTTGGCAGAGCGCCGAGTGCGCGCGTCGATAAAAACACAAGATAGCCGACCCCGCCGACGTCAATGATCACCGCCCCGTCAAGAAGTGTATCGAGCCGACCGGTCAGTTTTGCGATCATGCGTTACGCCGCCCGATCATGTGGGTATCACCCGGTTGAATGCGCGCACGC
This sequence comes from Pseudomonadota bacterium, assembly GCA_039180205.1. Taxonomy (GTDB): domain Bacteria; phylum Pseudomonadota; class Alphaproteobacteria; order Sphingomonadales; family JBCDDR01; genus JBCDDR01. The sequence goes on along the minus strand of JBCDDR010000015.1, from coordinate 9,835 downwards.
CTTTGCGATTGCCCCCCCGCCTGATGCGCATGACAGATGGCGAGGGCGAGCGCATCGGCGGCATCGGCACCGTTCAATTTGACCCCGGGCAGGAGCATCGAGACCATCGCGTGGATTTGTGCCTTTCCAGCATGCCCCGCCCCCACAACCGCTTTTTTCACATGGTTTGGCGCATATTCCGCTACCTTGACACCAGCCAATGCGGGAACCAGCAAAGCAATCGCGCGCGCCTGACCGAGCTTGAGTGTCGAGGTTGGGTTCTTGTTCACAAAGGTCTCTTCAACGGCGGCGGCATTCGGGTTCCAATCGGCAACGATTGCGGTCAGCCCATCGTGCAGTTGCATCAACCTTTCGGCGAGCGAATCAGCACTGTCGGTCGTTATGACGCCATTGTCGAGATGCTTCAGGTGATGGCCCGACATCTCCAAGAGGCCCCAACCGGTACGCATCAACCCGGGATCTATTCCCAGGATACGGATGCTTTCGCGGGAGGACTGACTGGTCAAGGTCTATGGCCTTTTTTGGGATTGTGCCCGTCTGCGAATTCGCCTTTGGCTAACGCGACACACACCACCATCCGCAATGACGGCTCGGAAGGTCAGCGCTATCATCCATTCGAAACCCCCGGGAGTTATTCCGATAAACGCTCCATGATCTCATCAGACACATCATAATTGCCGAACACATTCTGCACATCATCATTGTCGTCAAGGGCATCGAGCAAACGCAAAAGCTTCTCAGCGGTTTCGCCATCGACCGAAATCAAGTCACTCGCTTTCCAGATCGGGTTAACGGCACGGGGTTCTCCGAGCGCGTCTTCGAGCGATTTGGCAACCTCATGCAGGTCTTCAAAGGCGCAATACACTTCGTGGCCGTCGTCGCTGGTTTCAACATTTTCACCACCCGCCTCAAGCGCGGCTTCGAACACATCATCGGCAGACCCGACGCTTGCATCAAATTCGATCAGGCCAACCCGCTCGAAGAGATAATTGACGCTACCGGTTTCGCCCAGATTTCCACCGTTTTTCGAAAAGATCGCACGCACATCCGATGCGGTCCGATTGCGATTGTCGGTCAGGCTTTCAACAACAATGGCGGTGCCACCGGGACCAAATCCCTCATAGCGGACTTCTTCATAGTTTTCGTCGTCGCCTCCCTGGCTTTTCTTGATCGCGCGCTCAATGACGTCCTTGGGCATTGATTGGGCTTTGGCAGCAGCGATCGCGGCGCGTAGCCGAGGGTTATTTTCAGGCTCGGGCATGCCCATTTTTGCCGCGACCGTAATTTCCTTCGAAAGTTTGGAAAACAGTTTCGAGCGTTTTTTGTCCTGCGCGCCCTTGCGGTGCATGATGTTTTTGAATTTGGAATGGCCTGCCATGGTGAACCACTTTCTCAACGTCTAACCAGGTGTGTGTTCGGAGGCTTAAACCATGCGAGCACAAACGAGATCAATCGGTTTTTGGCAAGCGGCATAGCGATTGAATGGTGAGCTAGCCGATGACTTCTGGAACCTGCGCCGCAAGCCGCCCCCCAATACGAACGGGTGAAACCTTGCGCGCAAGCCCCGTCCTATCGTGAATATCAACCACAACACCGCACAGCGTGGCCTCGCCCTCAGCAGGTTCAAACCGCCCACCGCTCATCTTGGTCGTGAAGCGGCGGACGGGTTCATCAGGCTTCATACCGATCACCGAAAGATAATCGCCACACATGCCTGCATCGGTCTGGTATGCCGTTCCACCGGGCAGGATTTGCGCGTCGGCCGTCGGGACGTGGGTGTGCGTGCCAACCACAAAACTCACCCGACCATCAAGATAATGCGCCATCGCCATTTTTTCGGAAGAGGCCTCGGCGTGAACATCGACCACAATCGCATCGACACTCTCCCCCAGGCGTATCTCGCCCAGTGCCGCGTCCACTGCCGCAAACGGGTCATCGAGCGGATCCATATAAATCCGCCCCATCACATTGATCACCAACACCTGACGCCCGTCGACAAGCGAAATCAGACTTGCCCCACGCCCCGGGGTCCCGGCGGGGAAATTGGCGGGTCGAAGCAATCGCGGCTCGCGATCGATGTGGCCGAGGATCTGCCGCTGGTCCCACACATGGTTCCCGGTGGTGATGCAATCGGCACCAGCGGCATAGAGATCGTCCGCGATCTTTTCGGTAATGCCAAAACCACCCGCAGCATTTTCGCCGTTCAGGATCACCATATCGGCGGCGAGCTTGGTTTTCAGCGCGGGGAGCTGATCGATCACCGCGGTACGCCCGCTGCGACCAACAATGTCTCCCAGAAACAGAACCCTCATCGACGCCCTTTCTTTAGCAAGTCATTAGCTTCAGCAAGTCATCGAGCGCGTCCTACACCCAGAAACCCATGGAATGCATCAACTATCGGTAAAACGCAAAAACCGCGTTGGGGTCATAACCGCGTCCAACGTTTGATCGAAGTCTTCGCGCGGGCACGCAGCAATCTCTTGTTCATCAAATGCCACACCAATCCCAAGGGGCAGACCACCAAGACTGGCCTCTTTCCGCAACTGTCGCAGCGTCGCATCATAGAAGCCGCCCCCCTGACCGAGCCGCCCGCCGTCACCGTCGAACCCTAAGAGCGGGATCAACATGAGATCGGGGCTGATCATACTTGCGGTTTCACGCGGTTGGCGGGTTGCATATGGCCCCTGTTCGAGCGGGTCGCCCTCTTGCCAGTTTCGAAAGGTTAAAATCCGCGTGCCAGGCACTACGCAAGGGAGCGCGTGCTCAGCACCGCAAGCTTCGACCAGTTGGTGGCAAAGCGGCGAGGGATCGATTTCACAACCAATCGGGACATAGCTCGCCACCGTTTGGACCTTATCCGCGCGGGCTCGGAGCCAATCGCGAACACCTTGCGCGTGGCGAACGAGGGCGTGAGAGGCGTCTTGGCGAACATCCTCTGGTATCGCCGCGCGTCGGGCGCGCAGGTCTCGGCGCAGCTGATCTTTTCGCGAAATATTGGATGGGATCATAGGAGCAGCGGGCCCGCCAAGCCGTTTATTTAATATCCTCTGACGCCAAGACGTCAGGTGGGCGCCGTGTCAATCAGCCAGAGCTAACCGAGGGACAGCTCCCAAGGATGTGAGTATCGCCTCAGGGATAAAAAGTCGTCCGAGAAAGGCAGAACCCGCCGCCATCAGATGTAAATCGCGAATGCTGTGGTGACAAGACCTCGCGTGGGATCTTTAAGAAAGAGGTGGCACCTCAAAAGGAGGAACGCCTAAACTTCGAGCGCTTGGTTCTGCAAGGTTTGAGTGAGCCGCGCCACGCGATCACTCGCTGCCTTGAGAAACTGCAAAGTCTCTTCATCCCCCGTTTGGGTCGCACCGGCGGCAGAGCCAACATCCTCATGCCCTTCGCGTGCCTCTTCCAGCTCATCAGCAATCAACATGCATGACATCAGCAGCATTCTGCTTTCCGGCAGATTGCCAAGCGTCTGGTTCAGGTCACGCGCCTTTTTATCGACATAGCCCGCAAGCCGCCTGAGCCGTTCTTCCTCGCCATCGCGACAATTGAGCGTATAATTGTTTCCACCGATTGTGACCGCTACCTGACCCATGCTTTATCTTTGTCCTTACTCTCTCGCCATTCTCTCGCCCACCAAATTGTACCGAGGCGCGGCCGGGTCAGCTCCGACCGAGCGCCTCATCGCCGTGTGAAATCAATCCGTTAATCCGCGCCATAACATCAGCGAGCTTCGATCTCAGTTGGTTATTGGCTGAAAGCAGTTCCGCGACCTCTTCGCTTTGTTGGTCGGCATCGTGTCCGTTCTGAGCCGCGACGGTTTCTTGCCTCACAGTCTCCAGTTCGGTGGTGACCTTCGCATATCGCGCTTCGAGATTTTCATGCGCAGCGCGCAGGACCGATAACTCGTCCGCAAGACTTGCGGCCTCGACAAGGGTGCCCCCGCCCGTGCCGTCTGCCGCGCTGTCTCCCACAAGATCGGCCGCCTCGGCTTTTGCAGCGCTCAAGGCGGCGTTGAGTTGGGCAATTTCGTCAGCATAGGCTTGATTTGCGGAAATCGTCTCTGCCCGCTCACGCTCAAGTTCCTTGATGACTTCTTGTTTTGCCTCAAGGTCGGCGCGCATCTGCGCAATGTCATCATCTGTCGTTGAGTCGGCCTCGGCGTTCGTGTTTGCTTGCAGTCGCAACTCATCAATTTCGCTGTCACGCGCTTCGATCGCCGCCTGCTGATCTTCGATCTGCGCACGCGCCTCGGCGAGTTGGCGAACCAGCCCGGCGGTGGAGGTTAATTTCTGGGTGATGACCGTTTCAAGTTCATAAAGGCTCCGCCCCAGCCCATCACGCGCAGCCATCATGGTATCCGCAGCATCGCCGCCTTGTTCGCTGTGTGCCATTACGCCTCTCCAGATAAAACCCATACGGCATTCTTATTTGCGTCGCCGGTATGTTTTGGCTGAGATTAGGGTCGCTTTCAAGTCCAAGCTGAGCGATTAGGAGTAACATCCTCTGCCCACGTCAAAATTTTCATGCAGGTCGTTTGAACTTATCATTTGGCATACCGGAATTCTCCCTTTCGGGTGCCGTAAATCGACAATCTGGGTTTGCATCGACCAAATGCCGATGTTAGGCGCGTGAGCAATCAATGACAGGGAACCTTCGTTCCCATAGCAATCGAAATGGACATAACAAGATGAGTGCGACCCATCAGGAAATGGCAAACGCTTTGCGGGTGCTGGCTATGGATGCCGTTGAAGCCGCAAAATCAGGCCACCCTGGAATGCCGATGGGGATGGCGGATGTTGCAACGGTACTTTTCTCGGAATTTCTGACCTTCGATCCGCAATGGCCCGAATGGCCTGACCGTGACCGATTTGTCTTGTCCGCAGGCCACGGATCGATGTTGCTCTACGGGCTTCTCTATCTGACCGGATATCCACGCCCGACCATCGAAGATATCAAGTCGTTCCGACAACTTGGCAGCCCCTGCGCCGGACATCCAGAATTCGGCGAATGCCCGGGGGTTGAGACCACCACCGGGCCTTTAGGCCAGGGTCTGGCGACGGCGGTGGGTATGGCGATCGCGGAAGAGGCCGAACGGGCGCGAGCGGGTACCGAATTCTGCAACCACTATACGTATGTGATCGCAGGCGACGGCTGCCTGATGGAAGGGGTCAGTCACGAGGCCGCTTCGCTTGCCGGGCACCAAAAGCTCGGGCGTCTGATCGTACTCTGGGACGATAATCGCATCTCAATCGATGGCAGTACCGATTTGAGTGTCTCGGACAACCATCTTGCGCGGTTTGAAGCACAGGGATGGGATACCCAGGCAATTGATGGGCATGACCCGGACGCCATCAGTCAGGCGATTGAGACGGCAAAAGGAACCAGTAAGCCTAGCCTCATTGCCTGCCGCACCACGATTGGGTTTGGCGCACCCAAAAAACAGGGCACTGCCGCCACGCACGGTGCCCCGCTTGGGCCCGACGAGATTGCCGGCGCGCGCGAGGCACTCGGATGGACGAGCGAGCCCTTTGATATACCCTACGACATCGCCCATGCTTGGCGAACTGTCGGCGCACGCGGTCAACATGCCTCCCTTTCCTGGAACACCCGATTGAAGGCCGCCGACGCCGCGACGCGTGATGAGTTCTTACGACGTCAGTCAACAACCCTTACCGACACCGACAAGTCAGCCTTGGCCGAGCGGATGGCCGCGCATAAAGCAGACCTTGCGAAAGACGCCCCGAAACTCGCAACACGCAAGTCTTCAGAGCTTGCGCTGGAGGCCGCGAGCGAAGTATTGCCGCACCTTTTTGGCGGATCAGCGGATCTATCGGGATCAAACAATACCCGCGTTAAGGCTATGACGGCATTCACCCCCGAGAACCGCACCGGTACTTATATGCATTATGGTGTACGCGAATTCGGCATGGCGGCGGCGATGAACGGGATTGCCCTTCATGGCGGGCTCATCCCCTATTCAGGAACGTTTCTCGTGTTTTCAGATTATGCGCGCCCCGCCATACGGCTCTCTGCGCTGATGAAGCAGCGGGTGATATACGTCATGACCCATGACAGTATTGGCCTTGGAGAGGATGGGCCGACACACCAACCCGTTGAACACCTTGCAGCGTTGCGCGCAATCCCGGGGCTTATGGTGCTTCGCCCTGCCGATGCCATTGAGACCGCCGAATGCTGGGAGATCGCGCTTGGGTATCAGGGGCCGAGCGTTCTGGCGTTGAGCCGTCAGGGCCTTCCGACGGTGCGGGCTCATATGCCAGGTGGAACAGATAATCTTTCGCGCAAGGGGGCTTATCGACTCGCCGAGGCAAACGGTACGCCAGCGGTGCGATTGGTTGCGACCGGATCAGAGATTGCACTCGCACTGGACGTCCATGCGGCATTGACCGAGGCGGGTGTGCGCGCCGAAGTGATTTCGGTTCCATCAACCACGCTTCTCGATCAATCCGAAGAAGCCGATCGCAAAGAGATGTTTGGCGGCGGTGCGCTCAACGTTGTGATCGAGGCGGCAAGCGCGATGAGCTGGTACAAATATGTTGGCCCCGACGCGCTGATGGTGACGATGGATCAGTTTGGCGCGAGTGCGCCTGCATCGGACCTTTTCCCCCATTTTGGCTTTTCCGCCCCGGCGATCTTGGAGCAGATCAAAATACGACTGGCAGCATAGGCAACGCCACAGCCTTGAATTCATTGAAATCCGCGTGACAAACCGATGCGAAGGCGATACACCCCGGCGCAAATGAGGGTGTTTTAGAACCGTTCGGTTTCTTTCGTTTTTTCGCGGCCACTTGGGGCACTTGTCATCGGGTTTGGTGATGGATGTGTTTCAAAACTGCTGAATTCGGTCGGTTGGGTGAAGCATGTTTGATCTGCGTTGATCCGCGCCCTCTCCTCATATGCTGCCAATGGGAGAAAACAGGAATGGCCTTGAAAGTTGCGATCAACGGATTTGGACGAATTGGACGACTTGTTCTGCGCGCGATTACGGAAACCGGGCGCGACGATATCAAGGTCGTCGGCATCAACGATCTTGGTGACGCTGATACCAATGCCTATTTGCTGCGCCGCGACTCGGTTCATGGTCCCTATCCTGGCGAAGTCTCGGTTGATGGCGATTATCTCGTTGTTGATGGCCAACGCATCCGCGTCACCGCTGAACGCGAGCCCGCCGCCCTTCCGTGGGGCGAACTTGGTGTCGATGTTGCGCTTGAATGCACGGGTATCTTCACGTCGCGCGATCAGGCTTCGGCTCACATCAAGGCCGGTGCACGCAAAGTGCTGATATCCGCTCCCGGGAAAGACGTCGATCTCACCGTCGTTTACGGGGTAAACCACGAAAAGATTACCGGCGACCATCAAATCGTATCGAACGCGTCATGTACAACAAACTGCCTCGCGCCCGTTGCCCAGGTTATGAACGAGCTTGTGGGAATTGAGCGCGGTTTTATGACAACGATCCACGCCTATACAGGTGACCAGCGGATTTTGGATACGCTGCATAAAGATCCGCGCCGCGCGCGGGCCGCTGCCCTTTCAATGATCCCCACCTCGACTGGTGCGGCGAAAGCCGTTGGCCTTGTGTTGCCCGAGCTCGCAGGCAAACTCGATGGCGCAGCCGTTCGGGTGCCGACACCGAATGTCTCACTTGTGGATCTGAAATTCATGGCTGGTCGCGATACATCGGCTGAAGAGGTCAACCAGGCCTTTACCGATGCCGCGAGTGGTAAGATGGCGGGCGTCATGCAGGTCATGACCGAGCCCACGGTTTCAATTGACTATAACCATGTGCCCTTCTCATCAAGCGTCGATATCGAACATACCAAAGTCATCGATAAACGGCTCGTTCGGGTCGTCTCCTGGTATGATAACGAATGGGGCTTTTCCAACCGGATGGCGGATACCGCCGTGGCGCTCGGAAACGCATAAGCGCTTTCCGCATGTTTAGGTCTGTTGAGGAAGGGCATCTATGCCGTTTTTGTCGTTAAACGATATCGCGCGCGCATTTGGCAGTTTGGAGGGCAAAACCGTTCTTGTCCGGGCCGATCTGAACGTGCCCATGCGCGATGGGCGGGTATCAGACGAAACGCGCCTGCGAAGCATTGAACCAACGATCGCGGTGCTGCGCGCGCAGGGGGCGCGGGTGCTGCTCTTGACGCATTTCGGCCGCCCTGAAGGCAAGCTGGTTGATGAATTCTCGCTCAAACATATTGTCGAGCCGCTTGCGGTTGTTTTGGGTGAACCCATCGGATTTGCAACCGACTGTGTTGGAGATGCCGTGTCGGCGGCACTTGCCGGCCCAGAGCAAATCATTCTGCTGGAAAACCTGCGCTTCCATCCAGGTGAGGAAGCCGATGATGACGCATTTGCCAAAGCGCTGGCGAAACATGGCGATATCTATGTCAACGATGCCTTCTCCGCCGCCCATCGTGCGCATGCGTCAACACATGGCATTACCAAACATATCCCGTCGTTTTGCGGGCTCGGCATGCTACGCGAGCTTGACGCCCTGACCCGCGCACTCGGGGATCCCAAGCGACCTGTCGCGGCTATTGTGGGAGGCTCAAAGGTTTCCACAAAACTCGATGTACTCACCAACCTGGTTCAACGGGTTGACCACCTCATCATCGGGGGCGGGATGGCGAACACATTTCTTTTCGCAAAGGGTATCGGTGTCGGCGCTTCGCTTTGTGAGACGTCGCTTTCTGAGACCGCGCAGTCGATCCTTGCCCGTGCCGAGGAAACCGGAACGACCGTTCATTTGCCCTATGATGTGGTTGTGGCGAAAGCTCTGAAACCAAATATCGCAACGCGCACGATCAATATTCACGATGTGGCCGACGACGATATGATCCTCGATGTCGGGCCGAGCTCGGTAGAGGCGTTGGGCGATGTACTGAAGACCTGCCGAACCTTGATTTGGAACGGCCCGCTTGGAGCGTTTGAGACGCCCCCCTTTGATCAAGGTACAGTTGCGCTAGCGCAAACGGCCGCTGCGCTTGGCGCGGGTGGCGATCTCCTGAGTGTCGCGGGCGGCGGGGATACGGTCGCTGCTTTAGCGCATGCAGGCGTGGTGGAAAGGTTCGGTCATGTCTCCACGGCCGGTGGGGCATTTCTTGAATGGATGGAGGGGCGCGAGCTTCCGGGTGTTAAGGCACTCGAGGAACAGGCCGCTTAGGTCCTCCCCTGCGCTTTAGGGCGAGGGTCAGACCCTTATCGCACGGAGGGTACCGCGACTGCCTCGACTTGGGCACGCAACATGGTGTCAGACATTCCGCCCGCCCCCTGAGCCAGCAGATAGATGTAGCCACCATAGGCTGCGAGAAAAACCATCCCCAGCTTGCGACCGATCCCGCCTTTGACAAGCGCAAACGGCAACAGGATGAGCGAGCTTCCCAGCATCACCCAGAGGTCGAACGTCAAAAACGTTTTGGGAACCTCGATATCGCCAAACTGCGAGGCAACGCCCACAATCGCCAATATATTGAACATATTGGAACCCACGACATTCCCCACCGCAACATCACACTCATTCCGCAACGCCGCCATCAGCGCGGTCGAAAGCTCTGGCAGCGACGTACCGATTGCAACCAGCGTCAGGCCAATAATCTCCGTGGGAACATGAAGGTTGTGGGCAACAACAACAGCGCCTTCAACGAGATAATGCGCCCCAAGGGCAAGCCCGACGACGCCCCCGATCAGGAAGAGGAGCGACATTGGGACCGGATAAGGCTTGGCTTGAAGCTCCTCGGCCTCAAGAAGGGCTTCACCACTGTCTTTATTGCGCCCGCGCGAGGCGGAAATCCCGACGGCGATG
>JBCDDR010000014.1:0-23228 GCA_039180205.1 Pseudomonadota bacterium | reverse complement strand
GACTATCCCGATTCCACCGATTGGACAACAGAGTGGACAGGATCAACGGCGCCAAACGGACTAGCCATCGCGAGGACAGTTACCCGACACCACCGTAGGAAACGCCGGAAAGCCGGGCCATTTCCTCTTTCCATGTGGTCAGGTCTGATCGTGTGAACTCGTTCACATGTCGGTGACCACAGGCGCGCGCCAGGATTTTGATCAGTTCAACCGAGGTCTCGAAAAAGCGTGCGAGTTGGGCAGCCGACTGATCGACAATGAGCCTGCGTCGCAAATGATCCTTTTGGGTGGCGATCCCCACCGGACAGTTATTCGTGTGACAGGCGCGCATACCGAGACAACCAATGGCTTGCATTGCCGCGTTGGATAGGGCGACGGCGTTGGCGCCAAGCGCAAGCGCCTTCACAAAGTCAGCGGGCTTCCGTAACCCCCCCGTAATGATGAGCGACACATGCCCTGCGCCCTGACTATCCAAATGGCGGCGCGCGCGGGCAAGCGCAGGGATTGTCGGTACCGATATATTGTCGCGAAAAATGAGCGGCGCGGCACCCGTGCCGCCGCCCCGACCGTCGAGAATGATGTAATCGACCCCGACATCGAGCGCGGCGTCAATGTCGGCTTCGATATGCTGCGCGGAAAGCTTGTACCCGATCGGAATCCCACCGGTATAATCACGGACCTCGTCGGCAAAAGCGCGCATATCAGCGGGCTTCGTCCACTCAGGGAAGCGTGCGGGTGAGATCGCATCATCACCCGGGTTTAACCCGCGCACCTCGGCGATTTTGCCGTTTACTTTGCTGCCCGGCAAATGGCCGCCCGTGCCCGTCTTTGCACCTTGTCCGCCTTTGAAGTGAAATGCCTGACAGCGTTTCACCTTATCGACCGAATAGCCAAAGCGGGCAGAGGCAAGCTCATAGAAATAGCGGCTGTTTGCCTGTTGCTCCTCCTCGAGCATACCGCCTTCGCCCGAACATATGCCGGTACCGGCGCTCTCAGCGCCGATCGCGAGCGCTAGCTTGGCCTCTTCAGAGAGGGCGCCAAAACTCATGTCCGAGACCAGCAGGGGGATCTTGAGCGAGAGCGGTCGTTGCGCTGCCGGTCCAATCACCACATCGGTGCCCACCGGCTCATCATCGAGGAGCGGAGGGCGTGCAAGTTGAGCGGTCAGGATTTGAATGTCATCCCAGTCAGGCAGTTCGGTGCGCGGTACCCCCATCGCCCCAACAACCCCGTGGTGCCCGGTTTTCGATAACCCCTCCTGCGCATACTTTTGGATCAGCCCGACATGCGGCTCATCCGCAATCGGTGCCGTGTCGGCATAAAGTCCCTGATAGGCCTCACGATCAAACGCTTGCGGATGATCTTTGTGCCATGCGGCAATCTCGGCTTCGTCCACAAACACCTTGTCGTCATCAATCCAGGCGGTGAATTTCTGCAGAACCTCGTCATTATTATAGGAAGAGACGCCCGTATCCAGACGATAATCCCAATGGTGAAGCCCGCAGACAAGGTTGGGTCCTTCGACATAGCCATCGCTCAACAGAGCCCCACGGTGCAGGCAGCGACCATACAGCACGGATACGCTGTCTCCGTAGCGCACAACAACCAGATCGACATTGGCGACGAGTGCATAGACCGGCGTGCGATCTTCAAGCGTCGACCATTGCGCCACGCTTACGGGTGATTGTGCCGTATCTGAAGCCATTTACGCTTTCCCTCCCAACAAGGATGTGAACACCGCGTCAAACTCTTCCGGTGCGTTTCCTGTTGTTTGGTGGCAAGTTAATGCCTTCGGTGCAAGCCGCAATGTAGCGCACAATCGAGGGGGACCGATAGCAATGACGAAAGATGAAGCCGCAATCGAGTGGTTCCGCGTGGCGGGGCATGAGGATTTGGCCGATGGGCGCGTGAAAACCGTGACGGCGGGGGTTAAATTTTTAGCGCTTTCGCATTTCGATGGCCAATATGCCGCGATGGATAATCATTGCCCCCACCAGGGCGGCCCGCTTGGCGAAGGGTCGATCGAACGCGGTGTCGAAGGAAAATGCTGGTTACGCTGCCCCTGGCACGGGTGGGATTTTGACCCGCTTACGGGAAAATCGCCCGGCGGGCACGAAGACGCAGGACAAACCACCTATCCGGTCGATGTGCGTGATGACGGCATTTATGTCGGTGTCGAAGCCGAGCCCGAAGCCCCGCGTACCGTCTCCGATGTGATGGCGGAAACCATGGTCAATTGGGGCGTCAGCTATGTCTTCGGCATGGTCGGCCATTCGAATCTGGGCCTCGCAGATGCGTTGCGCCGCCAGGAGGCAAAAGGAAAGCTTTCTTACATCGGAATCCGCCATGAGGGGGCGGCCTCTTTTGCCTGCTCGGGCTATGCGAAACTAACCGGCAAGCCCGCCGCATGTTTTACCATTGCGGGGCCGGGTGCCACCAACCTGATCACCGGGCTTTATGACGCCAAAGTTGACCGCGCGCCCGTACTGGCGCTTGCCGGGCAGGTGAATACCCAGGTGATGGGGCCCGGCGCGTTTCAGGAGGTAGACCTGCATGCGGCTTTTGCGCCGGTTTCCAACTTCAACCATGTGGTTCTCCACAATTCCAACCATGCCGAGCTGATGAGCCTTGCGCTTAAAAAGGCGATGACAGCGCGGGATGTATCAACGTTGATTTTTCCCGACGAAGTGCAGGTGATTGAAGCCCCCGATGCGCCTGCGCAGGACCCAAGCGGTCGCGTTTTCGATGGCCGCATTCGCCCGCCGGCGGACATTCTCGACAAAGCATGCGACGCGCTGGCCGCTGCCAAACGCCCGATGATCATCGTCGGCTATGGCGCACGCGAGCGGATGGACGAGGTTGTCGCGCTTGCTGATCGTTTGAACGCGCCGGTTGTGACGACTTTCAAGGCCAAAGGACAGATTTCCGACCGCCACGCCCTTGCAGCCGGGGTGCTCGGGCGATCAGGCACCCCGATTGCCAGTTGGTTTATGAATGAGGCCGATCTGCTTGTTGTTTTCGGCGCCTCCTTTTCGGATCACACAGGTATCGAAAAGAAAAAGCCGATCATCCAGGTCGATTTCGATCCCGATCATCTCGCGAAGGGGCATGACATCGCCTATCCGATCTATGGTGAAATTGGCGTCACCGCAGAGGCAATCATCGAGGCTTTGGAGGGCCGGACGTTGGCGGCCCAGGATCAGCGCGCCGAGCTTACCGAACGCTGGGCAATCTGGCGGCGTGAAAAAGAGCGCCGTGAAAGCGAGGATCTGGGCGATGGCCTGAGCGCGGCGGCTCTTTTTGCGGCGTTGACCGATACCGTTCCGGAGAACGCCGTGATCGCCGTTGATGTGGGCAACAACACCTATAGCTTTGGCCGCTATTTTGAAGTGACGGGCCAGCGCGTGTTGATGTCGGGCTATTTGGGGTCAATCGGTTTTGCCTTTCCCGCGGCAATGGGGGCGTGGGCCGCAACCCAGGCCGAGGAGGGCTATCGGGGTCGCCCGGTGGTATCGGTATCGGGGGATGGCGGGTTTGGCCAATACATGGGCGAGTTCAATACGGCTGTGAAATACGGCATGAACATCACCCACATCCTGATGAATAATTCGGAACTCGGGAAAATCACCAAAGAGCAACAGGCGGTTGAGTATCGCGTCTGGCAGACCGAACTTTCAAATCCTTCGTTTGCGGCCTATGCCAAACTATGCGGCGGCCAGGGGTGGAAAGTTACGAAACGCGAACAACTCAAGGACGCGATTGAAGCCGCACTTGCCTATGATGGGCCCGCGATTGTTGAGGTGATCACGGATACAACGCTGCTCTAACGGCAATCCCTGTGCGTCCCCTGTGCGTCGCTATTCGTCTCTCGATCGCTGGGCATCGATTTGGAAAATCACCGGGGTTGAGCGGGAAAGGATGCGGGTGCGGCGGCGTTGCGCAACACGCTTTCCAAACAAAAGCCGCACCAGCGACAAAAACAGCAGTAGCAGGTTGACCACGACGGTGAAAACGAACAGCCCGCTGGGCCCTTCGCTGGTCATGGTGCTTGCGGCAATCAAGGGCCCGATGACGGCGCCAATGCCATAGAGCATCAAAAGTCCTGAGTTCATCTCGACAAAGCGGCCATCGGTAACCCGATCGTTCCCTTGGGCGAGGGCGGCCCCGAACAGGGAAAATGTCGGCATTCCAAAAAAGAAGCCGATGACGGCAAAGAAATAGGCATGATCGTGCGGCAACGCCATCGCAACGGGATCGAAAAGCGCGAACCCCGCGATTGATCCGGCGAGCGCGACAAGAAAAATCACAAACCGCCGATCGATGCGGTCAGACAAAACGCCGACCGGCCACTGCGCGGCGACACCGCCCAGGATCACCGCTGTCATGAAGAGGGCAATCTCGTTTGCATGAAACCCCTGTTTTTGAATAAACACCGGACCGAGCGCAAAAACCGAGGCATTGATCAGGCCTGATGCAAAACAACCATAGGCCGCAAGCGGCGCGGTCTGAAACACCTTGGTAAGCGAAAACCGCGTTGCCGCCGTTGGTTCGGGCGCATCGGACCGCGTCAGGGCGACCGGGACAAGCGCGAGCGAAATCAGGATCGAAATCAGTGCGAAAAGCGTGAAGCCTCGCGGATCGGCCAGGGTCAGCAAGGCCTGACCGAGCGCAATGGCACCAAAATCAACGATACGATAGACCGAGAGTAGCCGCCCCCGCGTTTCCGAGGTGGCGCGCGCGTTGAACCAGCTTTCCAAAATCATCACAAGCCCGGCAAGGCAGAAACCACTGACCACACGGAAAGCGATCCATACCCCAGGCGCCGATATCAGGGCATGCGCGAGTGCCACTGCTGAGGCGATCGAAGCAAGGGCGGTGAAGGTGCGAATATGCCCAACGGTCTGAATAATCGACGGTGCAAAGCGACACCCCAGAATAAATCCGGTAAAGTAGGCCGACATCAGCGCACCAATGAGCGCAAGCGGAAAGCCATCCATGCTCCCGTTGACCGCAAGCAGGCTCGCATGCAGCCCGTTTCCGGCAAATAGGATGGCCACCGCAACCAACAGTGCGCCGACTTGTGCCCACAATGCTCGCATGGCCTGCGGTCCCATTTGGTAGGTCAGCGAGACAGCGGATGCCGCCGTGCCACACCCCCTTGATTTCGTACTCACGCGGTACAAATCTCGGATAGACGGATCAAAAAAGCGAAGAATATCAGTATGTATAGTGGGTCAGAGGGTGCGGCGGAAGCCCATCCAGCCAAAGAGCACGAAGATGTTAGTGAGGCTTCGGGGCTTTCATCAGCGGATAACGGATCATTCTGTACCTATTACAATGGCGCATGCCCGGTTTGTAGTTCGGAAATGAAACGATACATGGCGGACGATGCCGAAGCCGGCGGGCGACTCGCCTGGACCGATGTCTCGTCCGACGAAAACGTGGCACTTCTCGATGAGCTCGGCATCACTCAGGACATGGCCTACCGGTATCTTTATGTTCGCGATGAAAATGGCACGCTGTTGCGTGGTGTCGATGCGTTCGCGGCAATTTGGGAGCGGCTTCCCCAGTGGCGCTTTATGGCGAAAATCATCCGGCTGCCAGTGGTCTATCAAATCTCCTGTTGGGGGTATGATCATGTGGTCTCGCGCACGATTTATGAATGGAACCGCTGGCGCATCCGGCGGGCCGAACGCCGTGCCGCTGGTGCCTCACAATCTCTCTGATCCACTAGAAACAATATTTAAGCGAGTGGTTCTTTGGGCTGAAACAGATGCAGGCAGATAAGCTGAAACGGGATGCATCTGTTTCAGCCGAACCACTAGTCGTCTTGCGCAACTTTTGAATTTGCTCCGGTTGGAGCACCAGTTGCCTCGGCCTTCTTGACTGGAGACGGCTCCCCGACGCCTTCCCAGGAGCTTGCGATCACGCTGGCGTAGAGCGCAATCCCGTCCCACAATTGACCCAACCTTAGATTTTCATTCGGAGCATGTTGATTATTGTCCGGGTTGACGATTGGCAGGATAATCAACGGCGCACCGAGTGTATCGCGGATATGCGCAAGCGGAAGGCTTCCCCCCAGCAGCGGGAAAATCCTGACGCGTCCAGGGGCAAAGCGCTCAGTAATTGTGCGCAGGCGTGTCGCCCAAGGGTCATTGAGTGGCGTGGCGGCGGCACTATAGCCCGCTTCCGACCATTTGATCTCGATCAGCTTCTCATATTTCGCGCGGTCTTCAGCCGTCGGCGGCGCGCTTAGCACGTGGTACCCCTGGGCGGCCACATGGGCATTAAAGGCGCGTCGCAGCTCGGGAAGCGTTTGGTCGGGTACCATGCGAAATCCGAGCGTTGCGCGGGCTTCCGCCTGAATCGCGTTCTTGGCTTTATCGCCCACCTCACCCATGTCGAGCCCCAATACATTGAGTGAGGGGTATAGGATCGCTTCGCCATATACTTTATTGGGCATTTCAGGTGCGGCGATGCCAATGCTTTTCTGGATCGCTTTATCTTCATTTGCCCGCGCGCGAACGATCTTGAGCGCTTCGGGGATCGGCGGCTTCGCCATCTTGGTGACCCCATCGATCAGGATTTGGCCGGTTTCATCACGCATGGTTGTGATCAGATGGGCCAGCCGCGCCCCCGGGTTTGGCGCCACGTTTCCAAAGTGTCCCGAATGAAGTGGGCGGCTCGGGCCATGCACCACGACATCAACGCTTGTGACCCCGCGCACCCCATAGATCAGCCGAAACTCGCCGGTTGGATCAATCGGGCCATCGCCAAACAGCCAAAGATCGGCATCAAGTTTTTTCTTGTGGACCGAGAGCATTGTTGCGAGCGCAGGCGAACCAATTTCCTCCTCGCCCTCAAAGAAAAATTTCAAATTGACTTTGCGCGTAATGCCGAGGTCGGCAAGCGCATCAACGGCGGCAAGAATGGCGACGATCGGCGATTTGTCATCGGATGATGCCCGCGCATACACCCGCCAGTCATCATCGAACCGAGCAATCGCCGATGCGTCGAGTATGGCCGCGTTTTCTTCTAGCGTCCCCGTCCGCAGCACAGGCTCATAGGGTGGTGTTGCCCATCTGGTGGGATCAACCGGCTGCCCGTCATAATGGGCATAAAACATGATGGTCGGTCGCTCATCCGCATCAGGACCGTCTGCGGGCAACACGCCAAATACGGCGGGCCGTGCACCCTTTGCCGTTAAAATGGTACTCAGGATGCCGCGCGTTTCCATCATTTGTTTAAGCGCGCGGGCATTCGCCAAGATCGCCGCTTCGTCAGCGGCATCATTGGGTAACCGCAAAAATGCGTCAAGCTCTTGGTAGATCGGTGCCTGGTGGGCGAGGACCCAACCGCGTACGGCGTCTTTGGCACTCACATCGTCGGCGGCGTATGCGGCTGTTCCCATGGTCAGAAACGCGATCAGAGCCCCGACCGCTTGCAGCAATGCTCTCATCACCAACTCCCCTGCTCCTCAATTGGAAAGGTACATTAGCGTGAAAGATGGCAAACGTCACTTACATCGATAAGTCGTCTGTTCTTAGGGTCAGACCCCTAGGCAGCGTGCGCCGTATCGTCGGTTAGCAGCGCATAAAGCGCGTCAGCTTCCCCGGATCCGCGTAGTTTATCGCACATATTTTGATCGCGCAGCAGCCGCGCGACGCAGGCGAGTGCCTTTAGATGCTCAGCGCCCGCCGATGCGGGGGCAAGCAGTAAGCAGATCAGATCGACGGGTTCACCATCGACCGCATCGAAGTCAATGGGTTCAGCCAAGCGCGCAAATACACCCACAATTCGATCGAGCCCTTCAATCTTCCCATGCGGAATGGCAACACCATCGCCGACACCGGTTGTTCCCAGGCGTTCACGGTCTAAAATCACGTCGAGCACGTCTCGCGCGGACAGTCCGGTCATGTCGGCGGCGCGTTCGCATAGCTGAAACAAAACCTGTTTCTTGCTCGTTGCCTTGAGTTCAACCACTACGCTGTCTTCCTGAAATAATTTAGACAGGTCCATCACGGTTCTTCCTTCTCTGGCTTCTCTTGCTCGAAGTTGATCACAGCGCCAAATGCCGTGCTTGCATCAGTTCGATACGGTTGATCGAACCGACTACGCGACAAATCCAAACAAATAACAAAGTTTCATTTGGACATTGATGATCTACGTCAAAATTAGTCTAGGGCGATATCGTCCTTGCCATCCTGTTCAAATGACAAAGAAAAAATGAATGTGTCAGGTTCAGGCGCCCAGGTCGCCGGCGGCAGGGTCAATCCAGCCAATATTTCCATCAGGACGACGATAGACGACGTTGAGTTCCTCACTTTTCGAATTGCGAAACATGAAGGCCGGCGCGTCAGCAAGGTCCATCAACATAACAGCATCACCAACCGACACGGTCGGGATCATGGTCTTCGTTTCAGCGATGATGATCGGATCTTGTGCAGGCGTATCAACCGACGACGTTCCCTGACTGGGGGTTTGGCTATCATCCCCGTCAGCCTCCGGCGCGAGGATATAGGCGCCCGCTTGGGCCAGCGTCAAGTCGTTCGTTGTACTATGGTGGTTTTTTAATCGCCTTTTGTATCGACGCAGCTGTTTTTCAGCTTTTTCAGCTGCGACGTCAAACGCGGCATAGGCATCCCCCGCCGTGCCTTCGGCTTGGAGTGTCACGCCCTGGTTCACGTGGATCGAGCATTCGGCGTGAAAATTATGGCCTTCCTTCCCAAAGGTTACCAGCGAGGAAATCGCCCGCGAGAAATACTTATCCACCGCTTGGAGCAGTCTCGCCTCAATATGCTGTCTGAGCGAATCACCAAGTTCGACATGACGTCCGGTAATACGAATTTCCATGAACGGGATCTCCTTGTTTTTGGGCAACCCAGGTGTGCACCGAATTGCCAATGCCTATGCCGAATGCTTATGCCTATCCCCAATGCCTATCCCCAATGCCTATCCCCAATGCCTATCCCCAATGCCTATCCCATGTGTGAAAGCCTCAAAAGGCTGGCATGACCGACGTCGTTGAGGGCCTGGCACAATCCAGCAGGATGGTCGAACGGATCAGAGTATCGCGCTTCGTTTGGATACTACCACTCTCCGCGCTCTCAAAACACCTTTGATCTTCCCTTGAGTGTGCATCCAATCTGGGATGTTTGTAAAACTGAAAATGCAGGTGAACGAGCCAAGTATGTGACTCAAAATCTTGGTACCTTCGCGGCGGTTCAGCCTTGAAATCGACAAAAGCCGCGGGTTACTGGTGCTCACGATTGATCGACCGCCCAGCCAAAAGGGGGTCTTCTCAAACGATAGGTGAGCGGCGAATGCATATCCCAAATGGTTTCGCGACGGCAAACGCCCGGACGCGCCGGGGCACTTTTCTGCATTTGCCCGCGCTCGCGCTTCTGAGTGTTATTTTACCCGGGCTCGTTGCGGCCCAAACCACTCCGGCGACACCGCGCGGATCGATGCCGCCCGTTCTCTCGCGCATGCTCAATGATGTCGCAAACCGTGATGGGTTTCGTCAAAAGGTACGCGAAGCTGTCGAACAGCACCCCGGTGTGCTTGAGCGCATTGCCCGCGAGCGTGAAGCGAAGGGCGCTCGCCGGGAGGCGCAAGCCGGGCTTCTTCCAACGGTAGACGTTAATTTTACCGGCGACGCCTCGATCTTCCGCGATTTTGAAGACGAGCTTGAAAACATCGTGGAAGAAACAAGACCGGTTGCCCAGGGCATTCTGCAGGTTCAGTCCGAACAGCTGCTTTATGATTTCGGGGCAACGCGGAGCCGTATTCGGAGCGCCGATGCGCGCCTGAGTGAAGCCCGCGAGGAGGTCGCCATCAGTGCCGGCGATATCGCGCTGACCGCGATTGAGGCGCATGTCCGCGTCGTTGAATTACGCACCCTGATTGCGCTCAGCCAGCAGTATGTGGCGCGCCATGCGACGATTCTCGATCAGGTTGAAGAGCGTTTTGAAGAAGGCTTCGGTGCGCTCCGCGACGTTGCGCGCGTGAAGGCACGGCTGGCGAGGGCCGAAGCCGATGTGGCGACCGCAACGCGTCAGCTCGCCGGGGCAGAAAGCCGTTATATCGAAGTTTTTGGCAATGAGCCGGCGTCGGTTTTGCGTCCGTTGCCACCGCCCAGTGGCGCGCCGACATTGGCCACCGCACAAGACATGGGGGCGGA
Organism: Pseudomonadota bacterium; assembly: GCA_039180205.1. GTDB lineage: Bacteria > Pseudomonadota > Alphaproteobacteria > Sphingomonadales > JBCDDR01 > JBCDDR01. The sequence goes on along the minus strand of JBCDDR010000014.1, from coordinate 13,045 downwards.
TCTCAATCCGCAAGCCCGCGCCGCGATCGCGCGCGCCCGCGCTGATGAAGCTGAATTTGACGCCGTCCGCGCGCAGAATCGCCCAAGTGTTTCGGTGGCGCTGAATGCCACAAAGTTCGATCTTTTCGAATTCAATGAAGACTTTGATCTGCGTGCGCAATTTCTGCTCCGCTACAATCTTTATAATGGTGGTGCGAACCGAGCGCGTATCTCGCAATCGCGGGAGCGGTTTCGCCAGGCGCAGTTCGCGCGGCAAAGGGCTGACCAGGAGATCCGCCGCGATGTGACAATCGCCTATCGTGAGCGCGAGGTGCTGGTGCGCCAGCTGGGACCGCTTGAACGCGCGGTTACCGCAAACGACGAAGCGCGCGCGATTTACCTCGAGCAGTTTCGCGTCGCACGCGGCTCGCTGATCGATGTGCTTCAAGCCGAACAGGATTTTTTTGAAAGCGCCGTCGCACTGTTGCGCGGGCTGATCGAAACCGATATCGCCAGCTACCGGTTACTTGCCGAAACGGGGGAGCTTCTTGACCTCTTCGGCATCAGCTTTTCGTTCGCCGGGCGTCGCGATCTCTTTGGGGGGCCATAACTGACCATGGCACGCGCGACAAACCAGACGATCGAACCGCATGCGACCGGTTCAGCCCCCGACCCACAGTCTGGGGCCCACTGGCTTTGGGGCCCGATACGGGCCAGCAGAGGCGCCTATAGCCAGGTGATACTGGCGGCGTCCATCGTGAACATCCTGTCGCTGGCGACATCGCTCTTCATCATGACCGTCTATGATCGGGTGATCCCCAACAACGCGGTCGAGTCGCTGATCGCGCTGACAGTGGGGATGGCGCTGGCGCTTGCCTTTGATTTCATTCTGAAGACCCTGCGCGGATACTTTATCGATCTTGCGGGCCAAAGGCTCGACCTCAGGGTGGGTAGCGCGCTTTTCAGCCGACTCGTCGCGCTGAAACAGTCGGTCCATGCGGGCGCGGCGGGCGGTTCGGCCGGGGGCACAGCAAGCCTGGTGCGGGAATTTGAAACGCTCAAGGATTTCTTTACATCGGCAACCCTGATCGCTGTGGTCGACTTACCCTTTGTGTTTCTCTTCATCGCGGTGATTGCCCTCATCGGCGGCCCGGTCGCATGGGTGCCGTTCGCGGCGATCCCGGTGGTATTCGTGGCAGGTTTCCTCATTCAACCGGCGATGGCGAGGCTTTCAAACCAAGGCATGGCGCAGGGGCAATCGAAGCACGCGGTTCTCGTTGAGACGCTGGCTGGGCTTGAAACGGTAAAGGCCGTGGGTGCTGCGCCAATGATGCAGCGCCGCTGGGTGGAAGCGCAGGCAAATCACGCCGCCAACGCAACGCGTGGACGGTTTGTCAGCCAACTGGCCATCAATATTGCCGGGTCAATGCAACAGATTTCGCAGGTCGGGGTTGTGGTCGTCGGTGTGTTTCTGATTGCCGGTGGCAGCATGTCTGTCGGCGCCCTCATCGCTTGCGTCATTCTTTCAGGTCGCGCGCTTTCACCACTTGGGCAGTTGGCGAATGTGCTTTCGCGGGTCAATGGGGCGCTCTCCTCCTATCGGGCGCTTGACCAGTTGATGGGTGCCGATACCGAGGCGGACCGGGGCCTGACCTATCTCCGCCGAACCGCGCTTTCGGGAAAGATTGAGTTTCGCAATGTCTCGTTCCGCTATCCCGGAGAAACCGATCGTGTGCTTTCCGATGTCTCCTTTTCGATTGAACCCGGCGAACGTGTGGGCCTGTTAGGCCGGATCGGATCGGGCAAAAGTACAATTAATCGCCTGATCCTCGGGCTTCATCAACCGCTGGATGGTGCGGTTTTGATTGATGATAGCGATGTCCGCCAGATCCACCCTGATGATCTGCGCAACCAGATCGGTGCTGTTTTGCAGGATGTCTTTCTGATTTCGGGATCGATCCGGGAAAACATCGCCCTTGGCCTTGAAAGCATCAGCGATGATGACCTTTTGGCCGCCGCAAAATCCGCGGGTGTTCATGATTTCGTGGGCCAGATGGCGAACGGCTATGATATGCGGCTTGCCGACCGGGGCCAGGGCCTCTCTGGCGGGCAAAGGCAGGCGATTGCGATTGCCCGCGCGTTGGTGCGGAAACCGCCGATCCTGTTGTTCGATGAGCCGACCAGCGCGATGGATGTCAACTCTGAAAATGCGCTGATTGCCAGGCTTGAACCCGAAGTGAAGGGCCGCACGCTCATTCTGTGCACGCATCGATCATCAATGCTACGGCTTGTTGACCGTGTCATCATTATCGATAAGGGGCGCGTGGTGGCCGAAGGGCCGCGCGACGACGTGCTCAAATCAATGGCGGTGGGAGGGTCGGCATGACCGAAAGCAATCGTGCGCACATGGCGACATTTCCCGGGTCTTTCGATCCACAGTCAATTGATGAACGCGCCATGGCGATCAAACCCAAGCGCGCGGCTCAAATCCTGCTCTTTGCCGTCGTCGGGTTTTTCCTCGCGCTTGTGGCCTGGGCGGCGCTGGCGGAACTTGATGAAGTCACACGGGGACAGGGCCGTGTGGTGCCATCGGGCCAGCTCCAGGTCATCCAGAACCTCGAAGGTGGCATCGTCGCCGCGATTCTCGTTGAGCAGGGCGACGAGGTGCGCGCCGGCGATGTGCTGGTCCGGCTTGATAATACGCAATTCAATGCGGATTTTTCCCAATCGCGCGAAGGGTATAACGCGCTGGTGGCACGGATTGCCCGGCTTGAAGCGGAAACGAAGCTCGCCGATCTTGTCATCGATCCAGGGCTTGAAAAGGCCGCGCCCGAGGTTGTGGCCTCTGAACGCGCGCTCCATACCGCGCGCGTGGCAGAGCTTGAGGCGGCGCTTTCGGTCGAAGATGCAAGGCTTGCTCAACGGAGCCAGTCGCTCGATGAGGCGCGGGTCACGGTCACCATGGCGCAAGAAAATGCCCGCCTCGCGAGCAGCGAGGTCAAAATGGTCAAGCCGCTCGTCGCGAAGGGGATCGAGCCCCAGATCGAGCTTTTGCGGGCAGAACAGCGGGCCGCCACCGCGCGTGGCGAAGCGGCGATTTCGGAATTGGCCGTTTCCCGCGCAAACGAGGGGGTTAAAGAAGCCGCCCAGGAGATCGAGCGGATCAAACGGTCATTCACGGCCGAGGCCCTACGGCAACTGACCGAGGCCCGGCGTGAACTCGCGGGGCTTGTCAAGGAGCTTCCAGCACTTGCAGACCGCGTCGAGCGGACCGAGGTGCGCGCGCCCATTGACGGCGTTATCAATCAGGTTCTGGTCAATACGCTTGGCGGCGTGGTGAAACCTGGAGAGCCCCTGGTCGAGATCGTGCCCAAAGACGATAGCCTCGTGGTCGAGGCGCGGGTGAACCCGGCGGATATTGCCTTTTTGCATCTGGGCCAAAAGGCGCGGGTCAAGCTTACCGCCTATGATTACTCGGTATATGGCGCGCTTGAGGGGCGATTGGAGCATATCAGCGCCGATGCGATCGAAGACCCTGATACGGCCGATCGATTTTATCTGATCCGCGTGCGGACAAATGAAAGCGCGCTCAAATCAACCGAGGGCAATCTCCCGATCATCCCCGGCATGGTGGCTGAGGTTGATGTCTTGAACGGCAAACGGTCGATCCTCGATTATATCCTCAAACCCCTTGCCGACGTGCAAAATCGCGCCTTGAGCGAAAACTGATCAGCCGTTGCTTCCAATGAAGCTTGTCGCACGCGGGTGAATATGGTGCGGTCTGTGGACATGGGGCTAACAGGGCATGGTTGGTATGAACCGGGGTTTGTTGTTTTTCGCTGCACTGGTGATCATCTTCGGGGTGATTGGCTTTGCCGATCAGATGCCGCCGGATCAGTTCGTCAATGAGTGGTATCGCTGGGCGCAGATCTTTTACCGTACCGCGACACTCTTCATCTTCGATACGGGGCACCTTGACTATATAGGCCGTCTTAAAGAGCTCGAGTCAGAGGCGGTTGAGCATCCCCTTATTTATATCGCCTGGGTTCTTGGCCCCATGGTCACCTTAACGGTGATTCTAAAGCTTTTGTGGCTCGCGCTTTCACAAACGATGATGCGCACCCGTCTACGCTTTACCCGCAATCACATTGTTTATTGTGGTCTGGGGACGAAAGCACAGGCCTTTGCCCGGAATGACAAAGATCGTGTTTCCGTCGCAATCGAGGTTTCGCCCGATGCAGCACGGGAGACCTTTGCCCGGGCGCGCCGGCTCTTGCTCTGGAAAGGCGATGCGAGCGAGCGGTCAGTGTTGATGGGCGCAGGGGTTGCCCGGGCCGGGATGGTGATCGTCGCAACGGGCGATGATACGCGCAATTTACAGATTGCGCTTGCCGCCGCCGATGTCGCCGCTTCGTGCCGACCGGATGTCCGCGAACGTCCATGGTGGCATCTTGTTGGGCGGGCGATGAAAGATCCATTGGAGATCTATGTCTCGGTTACGCATCCGATCCTGCGCAGGCAGCTGCTCGATGAAGACCGGATCCGCACCCGGTCGGAGGCCTCTCAGGTCCACCCGTTTTCCACCAGCGAACTCGCGGCCCGGGCGCTCTTCAAAGAGGTCTCGCTTGCCGAAATCGCAGATCTGCGGGGCCAGGAGCAAATCCATGCCCTGTTCTTTGGATTTGGCGATATGGGGACCAGCCTGCTTGTCCATATGATCCGCGGCTTTACCCATGCCGATCTGGAACGTCCCATGGCGACGGTCTTCTGCCAATCGCCCGCATGTGAGGAGGCAGCGCTAAAGCTGTCCTATCCTGAAATTGGCGCGACCGCGACGCTCAGATTTGAAGCGGTAACGCCGGGCGCTGTTTTGCCGACGGAAAGCGCGCTGGTGAACGCTTTGCGCGATGCGCCGGCAACAGCAGTCTTTATCGCGCAACCCTCTGATGATGAGGGCCTCGCCGCGGCGCTTGCGCTCAAGGACATGATCAGTCGAAATGCAATTCTGCCGACCCCTATCTTTGTGCGCCTCGATGTAGAAGATGGGCTCAATGCGCTGATCACGCCGCTTGAGAAAACCGCCCACTTTGAAGAGGTGCTGATGGCCTTCGGCGGGATTGGCGCGCTCTGCCGTCTCAGCCAGTTTGACCGGAAAATGGATCGCATCGCTGAAATTTATCATGATGCCTATGTCGCAAACCGGCTGGCCATGACCGATGATGATGGCCGCGCCGATACGGATGCAACGCTGCGACCGTGGGCGACGTTGAGCGAAACCTATCGCGAAAGTAACCGCCGTGCTGCGGAGCATATTCCAGCCAAGATCCTGTCGGCAGGAGGCGTCGGCATGAATGATCAGCTCAAAACCGCAGAAGCCTTCCGCCTCGCCGCATCGGACGTCATGCGTGAACGCATCGCGGCTTTGGAGCATCGTTCCTGGAATGTGGGGCGCAGCCTTGATGGCTGGCGGCTGGGTCGCCCGCGCAATAATGCGCGCAAACTGCATGATTGCCTCGTGCCCTACGGCGCGCTTTCCGAAGCGATTAAGGACTATGACCGCGAACAGATCGATTTACTCGACACAAAGGTTCTGAAACGCAGTCTCGACCAGAAAAATGAGCCAGCAAAGAACGGGTCGCTCATTCGGCAGGATTTTTGGCTGGGACTGATTGGGTCCATTCGTGCCCATCGCGGTGATCAGGAATGGTTGACCGCCTTCGTGAACGAGCGCCTTTTGCCACCGCTTTTGGCTATGGACCCCGATCTGCATATGACAGTTGTGACACCGCTTGCGCCCGGATGCGACCTGCTATTGGCGAGGGCGGTGAAAGCTGCGCTCGTGAAAGCGGATGTGCCTTACCGCTTTCTCTTCCCGCTTGCCGTCCCGATCCCGCATGTTGTCCATGACTTCGAAGCGGCTTGGAAGGGCGGGTGGCACCATGATGGCAGTGGCGAAAACCCATCGGTGACAGGCTCTCACCCAGCTGCGAACGATTGGAGCGACGTGCGCGAGCAAGCAGAGAAAGACCTCGCCGATTTTGTTGAGAGCGAACCGAAGGGGTTCGTCATTCCGCTGTCTCCGCATACGCCGCAAACCGAAGCCGACCATCAGCGTGGCTATCGGCATCAGGCGGCCTTTGTCGTTGACCGGTGCGATCAAATTGTCGCGGCAGTTCGAGGGGATGTTGATGGTACAGCCCTCCCAGGCGGAACGGCGGAGGCGATTCTCTGGCGCAAGGGATTGCGGCCGCGGCCGGTTGATACTCCCACCTATCGGCCTAGGCCAAAGGAATGGCGCACGGGTACCGCTGACATTGTGGAATGTCGCCTCGACAGTTATGAGGTGGTAACGCATTCTCGCGAGGTGCGGCCCTAGCACCAAACATCCAACGGAAACGGAAGAAAATGACATCAGAACCCGGTTATGGCGATCTTATCCTATCGGGATCGGATGGGATTCCTATAATTCCCCTGACGGCTTCAGATCTTACCCCCTGGCTCGATACGGCGAACCCCATCGCCGCGCGCTGGGTCAAAGCACAATCTTTCGACGCGAGCCCCGGCACGCTGATCCAACTCCCCGATCCTGACGGAAATATTTCGGCGGTCCTCGTGGGGGTCGGCGACCTTTTGGCATCGGCAAAAAACCCGGCGATCTGGGCCCTGGCGCGTGCGGCGACGGCTCTTCCTCCGGGCACTTATCGGCTCGATGCCGATCAGGTTCCGCGCGTTGCCCGCCATGCGATGGCGGTTGGGTGGGCATTGTCGCAATATCGCTATCGCCGATTTTTACCGGGAACCTCCGCGCTGGAGCCGCGGATTTTGTCAGTCGGATCAGACATCGAAATTACAGCGGTCACAGCGGAAATTGAAGTCGTTGCCATGACGCGCGACCTCGTCAACACACCCACAAATTATATGCTTCCCGACGCGCTTGAGGCGGTGGCGAGGGCCATTGCCCATCGCCATGACGCCAGGTGTCATTCTATTGTTGGGGATGCGCTTCTCGAAGAAAACTTTCCCACGATCCATGCGGTGGGCCGCGCAAGCGAGGTTGCCCCGCGATTGATCGAGCTCAACTGGGGCGAGGAAAACGCCCCGCAGGTTACCATCGTGGGCAAGGGGGTCTGTTTCGATAGCGGCGGCCTTGACCTGAAGCCCGCAAACGGCATGCGTTGGATGAAGAAAGATATGGGCGGCGCAGCCCATGCCCTGGCACTCGCTGACTGGGTGATGCGGCGAAAACTCCCCATCCGCTTACAATTGCTGGTTCCGGCAGTTGAAAATGCAGTCGCGGGGAATGCCTTTCGCCCCGGGGATGTGTTGACCACCCGTGCTGGGATCACGGTCGAAATCGGCAATACTGATGCTGAAGGCCGCTTGATCCTTTGTGATGCGCTCAGTTACGCAAACGAACGCAAGCCCCAGCTGTTGCTCGATTTCGCAACGCTCACAGGCGCGGCGCGGGTCGCGCTCGGCGGCGACCTACCGGCCTTTTTCACCCCCGATGATGATTTGGCGCAGGACTTTGCGATGAGTTCCGAGACGCTCGCCGATCCGCTTTGGCGTTTGCCGCTATGGGCGCCCTATCTTGATGATATGAAGAGTTATCTGGCGGATGTGAACAACATCAATGAGGGCAACGGCGGGTTTGCGGGGGCCATTACGGCTGCGCTCTACCTCCAGAAATTTGTCGATCCATCGATTTGCTGGGGCCACTTCGATGTCTATTCCTGGAACGCCCAGTCGCGTCCAGGACGACCCAAGGGCGGCGAAGCGATGGCGTTACGTGCTGCTTTCGATGTGATCCGCCGTCGGTTTGGCGACGCCTGAAGCCAATCGCCTTTTGGGTCTGAGCGCTTGAACTTGGTCGCGCGCGCGCAAATATTCTCTCGTGATGATCACCAAACTCATTGCGCCCTCTGGCCGATACGCCATAACGCGTGGGTAGGAGAAGGAGTGGAGATGAATTTCTTTCGGACCGGATTGCTGATGGCTGCAATGACGGGGCTCTTTTTGGGCCTCGGGTATTTGCTCGGCGGGGTGGGCGGCGCCATGATCGCGTTCCTGATTGCTGCGGGCATGAACGTGTTCGCCTACTGGAACTCGGACAAGATGGTGCTGCGCATGCATGGCGCGCGTCAGATTTCGGCGCGGGACGCACCCGATTTTTATCAGCTTGTTGAGGCACTCGCGCGGCGGGCCAACATGCCGATGCCCAAAGTCTATATCATTGATACCGATCAACCGAATGCCTTTGCAACCGGGCGAAACCCTGAAAATGCCGCAGTCGCCGCCACAACCGGGCTGATGCGCATCCTCGACCGTGATGAGCTTGAAGGCGTGATGGCGCACGAACTTGCGCATGTGCAAAACCGCGATACGCTGATCATGACGATTACGGCCACAATTGCGGGCGCGATCGGCATGCTTGCCAATTTCGCGATGTTTTTTGGCGGTAACCGCAACAACCCGGCAGGGCTTATTGGCACAATCGCGCTGATGATCCTTGCCCCGATTGCGGCGATGCTGGTGCAGATGGCGATCTCGCGAACGCGCGAATATAGCGCCGATCGGGCCGGTGCGGAAATCTGCGGAAAACCCTGGGCGCTCGCAAGTGCATCGCAAAAGTTGGAAGCCGGCAGTCGGCGAACGGTAAATCCCGCCGCGGAAGCCAATCCGGCGACCGCGCATATGTTCATTATCAACCCCTTGAAGGGCGGATCGATCGACTCGCTATTTTCAACGCACCCAAATACCGCTAATCGTATTGCGGCATTAAACGAGTTAATTGGAAATTCGGGCCCGAGTAGCCCAAATCGCGGGTCTTCGGGCCGGGTCTATCGGTCGGGTAAATCCGCGGGCTCAAGGTCTCATCCACCAACAACCGCGCGTGGACGCGGTCGATCGAAAGGACCATGGGGGTGACATTCAACGGCCGATCGCAAAAGGACGCGGTCCAGGAAAGCAGGGCGGACGCGTCTGATCGGCTTTCGGAAACCAACGAAGACTCGGGCGACCGACGAGGCCGTTCATCGGCCAAGGGTCGGCCGTTTGTGACCGACAAAAAAAAGAGCAAGCGGAAACTCGCGCCCGGATCTGAGGCTACGCCAAGCGGCACGCCGCCCGGATCGCCCTCGGTCAGGCCTTCGGCGACCCGCCGTCGCCGCCGCCCGCCTCGCCGAAATATTCCGGGCCTTGCCGCTCGCGCGATTGCGGCAGACTGTTTGAGCGAAATCCTCCAGCGTAGGCGTGCGATGGATGCCGTTCTCGATGCTCGGTTAGCCACAGCGCGGCTTGAAAACAACTCCGATCGGGCACTCGTCTCTCATTTAGTGCGTGAGACATTGCGACGGTTGGGTCAGCTTGATGATCTGATTAACCACTGTCTGGAGCGCCCGTTTGAAAGTCGCGGCGACGATACCGACCGCGCGATGCAAGCGCTCAGACTTGGAGCACTTCAGCTTCACTTCATGGATGTTCCCGATCACGCGGCAATTTCGACAAGTGTTTCGTTGGTCGCCAAACATCCACACGCGCCGATCAAGGCGATGACAGGGCTCGTCAATGCCGTGCTTAGGCGGCTCTCGCGCGAAGGGGCAAAGCTGATCGAACAGCAGGACGCGGCTCTGCTGAATACACCTGAATGGCTGTGGGCTGATTGGGTGCGCGATTATGGTGAAGATAACGCTCGTGCTTTTGCAGAATTACATCAACAACAGCCGCCTCTCGACCTGACGGTGAAACCGGGCGAAGATCGCGAGGCTCTCGCAGAGGCGCTCGCGGGTGCGCCGGTTGGTCACCAGAGCATTCGATTACCGGGTAAGGGCCGTGTCGAGGCGCTTGCCGGCTATGGCGAAGGTCGATGGTGGGTACAGGATGTGGCTGCGACCTATGCCGTGCCGCTCTTGGGCGTAAAATCGGGTGATCGTGTTCTTGATGTCTGCGCAGCCCCTGGGGGCAAAACCATGCAGCTTGCAGCACTTGGTGCCGATGTCACCGCACTCGATCAATCGTGGCACCGGCTGGAGCGGCTCAAAGAAAATATGGAGCGCACAGGGCTCAGCGCTGATCCGATCAAGGATGATGCCCGCACCTGGACACCGACCCGGCGATTTGATCATATTCTGATTGATCTGCCGTGCACCGCGACGGGCACGTTGCGGCGGCATCCCGATGGCGCGCATATCAAATCCGGTGGGGATGTCGCGTCCATCCTTCCCATCCAAAAGGCGATTTTGCAAAATGCGGCGCGGCTTGTGAAGGCGGGCGGGCGCTGCGTGCTCGCGCTTTGTTCACTCAACAAGCACGAGGGCGAGGCTTTGGTCGCCTGGGCCAAAACCGCCTGTCCTGAGTTAGCTCTTGATCCCTTGAATGGTGATGAATTCCCTGATGTCGCGGTCGAGATCGCGGCGGCAGGCACCGCGCGGGTTCTGCCCACAGCGCTTGCGGGTAAGGACGGGGTATATCCTGGGGGAAATGATGGCTTTTTCTTTGCCCGATTTATCGCTCAATGATGCTCTATGCGCTCGTTTGACAGGGTATTGACCCATACAAGTTGTGCTGCGCAACTTTTTTTACGCAAGGGAGAGTGGTGCGGCGGTTGATGGCGTGCGGTCATGCTGATATGACCATATTCATGAGACACCAACCCAAAATCGCCCCATCAATATTGTCCGCGGATTTCGCGTCGCTGGGTGAAGAGGTCCGCGCGATTGATGCGGCCGGCGCCGATTATATCCATGTCGATGTTATGGATGGCCATTTTGTGCCCAACATCACGATTGGTCCCGGGGTGGTGAAGGCTCTGCGTCCGCACAGCGCGAAGCCGTTCGATGTCCATCTGATGATTGCCCCCGCAGATCCTTACCTGGCCGCTTTTGCCGATGCCGGTGCGGATATTCTAACGGTGCATCCTGAATCAGGGTCGCACCTGCACCGCTCCTTGCAAACGATCAAGGCCATGGGGAAACGTGCCGGAGTGTCGCTCAACCCCGCGACACCTATTGAAGTCACAGATCATGTGATGGATCTGGTGGATTTGATCCTGGTGATGACGGTCAACCCGGGGTTCGGCGGGCAAAGTTTTCTGGAAAGCCAGCTGCCTAAGATCAGCGAGTTGAGGCGTCGCATTGATGCGAGTGGCCGTGCTATTGATTTGGAAGTCGATGGCGGTATCAATCGCGAAACCGCAAAAGTAGCGATGGATGCGGGCGCCGACGTTTTGGTCGCGGGCACGGCGAGCTTTCGAGGCGGCAGCGGGGCCTATGCTGAGAACATCGCTGCGCTCAAAGGGGATGCGCTGCGCCGTGCAAGCTGATGGTTCATGCGGTTTTTTCGCAGCCAGTGCTCGGTAGTGCCACCTGACAACCTGGTGCCTTGAGCACTTGAGGGAAACGTTTAAGATGCAAATGGCAAGCGACGAAAGCAAGGAAATGCGGGGGCTTGCCGCTGCGACCGCTATACAATCGTCGCTTGATACCCACCACCGGCCCATGGCGCCCGGAGAGCGTGAACAAGCGAGAGGCAGTGAAACAAACCACCCTTCGGTCGGCGATGATCAACGGCATTATTTAACCCGTGTTGATGGCCAGACGGGCGGGTTCGTCGATGGGCTTGTCGGCTGGATGCGCACCCTCGGCTACCGCAGCTTGCTCTACTCGCTTCGGCTACGGGGCAGGTTTCCGGGAAATCTGCGCCGCGCACCCGCACGCCTGTGGCCCGGAAACGAAACCGAAGGCAAGGCCATTACGGTCGGCCATTTTGCGTGGGCAGGCTACACCCAAAAGGATCATGACGAGCCCTTTACCGACAGGGAAGCGCCGGACGCTTTTCTCGCCTATCTACATAGTTTTGCTTGGCTCGATCATCTGGCGGCAGCCTCACAAGGTGAAGCGTTTCGCGCGGTGGCAGAGCCGCTTTGTCGGCTTTGGCTGCGCGATTTTTCCGCTGTCCATTCGCTCGCCTGGCGCCCGGACATTACCGGTGCGCGTATTATCAACTGGTGCTACCACGCGGAGTATATGGCGCCGACCAAGGACCTTATTCTGAGGAGCGCTGTCGTCACCTCGATTGCGCGGCAATGTCGGCACCTCGACCGCTCGGCTTTCCGCGCCGCACCCGGTTTCCCCAGATTTACCGCCCTTGCGGGGCGGGTTTTCGGTCACCTGTTTCTTTCCAGCGCAGGGGGTGCACTCGATCACGCCGAAGCTGCCTTCGCCCGCGAATGCCTTCGCTTCATTGCCCATGATGGGGGCACGATGGCGCGCCATCCGCATGAGGCGTTACAATCGCTTCGCCTGCTTATCTCGCTGCGGGCGGCCTATCGCCAGTATCAGCGAGAGTGCCCCGCCGACTGGCAGTTGGCCATCGATCGTCTGGTTCCCTATGTGCGCGGACTTCGGATGGGCGATGGCACGTTTTCGCGCGTATTTGGCGGGGCTCCGGTCGCCGCGAAAGCGATCGACATAACCCTCGACCTTGCCGAGGCTGACGGTGCCCCGCTTTCCAACGGTGCTCACAGCGGTGTGCAAAGGATTGCTGCGGGCCAGACGATTTTGATCGCCGATGCGGGGCCGCCACCGCCGCCGCATGTGTGCGCCGGTGCACACAGTGGTACGTTGGCAATTGAGATGAGCGATGGTGATCACCCGCTCATTCTCAATTGTGGTGCCGGACCGCTGGGACGCCCCCTGGCGCGCGACCTTGCCTGGATGGCGCGCAGTACCGCCGCGCATTCAACGCTCAGCATCGACAATACAAACAGCGCGCAAGTCCGCTCAAACGGCAGCATCGGTCAGGCCCCGCGCGTTGTATCGATTGATCGGCGCGAAAGTGATCAGGGCACCTGGCTCGATATGGATCATGACGGTTATGGCAAGCGCTTCGGACTGATCCACCGCCGGCGGCTTTATCTGAGTTCTGATGGCTGCGACTTGCGCGGGGAAGATCAGCTTGGCCCGTTGAGCTGGCGTCAGCGCGGCGGTCCGCCCTGGAAACAACTGGTCCATCGCTTGCGGGGTCATGCCGGGCGTCGCTTTGATATTCGTTTTCACCTTGATCCCCG
>JBCDDR010000013.1:0-24196 GCA_039180205.1 Pseudomonadota bacterium | reverse complement strand
CTACCATACAAAATCCAATAAAAACAATAAGTTAAGAGTTTTTTAGACGGGCTCGGAGGCGTGACTCATGGTGAAAGTCACGCTTTACACGAAAAATCAGATATCACGACTTTATGTAATTTTTTGGCAGTGGAAAGCGGTCAGACAGGCGTTTCTTCATGCCCTGAATCGGTTGGAACACGTAGCGTATCAATGCGAACAGACGGTCGGTCCGGGAACTCAACGATTAGATTGAGCTTGCCGCCCATCGCTTCTACGTAACGCTTGAGCGTGGATAACATCAGGTCTGTATTTTTTTCCATTTGCGCCAGGGTGGGCTGCTTAAGACCAAGTGTTTCAGCAAGCTGTACCTGAGTCAGCTCTTGCGCCTTGCGCAAATCTTTGAGTGTCAGATATTCAGCGTGGAGCGTGTTCGCCTCGGCCTCAATAGCCTTGCGGCGCTTTTCAGGCAGCGTGCTCAGTTTATCGCGTAATGTTGTTCCCATGGTCATACATCCTTTCCGCTGTCCAAGTGCGACGAAAATCGCGCATCGGCTTTGGCGATCAGCTTTTTGTAGAACCGCTTTTCCGATACGCCGGATTTATCGCCTGCCACCAAGAGAATTGCATGTCGATCTGGGTCGAACGCATAGGCAATGCGCCAAACACCATTCGCTGCATCACAGCGCAGTTCTTTCATGTTTGAGTACCTTGAGCCGACCAGAGTATCCGCATAGGGCCGCCCGAGTTGAGGTCCCTCTTTTTCAAGCAAAATAAGTCGCTTAAAGATTGCATCTTGAACAACCGTTTTGAATGTATCGAACTCACCTTCAAACGCTGGATCAAACTCCACTACCCAATTCATATTTTTAGGATATCCCATCTCAGTATAGTTTTCAATCTATATAGAATCAAACCTATAATCAGTTGGAAGTTCAGGGAAAACGTCCGCAGTGGCCGCAATATACGTAGATGGCTGTGAGAATTGGAGATAACGTCAAAAGCCGCTCTATCTCGGCAAAACTGCTTGCATCCGTGCCGTGCGCGATTCATGAACAATGTCAGTGGGTTATGGTAGCAGACTGTTGGTTTGTTTGCTCCGGGGCTTTCGATGGCAACCAACCTCCGCTACCAATCTCCCTTTGTAAACCGCACTAGCCAAGTGTTTCTCAGAACGGTAAACAGTCTCGGCAATTTGCCGGACGATGATAGTCTGTGTCAGAATCCGTACCCTTAAGATGAAGGCGATGCCGATGCGTGCCAATGAAATCCGCACGACGTTTTTAAATTTTTTTGAAAAGCATGGTCACGAGGTGCGCGCCTCCGCGCCCCTGGTTCCACAAAATGATCCGACGCTCATGTTCGTCAATGCAGGCATGGTTCCGTTCAAGAACATCTTCACCGGTGCTGAAACGCCTTCGTCTCCGCGCGCCGTATCTGCCCAGAAATGTGTGCGCGCAGGTGGCAAGCACAATGACCTCGACAATGTCGGGCAGACCGCAAGGCACCACACATTTTTCGAGATGCTCGGCAATTTTTCTTTTGGCGATTATTTCAAACCTGATGCGATTGAGTGGGCGTGGTCACTCCTTACCAAGGACTTTGGCCTCCCGAGCGATCGGCTATTGGTCACTGTCTATCATGATGACGATGACGCCTTCGCATTATGGAAAAAGATCGCAGGCCTGCCCGATGACCGGATTTTACGGATCGCGACCGCTGATAATTTCTGGTCAATGGGCGACACCGGACCATGTGGGCCGTGCTCTGAAATCTTCTTTGATCACGGCCCCGATCTTCCCGGTGGACCGCCCGGTAGCGCCGACGAAGATGGTGACCGGTTCGTTGAGATCTGGAACCTCGTCTTCATGCAGTTTGATCAGCTGACCGGTGGAGCGCGGACCAATTTACCCAAGCCCTGCATCGATACGGGGATGGGGCTCGAGCGGATCGCGGCGGTTTTACAAGGCACCCACGACAATTACCGGGTCGACAGTATTCGTCTGTTGATTGAGGCATCGGCGGCAATGACAGGTACCGATCCCGATGGACCTGCGAAACTGTCGCACCGGATTTTGGCCGATCATTTGCGGGCGGGTGCGTTTTTGATTGCTGATGGCGTCATGCCGGCAAACGAGGGTCGGGGCTATGTATTGCGGCGTATTTTGCGCCGGGCCATGCGCCACGCCCATGAAATCGGTGATGGTACGCCGTTGATGTACCGCCTGGTGCCTGCGCTTGTTGGCGAAATGGGGGCTGCTTACCCCGAGCTAGGGCGTGCGCAGGCCTCGATTTCCGCCACGCTGCGACAGGAAGAAGAACGGTTTCAAAAAACGCTCGATCGCGGGCTCAGGCTGCTAGAAGAGGAGTTAGGCAAGCTCGGCAATGGCGGCACGCTTTCTGGAGATGTCGCGTTCAAATTGTATGACACCTACGGTTTTCCCGCCGATTTGACCGAGACAATTGCGAATGAACGCGCCTTCTCCGTTGATAAGACTGGGTTCCAGGCGGCAATGGCAGCTCAGAAGGAAACCGCGCGGGCTTCCTGGTCGGGTTCAGGTGCCGCCGCGGACGACAAGCTTTATTTCGACCTGAAGGACACCCACGGTGCGACCGAATTTTTAGGCTATCATCATACCGAGGCCCCCGCCCAGATCGTTGCTCTGATCAAAGATGGCGTGCCGGTGGATGCGCTCAACGAGGGGGACGAGGGGGAAGTCTTGCTTAACCAGACGCCTTTCTATGGAGAGTCTGGGGGGCAAACGGGCGATATCGGCGTCCTGAGCGCCAAAGAGGGTATTGTTTTCGAGGTGCAGGACACGCAAAAACCGCTTGGAGTCCTTCATGCCCACCGCGGCAAGGTCAAAGGGGGCGGTTTAACGGTTGGTGGACTGGTTGATGCGAAGGTGGACGAGCAACACCGCAACCGGG
The DNA here is from genome assembly GCA_039180205.1 of Pseudomonadota bacterium. Taxonomy (GTDB): domain Bacteria; phylum Pseudomonadota; class Alphaproteobacteria; order Sphingomonadales; family JBCDDR01; genus JBCDDR01. Next base: position 21,286 of record JBCDDR010000013.1, on the reverse strand, counting down.
TACGGGCGAACCATTCCGCCACTCACCTATTGCATTCAGCACTTCGCCAGGTGCTTGGCGACCATGTCACACAAAAGGGCTCCCTCGTTACCGCCGACCGGTTGCGGTTTGATTTTTCGCACGGCGGTTCGCTTGGTCGTGAAGAGCTTGCTGAGATTGAAAATCGTGTGAATGCGATCGTCCTCGCAAACGCGGAAGTGACAACGCGTGTGATGGCGCCCGATGAGGCGATCAATGCAGGTGCGCTCGCGCTTTTCGGTGAAAAATATGGCGAGGAAGTTCGTGTCCTATTCATGGGGCCAGGCTCTCCCGAAGCCGAAAGTGGTTTCTTTTCAATCGAATTTTGCGGCGGTACTCATGTTGAACGGCTCGGTGATATCGGCCCCTTTGTCATTGTGGGGGAAAGCGCGGTAGCGGCTGGAATTCGCAGGGTCGAGGCGTTAACCGGAGAGGCCGCACTTGGCTATTTGCGTGGGCGCGCGAACGGTCTGGAAACGCTTGCGTTGATGATGAAAACGACGGTCGATGAAGCTCAGTCGCGGCTTGCTCAGCTCCTGGAAGATCGAAAAACGCTCGAGCGTGAGCTTGCGAAACTCAAGCAGGATATTGCGCTTGGCAAAGTTGGCGGTGCGGGTGAAGCAACGCCAAAGGTCGAGACAATCGGCGATGTCTCGTTTGTTGGCGAGGTATTACCCGATTTGGGGCCAAAAGACCTGCGCACGATAGCCGATACGAAGCTTGCCAATTTCGACGGGCCGGGCATTGTCTCGCTGATCGGCACGGCAGGGGGCAAGGTGGCGCTTGTTGTTGCGGTTAGTGAAACACTCGTTTCCCTCGTCGATGCGGTGACGCTGGTGCGCGCGGGTTCAGAAGCGGTCGGCGGTAAAGGCGGGGGCGGACGCCCCACATTTGCGCAGGCTGGCGGCCCTGAAGTGGGCAAGGCCGCCGCAGCGATTGACGCAATCCGCACGCTTGCAGGCACGAAACTTGCGGCTTCGAAAACGGCTGCTGAGTAAGTCAGTGAAAAGGACAGTCGGATGAGTGCGGTTTCCAAAACACGGGTCGCCGTTTTGGGCGCGAGTGGCTATACAGGCGCAGACTTACTGAGGCTACTTGTCGAGCACCCGAAGGTATCGGTTGAGCTCGTCACCGCTGAGCGCAAAGCAGGGCAAGCCGTCGCCGATACATTCCCGCATCTGGCTGGGCTTGAATTGCCCGATCTTGTCGCACTCGATCAGGTGGAATGGGCCGGCATCGATATCGACGTTGTTTTTTGTGCATTACCTCACGGGACAAGTCATCAGGTGGTGCGTGGTCTGTTTCACGATCACCAGGGTAACTTAATCGACGATCTCTTGTTTGATGATATGGCCGATCGCGTGGGGGCTATCCACGGCGATGTGCGGGTTATTGATCTGTCGGCTGATTTCCGCATCCGGGATATCGCAACCTATAGCTCATGGTATGGCGTCGCGCACAGTGCGCCGAACCTTCAGTCCTTGGCTGTCTACGGGTTAACCGAACATGCGCGCGAACGCTTGCCCGGTGCGCGACTTGTGGCGTGCCCCGGGTGTTATCCGACGGCGGCGTTGCTCGCCCTTTTGCCGTTGATCGAACAAAAGCTCATTGCGACCGAAGACATCATTATCGACGCTAAATCGGGGGTGACCGGAGCGGGCAGGGGGCTGAAGGAAGCGAACCTGTTCTCAGAAGTCGCCGAAGGCATGCACGCCTATGGTGTCGGTCAGCATCGCCATATGCCGGAAATCGAGCAAGAGCTTAGCCATGCCGCGGGACTGCCCGTGGTTGTAAGTTTCACGCCGCACCTGGTGCCCATGAACCGTGGTGAATTTGAAACGATCTATGTGAAGCTTGCCGGGGCCGCAACGGCCGACAAACTGCGCGATCATTTGCGATCGTTTTACCAGAATGCCCCCTTTGTGCGCGTGTTGGAGGAGGGCCGCTTGCCCGCAACGCGCAATGTTCGTGGGTCCAACATAGCGGAGATTGCGGTTATGGCGGACCGACCAGGAGGCCGCGCTATCATACTCGCCGCCATCGATAATCTGGTCAAAGGGTCCTCGGGTCAGGCGATCCAGAACCTTAATTTGATGATGGGATGGGAGGAAACGCTCGGCCTGCGTCAGGCCCCGCTTTTCCCATAATCACCAACCGATAAGGCAGAGATTGCGTGCAAGATCTTTACTCGATCGACGGGAAAACCCCGCGAATAGCCGATGATGTGTTGATTGCGCCCGGCGCGCGGGTGATCGGAAATGTTGAGATCGGTGCTCGGTCGTCGATCTGGTTCAACTGTGTGGTTCGCGGTGACGTCAACATGATTCGGATTGGCGAGGGCACCAATATTCAGGATGGTTCGGTCATTCATGTCACCCGCAAGACCCACGGTACCTTTATCGGCAGTGGTGTCCTCGTGGGTCATATGGTGATGCTGCATGGCTGCGAATTGGCGGATCATAGCTTTGTCGGCATGGGTGCGATGGTGATGGATGGGGCCTGCATCGAAACCGATGGTATGCTCGCCGCTGGGAGCCTTTTGACGCCAGGCAAAGTGATCCCGTCACGTGAGCTATGGGCGGGGCGCCCTGCTAAATATTTCAAAACACTGAGCGATCAGGATTGCGCGCGCAATCGCGATGGTGCCGCCCACTATGAAAAAGCGGCGGCACTTTATCGCGACGGTCTGAAACCGGTTAGGCGAGACCGACCAGACGAATACTGGGTTTGATCAGCTTGACTTGACCTTTACGTAGCTTCCCGGTGCGTCTTCGAGTGCTTTGAGCTTGCCATCACCTGGGATGCGCGCGGGCACTTTTTTGCCCGAGCGGCGCGCGAGCCAACTTTTCCAATCGGGCCACCACGAGCCCGGATGTTCTTCCGCACCCGCGACCCACTCTTCAACGTTCTTCGGTTTTTTGGAATTCAGCCAATATTGATATTTCTTGGCTGACGGAGGGTTAACCACGCCCGCGATATGGCCCGATCCGGCAAGCACAAACTTCATCGGTCCCTTGAAATGGTGGGTCATCTTATAGACCGAAGCATAGGGTGCGATGTGATCGGTGCGCCCGGCCTGAATATACATCGGTGTTCTGACTGTGGTGAGATCGATCGGAACATCACCGATCGAAAGCTCACCTGGTTTCACAAGTCTATTCTCTAAGTACATGTTTTTCAGATAATATTGATGCATAGCACGCGGCAGTCGCGTTGCATCACAATTCCAGTAGAGCAGATCGAACGGGAAGGGTTCTTTCCCCATTAAATAATTACTGACGACGAATGACCAGATCAGATCGTTTGATCGCAGCATGTTGAATGTTGTCGCCATGATAGACGCATCCAGATAGCCCTTTTCCTCCATCTGCGCATCGATCGCTTCCAACTGTTTTTCATCAACGAAAATCTGCAAATCGCCCGCTTCAGTAAAGTCGATCTGCGCGGTGAAAAATGTTGTACTTTTCACCCTGTCGGCTTCGCCTTTGGCCTCCAAATAAGCAAGCCCAGCAGACATCATGGTGCCGGCAACGCAGTAACCAACGGTATGGACAGCCCGTTCGCCGGTTGCTTTCTCAACGGCCTCAAGGGCCGGGATCAGTCCTTCAAGAATATAGTTTTCAAAGGTTACGTCGGCATAGCTTCCATCAGGATTGACCCATGACACCATAAAGACGGTGATGCCCTGTTCGACCGCCCAGCGCACGAATGACTTTTTCGCCGTCAGATCAAGAATGTAGAATTTGTTGATCCAGGGCGGGAAGATCAAAAGCGGTGTTTTGTAAACAGTTTCCGTCGTTGGTGCATATTGTATCAACTCAAACATCCGGTTGCGGAACACAACTTTGCCAGGTGTGATCGCGACATTCTCACCAACCTCAAACGCATCGAGATCGGTCATCCGAATATTCAGTTGGCCGTGTCCCCTGTCGAGGTCTTCCAATAGATTTTCAAAGCCACGGACAAGGTTTTCACCCTTTTCCTCAACCGTGGTGCGAAGTACGGCAGGGTTTGTCATAACAAAATTCGTGGGCGACATCGCATCGACAAACTGCTTGGTATAAAAGTCGATTTTTGCCCGGTCCTTGGCTGGTAAGTCTTCGACGGTATTCACCGCCGCGTGGGTATATTTCGACGTGATCAGGTAGGATTGTTTGATGAAATTAAAGATCTGATTGTCGCGCCAATCTTCGTCCTGAAATCGTTTGTCGCCCGGTTCCTCGGTAATGACGTCTTCGGTTTCCTCGCCCAGCATTTTCAGCGTCGCACTCTGCCAAAGCCGCATATAGTCCTGCCACATCGCAAGCTGTGTTTCCGCAATGCGCGATGGTTCCGCGAGCATGCGCGCGGTGAGTTCGAGGAAACTCTGTCCGATATTCAATGGGTCGGGCGGCGTAACCACGGCTTGAGCCGATTGTTGCGAAAGAAACTCTCGAAACACCTCTTGGGCACGGGTCGATAAATCCATCAGATTCGCAGAAAGCTCAGCCAGGTTTTCGGCTTGATCATCTTCCGCCTTTGCGTCATCGACCATGTCATTATCCTTCCCCAAAAGTTGTTTCAGGTTGTTCCTGCTTTTGAATTGTGATTGTTGTCGAGGCTCGACCATAGAGCTTTGTCGTCTTTGTTAAAAGCCTCAAAACGACCGTTTGATCTGTGGTCCAGACCCTAAGGTGGGAGAACTGGCGTGAGCGAGCACGGGCGCGACCGACCGAACGCGCGAGAGGAATTTTACCGTATAAAACGGCTACCACCTTACTTGTTCGCCGAAGTGAACGCCATGAAAGCCGAGGCGCGCGCCCGGGGCGAAGATATCATCGATTTCGGTATGGGGAATCCCGATCTCGCGACGCCCCCGCACATCGTTGAAAAACTTGTCGAAACGGTAACCGATCCAAAGACCCATCGGTATTCGCAGTCGCGCGGAATTCCCGGTTTGCGTAAAGCGCTCGCCACCTATTACGAGCGCCGGTTTGGGGTCGCTATCGATGCTGAAACTGAAGCGTGCGTGACGCTGGGTTCTAAGGAGGGCCTGGCGAACCTCGCCCAAGCCATTACCGCACCCGGCGACACCATTCTCGTGCCAAACCCCAGCTATCCGATCCATTCCTTTGGCTTTACGATCGCTGGCGCTGCGATCCGCCACGTACCCGCGCAAACACCCGAGGAATACCTGCAAGGGATGAAATCCGCTGTTACGTATTCAGTACCGAAACCGACAGCGCTCATCTTGAACTATCCTTCGAACCCGACCGCGCAAGTCGTTGATTTGGCTTTCTATGAAGAGGTTGTGGCGTTTGCGAAATTCCATGACATCTGGATCCTCTCCGATCTTGCCTATGCGGAGATTTTCTTTGACGACACGCCGCCCCCCTCCATTCTGGAAGTGCCGGGTGCACGCGACATCGCCGTCGAATTTACCAGCGTTTCCAAAACCTATTCCATGCCCGGATGGCGGATCGGGTTTGCCGCGGGAAACAGTTGGCTTGTCCGGGCGCTGTCGCGGGTGAAATCATACCTCGACTATGGCGCCTTCACACCGATCCAGGTGGCAGCTGCGACGGCACTGAATGGTGATCAGTTATGTGTTGCCGAAGCGCGCGCGATTTATCAGCACCGCCGCGATATTCTGTGCGAGGGGCTGGCGGCGGCAGGCTGGCCGATCACCCCCCCGCCTGCAACGATGTTTGCGTGGGCGGAATTGCCCCCTGCATTTCGCGATCAAGGGGCTATGGAATTTGCCAAAGCGCTTTTGCAGGATGCGCAAGTGGCGGTTTCCCCCGGCACCGGGTTCGGTGAGTTTGGCGAGGGATATGTTCGTATCGCGCTTGTTGAAAATGATCAGCGCATTCGTCAGGCGGTCCGCAATATCAAACGCTTTCTTTCAAAAACAAAAACTGCCACTTGATGCTGGCGTATAGATGACTGTGATCAGAACCGGAACACCGGCGCAAAAGGGATAACACCATGGTATCTGAAGCAAAGCCTGAAAAGGCCCCGGACGATGTACAACCATTTCGCGTGGCACTCGCCGGGCTCGGGACGGTTGGAGCGGCGACTGTCTCGATCCTTCAGGAAACCGCGAATTTGCTTGCAGCGCGCGCTGGGAGTTCGATTGAGATTGTCGCGGTTTCTGCGCGAAATCGAAATCGGGACCGGGGAGTCGATTGTTCGGTCTATCGGTGGGAAGACGACCCGATTGCCTTTGCTGATGCTGATGATATCGATCTTGTGGTCGAGATGATTGGCGGGGCTGATGGTCCCGCATTCGCGCTTGCAAAAGCCTCGCTTCAGAATGGTAAATCGCTGGTGACCGCGAACAAAGCGATGGTGGCGCACCATGGCGGCGTGCTGGCGGCGTTGGCCGAAGCATCAGGGGCCGCCTTTCGGTTTGAGGCAGCCGTCGCTGGCGGCATCCCCGCGATAAAAGCACTCGCGGAGGGTCTTGCCGCCAACCAGATCCACCGGATTTCCGGCATCTTGAATGGAACCTGCAACTATATCCTGAGCACAATGGAGGCGGAAAAAGCAGGCTTTGATCACGTTCTCGAGGCGGCCCAGCGTGAAGGCTATGCCGAGGCGGACCCGACATTCGATGTGGAAGGGGTTGATACAGCGCACAAACTGGCAATCCTGGCGGCAATCGGGTTCGGTGTGGTGCCCGATTTCGGAGGTGTTTCGACAAAGGGAATCAGCTCAATTGCATCAGTAGACATCGAATACGCGGCGACATTGGGTTACCGCATCAAGCTTTTGGGTATCGTGACCCGCGGCGGCGATGGCCTTGTCCAGAGTGTTCAGCCTTGTCTGGTGGAGCGCGGACATGCGCTTGCCCAGGTGATGGGTGTCACCAATGCGGTTCAGATAGAGGCTGATCGCGTGGGCACTGTGGTGCTGGAAGGGCCGGGCGCTGGCGGAAATGCAACGGCCTCGGCGATCGTCGCGGATATTGTTGACATCGCACGCGCCAGACAAGCCCACACGCCTGCTTTCGGCGTTTCATCCCAGGCGCTTACAAAAGCAATGCGTGGGTCGGAGGACTTGGCGATGGGGCGTTTTTATATCCGCCTGATCGTGGAAGATCGGATTGGTGTTGTTGCCGACATCGCCGGGTGCCTTCGCGATGCCGATGTTTCAATCGCGAGTCTGATCCAGCGTGGTCGCGACGAAGATGGGGGCGTTTTCGTTGTGATGACCACGCACGAAGCGCGGGAGGCGAAAATGCGGGTCGCTATAACGGAACTGGCAAAGGTGCCGAGTTTGCGCTTTCCCCCTGTTGTGATCCGGATTATGGAGTTTGCGGAAACGTAAAGACCCGCCGTTTTGACAAAAATGACAGCGGGCGAATAAGGACGATCATTCATGGCATCCAGCAATCTTGACCGAATTTATGTGCTTGAAATGGTCCGTGTGACCGAACAAGCCGCCATTGCGGCCGCAAAATTAGTTGGTCGTGGGGATGAGAAGGCAGCCGATGCCGCTGCGGTCGAGGCAATGCGCGATTCGCTGAACAAACTCGATTTCGACGGTACGGTCGTGATCGGTGAGGGCGAGCGTGATGAAGCGCCCATGCTTTACATCGGGGAAAAGGTGGGGAGCGGCGAGGGGCCCTCAATAGACATCGCTCTCGATCCGCTCGAAGGGACGACAATCACCGCGAAAGCCGGGCCGAACGCGCTTGCTGTGCTCGCCATCGCTGAACATGGCTGCCTTCTGAATGCGCCCGACGTTTATATGGACAAAATCGCCGTGGGCGGCGGTCTGCCCGATGGGATTGTCGATCTCGACAAAACAATTGCCGAAAATGTGCGAGCGCTTGCAGAGGCAAAATCGGTTCAACCGGAAGAGATCATGGCGTGTGTGCTTGACCGCGATCGACACGAAGACATCATCCGGGAACTGCGTCAAATCGGGTGCGGCATCACCCTTATTCCCGATGGTGATGTGGCGGGCGTGATCGCGACAACAAACCCCGATACGGGCATTGATATTTATATTGGTCAGGGTGGCGCACCGGAGGGTGTGTTGGCCGCCGCAGCGCTCCGTTGTATCGGTGGTCAGTTCCAGGGTCGTCTTGTTTTCCGGAACGAGGCTGAAAAAGAACGCGCCCGTCGGTGGGGAGTTGAAGACCTCGACAAGAAGTACGACCTTGAAGAACTTGCGGGTGGGGATGTGATTTTCGCCGCGACGGGTGTCACCGATGGATCGCTTTTGAGCGGCGTACATCATCGCGGGGGCCGCTGCCACACCCACTCAGTGGTCATGCGTGCCTCTTCGGGAACGGTGCGCTGGGTGCGCGGCGAACATAAGCTGAAATAAGGAAATCGGTGGCATCTCAACCCGTCAATTCGAGCACACGCGCGATGCCACTGTTGGGTGTGTCGCATTCGCTTGCCGGGCAGCGATGGGAACTCGTTTCTGTTTCAAATGATCACGTTGCGGGTATCGCGCAACGCCACGGCCTTAACGATTCGATTGCGCGTATCCTTGCGGCACGTGATGTCTCTATTGACGATGCAGCGCGGGTGCTGGCTCCGCGGCTTCGTGATGAGATGCCAGACCCGTCAATCTTCAAGGACATGGATACTGCGGTTGCGCGCACGGTGCAGGCCATCGATCAAGGAGAAACCATAACAATCTACGGCGATTACGACGTTGATGGTGCAACATCTTCGGCACTTTTGATCCGGTTTTTCAGACTGATTGGGATTGCGGTCGAAGCGTATATCCCCGACCGTTTGGCCGAAGGCTATGGTCTCAACACCCCCGCGCTCCAGACCCTACGGGCGAACGGGAGCGACCTGGTGATTACCGTAGACTGCGGTACCCAATCGGTAAGCGAAATCGCCGCCGCACGCCATGCCGGGCTCGAAATGATCGTGCTTGATCATCATCAACCAAGTGCAGATCTGCCACCGGCCGTCGCCATCGTCAATCCGAACCGCCATGATGAACCCAGTGACTTTGGATATCTGGCTGCATGCGGTGTTACCTTTCTCTTCATTGTCGCGCTCAACCGGGCACTGCGGGAAAACGGTTTTTTCAAAGCTTCGAAACCACCGGACTTGCTTTCGCTGTTGGATTTGGTTGCGCTTGGCACCGTGTGTGACGTCATGCCTTTGCGGGGGCTAAACCGGGCATTTGTCAGCCAGGGTCTTGCCGTGCTTGCCGATCGTCAAAACGCCGGGCTCGCGGCGTTGTGTGATGTGGCTGGCGTGGACCGCAAGCCTGATGCCTATCACCTGGGTTTCTTGCTGGGGCCTCGGGTCAACGCAGGGGGGCGCGTCGGTACCGCGAACCTTGGTGTGCGATTGTTGTCGAGTGATGAACCCGAAGTGGTCACCGGCCTTGCCCAGCGTCTGGATGGTCACAACGCTGATCGACGCGCGATTGAGGCTGAGGTTCAAGCAGCGGCGCGGCTCCAGATCATCGAAACGCCGGACGAGCCAATCGCGATTGCTGCGGGCGAGGGGTGGCATCCCGGCGTGATCGGTATTGTTGCGAGCCGGCTGAAAGAAGAGTTTGGGCGTCCATCATTCGTATTTGCTTGCGAAAATGGGATTGCGAAAGGATCGGCACGATCAATCCCGCGCGTTGATATCGGTCAGGCCGTGATTGCTGCTGCAAACGAGGGGATTATTTCCGCCGGCGGTGGGCATGCGATGGCAGCTGGGCTAACGCTGCCGGTTTCTGGCATCCCCGCGTTCAAGTCGTACATGGACCAGAAGCTGAGTCACATCATCGCACGCGCACGGAGCGACCATGCTTTGATAATCGATGCCTTGATCAGTTCCGCTGGTGCCACCGTTGATCTGGTTCGGGAGGTTGAAGCGCTTGCGCCTTATGGACCTGGGTTTCGTACACCGCGATTTGCCATTTCCGATGCTGAGTTGATCAAAGCCGATATTGTTGGCGAGGCGCATATGCGGGGCCTCTGGGCGGTACCCGGCGGCAACAGGCTGAAATCCATTCTGTTTCGCGGCGTCGGCACACCCTTGGGCGATACGCTCATCTCCGCCAATCGGGGGCAAAAATTCCATCTGGTCGGTAAACTCAAAGTGGACACCTGGACGCGAACCGAACAAGCCGAGCTTCACCTTGAGGATGCTGCTCTTGCTTAACGACAGCATGCGAGAGTGAAAATCTCACTCTGTTTAAGGTTTATGGCCTTGACGGGTATAGGGCTGGGCGATACATAGCCGAATTCAACGCCCTGCGACCCCTTCGTCTAGTGGCCTAGGACATCGCCCTTTCACGGCGAAAACACGGGTTCGAGTCCCGTAGGGGTCGCCACTTCTCTCCAAAAATACACCCCGATGACCGCACTCCCGGAAGATATTGCGCCGATTTGCGCCTACGGTAGTCCTGTTAATATCTGTATAGATTGTTGGGAGCTTGCGTGTCTGCGTAATCATCCCCTAAACTCGCAGATGTAAAGGTCGGCCAACCGAGGGAATACCGTTTTGCCCAGTGTATCGCGTCGTCGTTTTATAGTGGGTGGTGGCTTCGGTCTTGGGTTGGCCATTGGTTTTGTGCTGACCCCCCGCAACCCTCCGCTGGACATGATTGCCGATGCTGACGAGGTGGTTGTAAATGCCTGGCTCAAGCTTGGCAAAGACGGCTCCGTTCGCATCATTGTTCCGCATAACGAGATCGGTCAGGGGATCGAGACAGCGCTCGCCCAGATCCTTGTTGAAGAGCTCGATGCCGATTGGGACATGGTCAAAGTCGAGCAAGCCATCATACACCCGTTTTACGTCAACAAAGCACTTGTTGAAGATGCGGCAAAACTGGATGAAAAACTCCCCAAAATGTTCAGGGGAACAGGGCACTTCTTCTTAAGCGAGCTGGTTGAAATCATCGGACTTCAAATGACCGGCGGGTCCAGCAGTGTTCGCAATGCTGCGGGGACAATGCGCGAAGCGGGAGCAGCAGCTCGCCACATGTTGATCAAAGCTGCCGCGAAACGTCTCGATGTGCCGGAACTTGAATGCGTCGCCGCCCGAGGTGTGATCATCCACGCGCCAAGCAATCGCAGGCTTGGCTTTGGAATGTTGGCGGAAGATGCGGCAAAACTTCGTCCACCGTCACGCCTGCGCATGAAGGATACAACCAATTATCGGCTTGTCGGACAGCCGGTGACCCGACTTGACGCGCGTGACAAAGCGGCAGGTAAAACCACCTTCGGCCTCGATGTTCGATTGCCCGCGATGGCCTATGCGGCCATTATCCAGGGTCCCACCACGGGGGGCACGGTCTTAAATGTCAATTTGCCAGATGATCAGGACTGGCCCGCTAACGATGTACGAGTTGTGCGCCAGCGAGACTGGGTCGCAGTGGTTGCAAAGACCTACTGGCGTGCTCGTACCTATGCGGATGCAACGAATGTCACCTTTAATGCGCGCGGATCGCACATTGATGATGAGTGGATTGCTAAGCGGGCTCAGGTCGCGCTTGAGGAGGAACCGGGCCACATTTACAAGGCGACGAGGGCCAGGCCTTTACCATTGGTGAAAAATGATCAGGAAACAGATGAGGACCTGGAACGGGGGTTTTTAAGTGCCAGCTATCAGGTTCCTTATTTGGCCCACGCCTGCCTTGAACCGATCAACTGCACCGCCCTCGCAACGCGGACCGGGTGCGAACTTTGGCTTTCGACACAAGCCCCTTCGATTGTACGGCGCGCCGTCGCGCACGCACTTGAGATTGAGGAGAGCGAAGTTCGGGTGAACCCGACCTTTGCGGGCGGCGGGTTTGGGCGGCGACTTGAAAGTGAGATTGCCGTTCAGGCTGCGTTGGTTTCCCTTGCGATCAAGCGACCCGTACAGGCTGTCTGGAGCCGCGAAGACGATATGACCCATGATGTTTATCGTCCAGCGTCATGGTGTCGGGTTCGTGCGAAACTCGGAGAAGACGGCCTTCCCGTTGCCATGACCCACAAGTTGCTCAGCCAGGCGGCGGCTGGCGGTTATATGGGGCGGCACTATCCCGCTCAAGCGCGGATCGAGCCTGACCCCACCTCGGTCGAGGGGGTTGCTGATACACCCTATGACTTCGGGCGCCACCAGGTCCGGCATGTTGTTGATGACATTTTGGTTCCGGTGGGTTTCTGGCGGTCGGTTGGTCATAGTTTCAATGCCTTCTTCGTCGAAAGCTTTGTAGATGAGATGGCGCATAAAGCAGGCAAAGACCCGGTTTCCTATCGACGAGAGCTTCTGGCGAAACACCCGCGTGATTTGGCAGTCCTCGACAGGCTTGTGGAGGTTTCGGGATATGCGCGTCAGCGGTTGCCCGGCCGGTCACGTGGAATTGCCATCCATCGGTCTTTTGGATCGGTCGTTGCTCAGTCAATTGAGATCCGTCTCACGGGATCTGGCGGGCTTGAGTTGAAGAAAGTCTGGTGCGTTATCGATTGCGGGCCGACGGTAAACCCCGACATCGTCCGCCAGCAGATGGAAGGGGGAATCATCTTCGGCCTCACAGCGGCACTATATGGCGAGATCAATTTTCAAGGGGGCACAGTCGAACAGCAGAATTTCGATGGGTATCCGTTACTGAGTTTAGGGGAATGCCCTGATATCGACATCGAGATCATGCCTCACGCGCACGGGTCAGCACCCTATGGGGGTGTTGGGGAGCCCGGCGTTCCGCCCATTGCACCCGCCCTGGCGAATGCGATCTTCAACGCAACGGGTAAACGGATTCGGCGCTTGCCTATTGCGAACCAAAACCTATTTCCGGACGAGGTTGCGAAGTCGTAGGGGCAAACGTGCCCGGTCTGTTGCACTTCGGATTGGAACATCATAATAGCGTGTGCAGTGCGCGCCTTGCCCTTGACGCCTATTTTTCATGAAACATCAACGAGACCCATCCATGGCGCTTCCTGCCGAACATCCTCCCGTTGCTAAGCGTCGCATTGGCGTCCTGCTGGTCAATCTCGGCACACCAGAAGGAACGGACTACCGCTCGGTGCGCCGCTATCTGAAAGAATTTCTGTCCGACCGTCGGGTGATTGAGGTGCCTCGTCTGATTTGGTGGCCGATCCTGCACGGTCCGATCTTGACGTTTCGTCCCGCAAAGACAGGGCGTGCTTATAAAGAAATCTGGAATGAGGAACTTGACGAGTCCCCCCTTCGCACCATCACGCGGGCGCAGGCCGAGGCGCTACGCGGGCTTTACGCGGGCGACCAGGAACTCGATATCGATTGGGCGATGCGGTATGGGGTGCCAAGCATCGACGAAAAACTTCGGGCGCTGCAGAGCGAAGGGTGCGACCGTATTGTTCTTTTTCCGCTATATCCGCAATACTCGGCTTCGACCACGGCAACGGTGTGCGACAAGGCATTTGACAGCTTGAAGACAATGCGGTGGCAGCCTGCGGTTCGTACGGTGCCGAGTTATCATGACGACCCGGCTTATGTCGAAACACTTGCGAAGCATATTCGCGATGACCTCGACCAGCTCAACTGGGAACCGGAGGTTGTCGTCGCCTCTTTTCATGGTGTTCCGAAACAATATCTTCTCGACGGTGATCCTTATCACTGCTTCTGCCAGAAAACCGGTCGTCTCCTTGGAGAGGCGCTGGGAATGGATGCGGAGCGGTTCAGGGTCACATTTCAATCGCGATTTGGCCCTGCTGAATGGCTCAAACCCTATACCGACGAAACAGTGACAGAGCTTGCCGGGCAGGGGGTCAAACGTATGGCGATCGTTTCCCCGGGGTTTGCCGCGGATTGTCTTGAAACACTCGAAGAGATTGCGATCGGTGTCCGCGAAATGTTTATCGAAAATGGCGGTGAACAATTCCATTATATCCCCTGCCTGAATGCGAGTGAACCCAGCATACGACTTCTGGCGCATTTGGTGGAGAAGGAGCTTGCGGGATGGCGCTCAGGCAGCCATGGTGAGGCTTCGGCAACATGGGGAGGTTGAAATGACAAAAGTAGCAATTGTAACCGGCGGAACGCGCGGCATTGGCGAGGCGATTTCGGTTGCCCTTAAAGATCTGGGCCTGACTGTAGCCGCTGTGTACGCTGGGAATACCGAACGCGCCAAAGCGTTTGAAGAGAAAAATGGCATCAAGTCCTACCAGCTTGATGTTTCGGACTTTCAGAGATGCCAGGACGTCGTCGCTCAGATTGAAAGTGAACTTGGAGAGGTCGCGGTACTCGTCAACAACGCGGGTATCACCCGCGATGGTACTTTGATGAAAATGAGCCTAGAGAATTGGCAGGACGTGATCGATACAAACCTCGGGTCCTGTTTCAATATGGCGCGTGCCGTATTCGCCGGAATGCGAGAACGCAAATATGGTCGTATTGTCAACATCGGTTCGATCAATGGGCAGGCTGGTCAGTATGGCCAGGTCAACTATGCGGCTGCCAAATCGGGCATACATGGATTCACGAAAGCACTGGCGCAGGAAGGCGCGCGGTTCGGTATCACAGTCAACGCGATCGCACCTGGCTACATCGATACCGATATGGTCGCCGCCGTTCCTGAGAATGTGCTTGAGAAAATTGTCGCCAAAATTCCGGTAGGCAGGCTCGGCCAGGCGTCTGAAATTGCACGCGGTGTTGCCTTCCTCTGCGATGAGAACGCAGGTTTCGTGACCGGGTCGACACTTTCGATCAATGGTGGTCAACACATGTACTAGGCAAACTTCGGCCGAATGTGTGTTTTGGAAGTCGATGCTGACCTGAAAGGGAGCGTGATAGATGATCGTGCTTTACACGGCGGGGACCCCGAACGGTCGTAAAGCTTCGATCATGCTCGAAGAATGCGGCCTTGCCTACAATGTGCACCCGATCAGTTTCAGCGAGCGGGAGCAGAAAGCACCAGCCTTTCTCGCGATCAATCCCAATGGCCGCATCCCGGCGATCGTGGATGGCGAGGTAAGTGTCTTTGAGTCGGGTGCGATCCTGATTTATCTCGCGGAGAAAGCGGGCATGTTTTTGCCCGCCTCCGGCCAATCAAGGGCTTCCGCACTGTCCTGGTTGATGTGGCAGATGGGCGGGCTTGGGCCGATGGCAGGTCAGGCATACCATTTCAATTCGCTCGAAAATGGCGATGAATATGCAATTCGGCGGTTCGGAGATGAGGTGCTGCGCCTGTTCACCGTTATGGAAGGGCAACTCGAACGCCATGCCTATCTCGCGGGCGATGACTATACGATCGCTGACATATCCTCGTATGCTTGGACACTGGCTGCGATTGACATTGCCAAGGCGCAACCGGGCAACCAAAGGCAATTCTCGGCGATCCGCCGATGGTTGGAAAAAGTCGGCGCGCGTAGCCCAGTCCAACGAGGGATGCAGGTTCCCGGTTAAGCATCTCACCGGCTGCTCTCATCAGAATTTTTTTTTCCAACGAGATTGAAAGATGACCGCTAAGTTCAAGGTAGCTGTTGTTCAATGTGCTGCGGTGCAATTCGATCTCGACCGCACACTCGAGCTTTGTGAAGCGCTTGCGGCGGAGGCGTCGGGGCAGGGGGCCAGGCTTGCGGTCTTTCCCGAGGCATTCATTGGAGGATATCCAAAAGGCATGGATTTTGGTGCGCGGGTTGGGTCGCGCAGCGAAAGCGGGCGAGATGATTTTGCCCGCTATCATGCCGCCGCAATCGATGTGCCGGGACCCGCAACTGAACGTCTTGGCGAGATTGCCGCCCGGTTCAACATGGTCATTGTGGTGGGCGTGATCGAGCGGGAAGGCGGGACCTTATATTGTACCGCGCTTTACATCGGCGCAGATGGCAGGCTTCTCGGCAAACATCGGAAGCTTATGCCTACCGCCATGGAACGTTTGATCTGGGGCTTTGGCGATGGTTCCACGACGAAGGTGATGGATACCGAAGTTGGTCGCGTTGGGGCTGTGATTTGCTGGGAAAACTACATGCCGCTTCTGCGATATTCCCAGTATCAGCAGGGGGTTGAATTCTATTGCGCACCAACCGTTGATGATCGCGATGCATGGGTCCCCACCATGCGCCATATCGCTTATGAAGGGCGGTGCTTTGTCTTGTCCGCGTGCCAGTATGCCAGGCGGTCAGACTATCCCGAGGACTATGACTGTATTCAAGGGAATGATCCTGAAACCGTTCTGATCCGCGGTGGCTCGATGATTGTCGACCCTTTGGGAGAGGTGCTTGCCGGCCCTCTTTACAATGAACAGGGGGTCTTGGTTGCTGAACTTGATAAACGTCAAATTGTCCGTGGAAAATATGATCTCGATGTCGTTGGCCACTATGCCCGAGACGATGTATTTGATTTTGGGGTGAAGGGGCTGAGCGAGGAGCCAAAGGTATGATCACCCTTTACGATTATTATCGGTCCTCGGCCTCTTACCGGGTTCGGATTGTGCTGAATTTGAAGCGCTTACCCTATGATCAGCGCTCGGTCGATCTTAAGGAAGGCGCGCAAAAGGCCGACGCCTACAAGGCGACAAATGTGCAAGGGTTCGTGCCAACATTGATTGATGGGGAAACCAAACTCACCCAGTCGCTCGCGATTATTCATTATCTGGAGGATCGGTATCCCGCGCCGCCGCTGTTGCCGGATGAGCCGCGAAGACGCGCCGAAATCCGGGCGATGGCGCAAGTTGTGGCTTGCGATATCCACCCGCTCAATAATCTCCGGGTGCTCAAGTATCTGAAGTCAACGCTCGGGCACGGCCAGAATGCGATCAATGACTGGTATGCGCACTGGGTTCATGAAGGGTTTATTGCGCTGGAAACACTTCTAGATGAAGGTGGGCCCTATGCCTGTGGTTCCGAGGTAACGCTCGTTGATGCCTGTCTTGTCCCTCAAGTTTACAATGCTGAGCGATTTGAGGTGGACCTAAGTGCCTACCCCCGTATTCAAGCCGTCAATGCGGCTTGCTTAGACTTGGCGGAATTTGATCGGGCACGACCGGAAAACCAGCCTGACGCGCCCCAAGCTTCGTAACGGAGTCGATCAATTCCTGACGATCCGTTTTCCAACATCCGCAAACCTGACGTTTAGGAGAGAGATGCCATGACGTCCCGTCCGCCGCGCGATTTTTTCGCCCCGCTTGCCATCGGAGCACCGCAACCGTTCCGTGAAATGCCAACGAAGCTTGAGCGGATGATCCATTTCTTTCCGCCGCACAATGAAAAAATGCGCGCGAAAGCGCCTGAAATTGCGAAAAAAGTCGATGTTCTTCTCGGCAACCTGGAAGATGCCATTCCAGCGGATGCAAAGGATGCCGCGCGTCAGGGTTTCATCGAGGTCGTAGCGGCCAATGATTTTGGCAACACAGGGGTGTGGACACGGATCAATTGTCTGAATTCGCCCTGGGTGTTGGAGGATCTGAATGAGATCGTTGCCGCCGTCGGAAACAAGCTCGATGTCATCATGCTGCCTAAGGTCGAGGGGGCATGGGATATCCATTTCCTCGATCAGTATCTTGCCATGCTTGAAGCGCGCCACGGCGTTTCCAAACCGCTGATGATCCATGCAATTCTGGAAACGGCCCAGGGCATGACAAATGTTGAAAGCATCGCCGGTGCCAGCCCACGTATGCATGGAATTTCGCTTGGCCCGGCCGATCTTGCCGCATCGCGCGGCATGAAAACCACCCGTGTTGGGGGCGGACATCCGGCCTATGGTGTTATCGCCGATCCTGATGCGACCGATGAAACCGCACCGCGCAATTTTTATCAGCAAGACCTTTGGCACTATACCGTCGCGAAGATGGTGGATGCCTGTCAGGCCCAAGGTATCAAGGCATTCTATGGTCCGTTCGGCGATTTTTCCGATGATGCGGCGTGCGAAGCGCAGTTTCGAAATGCGTTTCTACTTGGCTGTGTCGGCGCGTGGTCGCTTCATCCAAAGCAAATCGAGATTGCGAAACGCGTTTTCAGCCCGGAAGCTGAAGAGGTTAAGTTCGCACTACGTATTTTGGAAGCCATGCCCGATGGGACAGGCGCGGTCATGCTCGATGGAAAAATGCAGGACGATGCGACGTGGAAACAGGCGAAGGTCATCGTCGATCTTGCAAAAGAGGTTGCCGCCAAAGATCCCGAAGCAGCCATCAGATATGGGTTATAGTTGACGGGTGTGCTGACGATGAACTTTCTTTCTGACAATGCTGTCCCCGCATCGCCGGAAATCATGCGGGCGCTCGAGGTTGCGAACGTGGGTGGTGCCTCGGGGTATGGCGATGATCAATGGACTGAAGCTGTCGAGGCACGCATGCGCGAGCTCTTCAGCGAAGATGTTTCGACATTTTTGATGGCGACGGGAACGGCAGCCAATGCAATTGCTTTGGCGTCTGTCGTGCCATCATATGCAGCGGTTTTTTGCCATCGTGAAAGCCATGTGGAAACCGACGAGTGCGGTGCGGCCGAGTTTTATACCGGTGGTGCCAAGCTCGCGTTGGTCGAAGGGGATCATGCCAAAATGACCCCGGACACGCTTGAAGCAGCGTATGGTGGGTTTAATCGTGGGGTTCATTCGGCACAGCCGCGTGCCCTCTCGCTCACCCAGTCAACCGAACTGGGGACTGTTTATTCGCTCGACGAATTGGCCGCGATATGTGATTGGGCGAAATCTCATGATCTGATCACGCATATGGACGGCGCAAGATTTGCGAATGCCTGCGTATCTCTCGGCACCAGCGCCAAAGCAATGACCAAAGATGTCGGGATCGATATCTTGACGTTTGGCGCAACCAAAAATGGTGCACTCGCCGCAGAAGCCGTGGTTTTTCTGCGTTCCGAGCTTGCAGAGAGCTTTCCGTATCACCGTAAACAGGCGGGACATCTGATCTCAAAGATGCGGTATGTTGCGGCGCAATTTCTTGCCTATCTCACCGATGATCTCTGGCTTCAGAATGCCAGGCACGCTAATTCCTGTGCCCAGCGCATTGCCGAGGCTCTGCCGGAGCGCCTAATGCACAGGGTTGAGGCGAACGAGGTTTTCCTTCGGTTATCCGATCAGGAAAAAGCGACCCTGCGATCGGATGGCGCGCAGTTTTACGACTGGGGCGATGCAGATTCGGACGAGGCACGGTTTGTTGCCAGTTGGGCAACGACTGATAACGAGGTTGACCAGCTATCGGCATGTCTGCGTAAACTCGGCGGATAGCGAAGACGCTTACGCAACCTATGAGTTTAACATGGTCGAGGGCGTGGCGCAGGCGACATGTCTGCCTGCGGTGAGTGGGCGTTTGCAAAAACAATCTTAACGGGTTGCGATTATGGTGGATCGACTGGGTATTCTTCGAAAGCAAGAGCGAAAGTAGCTTTGATGTTTGGCGGCAGGATCATAACCGGCGTATTCGGTTTAGGCGATGGTATGCGTGCATGTGGAAAGGGTAGGATGAAAAGCCCGCTTTCCGGTGCGCGCTTCATCCTGCTGCTCTGTGCGCTCGTGATGGCTGCCGCGGTGCCAGCCCGCGCCCAGTCTCCCGGCATCGTACCAGAATTTTCACCAGGTTCTCAGGGTGTTATAGACCTCACATCGCGATTTGAGTATCTGGTCGATAAAAGCGGCAAACTTTTACCAAAGGACGTCGCACGCATTGCCAAAGATCAGATTTGGTCACCGATTGCGCAGCCGACGTTACCCGCAGCTGCAACCGATGGTACGATCTGGGTGCGCGGTCGTATTACCGCGCCGAATACGATTAATGTTGATCGTTACCTTGTGTTTTCGGGTCGTGCTGTTGGTGCGATACAACTTTATCTTGAGACATATCCTGGAAAATTCGAAAAGCAGGCACTCGCCCAGCACGATAGCCTGGGGCGATCGGTGTTGCCTTCACCCTTCATCGGGTATCGATTGTTAATTCCAGCCAATGAAAGTCGCACAGTCTTGCTGCGCGTAAGCGGCGCGCCCGATCATTCAACGCTCTCGCTTTGGCGACCTGATGTCCTGATCGGAAAAACGGGCGACTATGCTCTGTCAAATGGGCTCATGATCGGTTTGTCGATCGTCGGGCTATTCATTGGTTTTGTGATCGTCATTCGAGGTCAACTCGTCACGTCAGGTGCGGCCCTTTGTTTTGCCTCCGCTGCGCTTGTGATTTTCGGCTGGGCAGAGCTTTCGGTCATGGCGTTGGCTTTCGACCAGGTCGAAGCCTTTTCAAATCTCGCGCAAGCCATCTTGTTTGCAGCCTTGGTGATCGCGCTTGCGACGAGTTTGCGTGTTGAAACGCCCAAACGTTTACCGCTTTGGGCCGCTTGTGTTTTGTCGGTTGCGCCAGTATTGCCGGCCGTGATGGGGGTTGCTGGTTTCGCCTTGCCAAACCCGATTTGGGCCGCACTGTTCTTTCTGCCGCCATCACTTTTGCTGGCGCATATTTTCTTGGCGCAAGCGATCGGCAAGGTTCTTCCGGTTCTGCTCACCGTCACCCTGGTTTGCGCGGTATTTGTCTGGCCGTTTCTGATCGATCTCATCAGTTGGGGGCAAGGCACGCTTGTGGCGGTGTCTTCCAAAGCGACAGCATTGATCGCGACATTCGCCGTCGTATTACTGAAAGCATTCGCACACCCTGGAAAACGCCCGTTTCAACGGCTCACTCAGAGCGATAAGGTAAGTCCCCTGACAAGCGAGCCTGGAAATCGTCGATCATCAGATGTCACGACAATGACGGCAAAGGCTTTTCCTGAGCTCGCACTCGTGAACACTCCGTCCGCCCAGCCAGCCGTTGTTTCTTCCCGTGCATCGGACGTCTCTGGAGCGAAATCTCCAGAGGCGTCAGGGTTCTCAGGTCTTTTGAATCGGCGTGACATTATGATGTTGGGTGAGACATTCTGGGAGCAGTTTAACCGGTATCGACGACCCTGTTCGATCGCTGTTCTTCGTGTGCGAGAGTATTATCGTATTCGTGAGGCGTTAGGGGTTGCGACCTCGGATCGCGCGACGCGGTTGTTGGCGCTCTCTGCCATGAGGACGCTACGGACAGCGGATAAAATTGCAGAGACTGACAATGCCGCGATGATCGTCCTGCTGCCTGAGACGAAAGAGGTTGACGCTCAGGCGGCGATCAACCGGGTCGGCGCGGCGTTGCGCAAGCGTGTTCTTCCCGTTGCCGGAACCATGCTGCCACTGGATTTAGATGCGGTCATTCGGCCATTTGACGATGCGACACCGTCGTTTGAGGCGGCATTGAAGGCGGCGGAACATGATCTTGAGCATGCTGCCACGGTTGAAGATGGCGGTTCCGGCTCCGATTTCGAAGCGCACATGCCCGCTGCTGAGTAAATACCTTTCGGTTCGCTCGGGTCATGGTCATGCAAAAGGCG
>JBCDDR010000012.1:0-24298 GCA_039180205.1 Pseudomonadota bacterium | reverse complement strand
GATGCGCCAGGACCCGCCGTTTGATATGAGTTATATCACGGCCACGCATCTGCTTGAGCTGCTCGGCCCGGCGACACTTGTGGTCAATGATCCCAACTGGGTGCGGAATGCGCCCGAGAAGCTCTATGTGGCGCATTTCCGCAAATTCATGCCGCCAACGCTGATCAGTCGCAGCCTCAAGGACCTCAGGGCATTTCGCGAAAAGCACCGCGACATTATTATCAAACCGCTCTTCGGTAACGGGGGTGTCGGCGTGTTTCGACTGAAGCCCGACGATCAGAATTTCAATGTCGTGCTTGAAATGTTTTTCGAGACCTCACGAGACCCCGTGATGGCGCAAGCCTTCGTTCCGGCAGTTCGTGCAGGAGACAAACGGATCATCCTCGTTGATGGCGAGGTTGTCGGCGCTCTCAACCGTATCCCACCCGAAGGCGAGGCCCGATCAAACCTGCACGTTGGCGGTAAGGCGGCAGCAATTGGGTTGACTGAACGCGATCTTGAAATCTGTCGCGCAATGGGGCCAGAGCTCAAAGCGCGGGGATTGATTTTTGTTGGGATCGACGTGATCGGCGACTATCTGACCGAGATCAACGTAACATCACCGACGGGAATTCAGGAAATAGATCGCTTTAACGGCACGAACCTCGCCGGATCGATCTGGGATGCAATCGAACGCCGCAAAGCAAGCTAGCGCTCTGAAAAGCCCTGGTGAAGCGCGTTGTAGACGGGACGGATCAGATAACCGAGCAGACTTTTCTGCCCCGTCTTGATATCGGCGGTCAGGGTCATGCCGGGGGTCACGATAGCCCCATCAGCACGGCGGCCCACAAAATTCTGGTCAAGCACAACCCGCCCACGGAAGTAGGGTTGCCCCTGCTCATCCAAAAAGCTGGCCGCGGAAACCTGCTGCACCTTGCCTTCAATGCCACCAAACCGGGCGAAATCATAGGTCGATACTTTGACCAACGCGGGTGTACCTTCTTTGATAAATCCAATATCGCGGGGCTGAATGCGAACTTCTGCGACCATTTCAGACCGTTGGGGTACAACCTCCGCCACTTGTGCGCCCGGCTCGATGACCTGACCAATGGCGGAGACTGCCAACCCTTTGATGACACCATCAACCGGCGATTTGACCGAAAGTCTTCGTACACGATCTTCTAGTTGGGTCAGTTCTTTGCTCGTTTCGGCCAATTGACCCGAAAGGCGACCCATTTCGTCGAGCGCATCATTGCGAAGGCGGCTTTCCAGTTCAAGCAGGCTACTTTCAGCCTGCGCGAGCATTGCCCGTGCGCTGGACTGTTGCGAGCGCACGCTCTCAAGCTCACCCTCGGTACGGTTCAATTCGCGTTTTGTGGAGAGGAAGACGAGTTTCGAGGTGAGCCCCTTGTCGAGAAGCTTCTGGCGCAGTTCGAGCTCTTCCTTCACGATCGCGACCTGGCGCTGGAGCATGCTTTCCTGGCCAACCAAGCCCTTTAGAGCATTCCGGCGCTCGTCGATCTGGCTTTCGATCACCGCGATCTGGGCATCCCTCGCTTTGATCTGAGTACTCAGAATCTCGAGCTGTGCAGCCGCAAGATCGGTCTCATCGAAACTCGCTTCCGCAGACAAATCTTCGGTTTCGCCATCAACGTCAAAGCTGACTTCCTCCCCGAGCGCGAAAGCCCGTAAGCGACGCATCTGGAAATCGAGGGCGGCATAGCGGGCGCGCACACGTTTCAAATCGCTCAAGAAGGCCGTGTTATCGAGGATGAGAACAGGATCACCCGCTCTTACCGCATCGCCGTTTTTGACGAAAATATCAGCGACGATCCCGCCCTCAAGATGTTGGACGGGCTGAATTGAATTTACAGGGAGCACTTCGCCCGGCGCTGACGCCATTTCGTCAAGCTCAAGCAGCGCCGCCCAGCCGAGAAAGGCGAGAACCAGAAAACTCCCGACCATAATCGTATGCCGCAGCATACCGGGCGGGCCCGATTCCTCCAGCAGGATTGAGCGCGACAGAAACTTCATGTTTGCGCGCTTTGCCACGCTACCGCCCCGCGAAAGTTGTTTTTTCGCCGGCGCGCGGTCAGGCAGCTGAAGATCGCTTCCAGGACCAGCCACCGCATCATTTGATGATCGGACTTCGGGCAAGCTCATAACCAAACTCTTCGTGAAAACTAGCTATACCGTGACATGCCACAGTAAGGTTAAGACGCTCTGAAGACAGAGAAAAACTTTAGGGATAGCAGCCGATCAGCTGCCTGAAACCTGCGCTCGTTACGCAGGCTTCTTCATCATCTGATCAAGCAGCTCATTCGGCGGTGCGACATTTGCGATCTGACCTTGTTCAACAAGGATCGCGAGATCACAAAGCCGGATGTGGCTGGGTCGATGCGACACCATGACGACAGTTGTGTTGCCGCGCAATTCCTCCAACAGGTTCTGAAACGCTTTGTCGCCAATCTCGTCGAGTGCCAAGGCAGCCTCATCCAACAAGAGGATTGGCGAGCCGCGCAACAGCCCGCGGGCAATCGAGAGTCCCTGGCGAAAGCCCATGCTTAAATGCTCAAGCTTTTGATCGCCCAAACGCGTTTCAAACCCATCGGGCAGCGCATGAATTGCATCGAGGAGACCAATCTTGCGACAGACCTCATGCAGGTCTTCATCACTGGCCGTCGGTTGCCCGAGGCGCAAGTTTTGTGCAATCGTACCATGAAAGAAGTTTGGTGTTTGCGGCACATATGCGATGGAACGACGGATTTCGAGTGGGGAAATCTGACGAATATCAATGCCGTCAATCTGCACCTGGCCGGCCTGCGGGCGGTAGAGACCGCCGAGCAGATTGAGCACGGTGCTCTTGCCTTGCCCGTTCCCGCCAATGATCGCCACAACCTGCCCGGGCTCGATACTGAACGACGCACCAAGAAGCGCGGGCTCGGCATCGGGCCGGTATCGAAAACTGACACGGTTCATGGCAAGCCCACCGCGATATTGCCGTTCAAAAATCGGCTTTTCGCCCTCGTCGGCGGCCTCGGTCGGCAAGCGTAAAAGTTGATTAATCTGCTGGATGGAAAGCTTGACCTGTTCATATCGCGTGAGCATCAAAAACAGATTTTGAAGTGGCGACAACACCCGCCACACGAGCGCCATCGTTGCAATCAGCGCACCAATGGTCATGTTGGCCTCGATGACGCGGATCACGCCCCAGGCGATGGTGGTGATGCCCGCACCCATCATAATCGCCTGCGCAAACGTCTGCAGCATGAAGGAAATCTGAGCGGTTCTGAAATGTGCGAAGGCCGAATCGGCCGACAGATCGCGGTAGCGGTTGGTCCAGATTGATTCAGCGCCCAATTGCTTGATCGTGCGTACATTCGCCAGCATCTCGACCGTGAACCCATGCCGTTCGGCCCGCGCCCGCGATGACTTCGCCACTGATCGCTTGAGCGATGGCAACATCATCAGCCCGATCACAATGTAAAGCGCCATCATGATAACAGGTACCCACGCGACCGGACCTGCGATGAATGCAATGACCGCAATAAACAGCCCAACAAAGGGAAGCTCCAGCCCGATTGCCACAAGCGGCCCTGTGAAGAGGTCACGGACCGAATCAAACTCTTTAAGCCGTGCGGCCTGGGCACCAACTGGCGAGCTTTCGGTCAAACCCGGCGGCAGGTTTAGAATTTGGCGGAACGTCCCCGTCGCCACCAGATGCTCGACCCGCCCCCCGATATAGGCGATGACCCGCGACCGCATCAGCCGTAACACCGCTTCGACAAGGAATGCGATCGCGATACCGCCAACAAGAAACGCAAGCACCCGCGTCGATTGAGACGGGATCACCCGATCATAGATCGCCATGATATAGAGCGGAACGATCATCGACAGAATATTGAGAAAGAAAGTCATCCCCAACATGGCGAGGATCAGCGGGCGGAATCGCATCAAAAGGGAGCCGACCCAGTTTTTGCGGGCTGCCTCACGCTCACGCTGACGACGATCGGAAGTTTTGACGATAAAAAGCTTTTGAAAACTGCCCAGCTCACTGACGTCAAGTGCTCGCTCTTCGCGTATCTCAGGGTCATAGGCGATCAGGGTCTCGCCCTCTTGCCGCACCAGAACGACGACCTTTTCGGGGTCTTCATCTTTTTCTGCCTGATTGACCGCGATACATGGAAGCAAGCGATTGTCCACATGATCGAGCGTGAGCGAAAGCGCGCGTGTTTCGACGCCAAGATTTGCCAAAGTATTCCGAAGCTCATCAAGACCGAGGTCGTTTGCAAAATGCGGCAATGCCTCGGCCACTTCGCGCATCGTTCCGCGCCAACCGTGCGCATTGAGAAAGGGCATCAGGCAGGACGCAAAAGACGACGTCGCTTCGAAATCTCCGAAGCGTCCCGTTTGTAGCGCCAGATGAAGCTGGTCAGTCGGTTTGGCCTTCAGGCGGGGCTTAGCAACCGGGGTCAAACCATCGCGGGGAATCGGCGCATTCATGATGCTGCTCCCGTGGCAACATCTTGGTTCGTTACCTCCGTCTCACCCGCCTTTCCGGCATTGGGCGAATTTGCGTTTGCGGGCATCGGCAAATCGATTTCACGAATTCCCCGGTTCGAAAGATCAATCTGCCGTTCGGCGATCGCGAGCAGCGACGGGCGATAACTGACGAGAACGATCGCTGCCTGCCGCTTTAGTTCCTGAAGCAACCCATGGAGCGCAACATCGGTTTCCCGATCAAACGCCGAATTGGCTTCGTCAAATAAGATCAAGCTTGGCTGACGGACCAACGCACGAACAATCGCAATCCGCTGGGCGATCCCGGCGGCAACGGAACTGCGGCCCCCTGCATTGATCTGGGTTTCATAGCCATCAGGGAGCGACGCAAATACACGATCGAGCCCCAACCTACAGGCATACTCAAGCGCCTGATCGATATTCTTTTCAGGTTCAAAGGCCGTGAGATTGTCGAGAACAGTGCCCTGGAAGAGGACAGCACGTTGCGGCAGGTAGGCAATATGTTGGCGAATCGCCGAGCGATCCCAAACGTCAATTTTTCGCTCGTTGAAAAATATGTCTCCAGACGCCGGGTCAATCAATCCCATCAACGCGCCCAACAATGTTGACTTGCCGCAACCGTTTGGGCCCTTCACGCCGATCACGTCTCCCCGGGCGATCTCAAAATTGATGTTTTCAAAGAGAGGGGCTTCACGTCCTGGCACCTTGAGCGTCACATTTTTGAGCTCTACCAGGTTGATCGCATTTGGCACTGCCTCCCCGTTTGGCTCAACCGGGGTTGCGTCGATCTCATCCAGGCGCTCCTCGGCGATCTGAATGTTCTGGAAACGGGACCAAACGCCCAAAGCGCGAAGGATCGGTTGCACTGTACGACCGGCAAGCAACGTGCAAGCCGCGAGCGCCCCGACGCTGATCTGTCCGCTCATCACATATAGACTGCCGACCGAAGCAACAATCACCATCGTCATTTGCGAAAAGGCG
This sequence comes from Pseudomonadota bacterium, assembly GCA_039180205.1. Taxonomy (GTDB): domain Bacteria; phylum Pseudomonadota; class Alphaproteobacteria; order Sphingomonadales; family JBCDDR01; genus JBCDDR01. The sequence goes on along the minus strand of JBCDDR010000012.1, from coordinate 18,817 downwards.
CTGCCAATACTCTGGGCAAGGCTATTGAGATAACCGATGCCGTGACCAACCCGCGCGCAATTTTCCATCAATCGCTCGTACCGGCGCAGCATCAAAGGCTCCATCGTCAAGCCTTTAAGTGTATGAATGCCGTTCAACACCTCGATGATGAAATTATAGCGCCGATCGTCCCAGGTGGAGCGTTCGGTTAATTTACCGCGGAGCTTTTTTCCGATGTGGTGAGCGATAAGCCCAAACACCACCATCAGAATAATCGGCACCACAACCAATGAGCCGCCGATAACCCCAAGAAGTGCCAGAAATAAAATAGCAAAGGGAAAGTCCACGAGCGTCAGCATGGCCTGGCTCGCATAAAAATCACGCACCGGATCGATACTTGAAAGCCTATCGAGATGCTCACCGACGGCGGTTTCTTCAAAATCATTGATCGGGGTGGCGAGGAGCTTTCGAACCGCTAACGAGCCGGTCGCATGTTCATACTGAGCGCCAAGCCACCCTGTAATGAAAGAACGGACCAACCGGAGGATCGATTCGATCATCAGAGCACCGATCAATCCCACAATCAGCAGGCTCATCGTATCAAGTGCAACATTGGGAATGATGCGATCGTAGACCTGTAGCGTTACCAACGGCAGAGCGAGCGAAGTGATATTGAGAGCAAACGACGCAAAAAGAATATCGGCGCGAAACAGCGGCAAGTAATCAACCCATAACCGACGACAGGCCTGAAACACCGCCCCCCCACCCTGCGTGGAACTCTCACCGTTTGCATACCCAACGTGGCTTGATTTTGCTGTTATCGTCACGTTTGCAACTTCCAAATCAGACTATCTGACCTCGAAAATGGAATGGGCTTAAAAAGGTGCGACCCCCACTTGGCTTGCACGAAACTCGCCCATCCACATTCATCACATCAGATAAAATTCCCGGTTCTTGGTTAACAGCTTTAGTGCCTATTCCTTTCAAGCTGGTTAAGCGAAATTGGATGCGACAAGCGTCGTTACGTCTCAATCCCGCATAGTTAGGGCGAAGTAATTCCAATATTATCCATAGTAAAACTTTTGTTTACTATGAATTTTACATTCAATTTTCGCATAAATCCTTTGTTCAATTTTTCTGATTATTTCAGCTATGTCAGACGAAAGGTTTGATCTTTCGATCTGCGCGTTTACGGGCGCATGTCTGTGTTGGAAATTTGCCAGAGAACAGGCGGGTTTTCGAGATGGTGGCTGTGCCTGGTGTTTCGGAAAAAGGAAATTGCTGTGGCTGATCATACCTCGCGCTCGACAGGACCCTCCTCCACCGATCAGGGTGATCCCCTTTACAACCCGGCCACAAGCGACGCAGGGACAGGCAGACGCGACAAACCTGTTGATGACACCACGCTTTCCTCTCCGATTGAAGTTGAACACGATGATGATGTAACCCGCGCCAATTTGCATTTGGGAGGGGATACATACGAAGACCCTGTGCCATTGCCAGGCACAATTGCAGGTGCAGGCGATACGCTCTCCGGCGAACTTTCTGATATGTTGGAATCCCAGAAGAGCGACAAAGTCGATTTGATTGATCCCAGCTTCGAACCCGTTCAACGCGATGGCGATGGTGTCGCTCGTCCCGATTCGGCGGATGATGAGAGTGAGCGTGATCGAAACCCGGAAACTGATGACATAACCCAAGACGGAATGGCCGCTACCTACGGAAGCGCCGACGCCATCACCATTCAAAATACGCAAATTGAACAGACCGAAGGCGAAAACCTCTTCGCCGACGCCGGGTATGGGGACGACCTTGATGCGCTGATTGCCGCCAATCTCGCGACTGAAAGATCTGGCGACGCATCAAACGAAGAAGAAAATCGCGAACGGACTGAAGATACGCGCGAAACTCAGCGCCAACCTGGCGAAATGCCCACCGATCAAAATGATTCCCAGGCGATGATCATCAACGCAGAAGGTGAAAACTTCACGCTTGAAGAAGATACGACCGTAAGCGGAAATCTGCTGGCGAATGAGGCCGCCGAAAACAGTGCGCAAATCAGCCTGGTCTCCGGCAGCTTTGAAACCGCAGCGGGCGGCCAGATCATCATCGATATCGATGGCAGTTTTACCTATGTCCCCCCCGAAAACTTTTCCGGTGAAGATCGGTTTACCTATGAAATCGCGGGTGCAGGTGGCATCTCCAGCCGTGCAGACGTGAGCTTTCTGGTGGGCGGGGTCGCTGATGCACCTGCTCTTTCGAGCGATCCCGATAGTGGTGAGGTGGGGACAGCCATCGCGCTCAATATAGATGCTGAACTTTCGGATCTTGATGGATCAGAACAGCTTTCACTGCTTCTCGCTGATATTCCCGTTGGTGTAATTTTGTCTGATGGTGTTCTCAGCTTTACCGCCGATGACCAGAATGACAGCGTCGATATCAGCGACTGGGATCGCGATGCGCTGACCGTGCAAACCCCGCATCGCCAGGACGATGATTTTGATTTGACGCTGATCGCGACGGTTCGGGATGGCGACGACATACAGGAATTTACCGAGACGATTTCGGTCGATGTGCTGGCTGCGGAAGACCTTTTTTCCGACGAGGATGACACGGTTGATTTTTCTGCGGACGATGCACCTTATTTGCCTCAGCCGGGCGCTCTCGAGCTTGGCGGAGGTGATGACATTGTTATCATGCCCGAAGATCTCGCCGCAGCGGATGAACTCGGTTTTGATCCTGAAATCCAAATCGAGGGGGGCGAAGGGAGCGACCGCCTCGTGTTCACCGGTGGGCGTGCGCCAGAAGGGGCACCAACAGTATTCAATGGCGGCGATGGCACCGACACACTCGCACTCGAGCTTCGCGCCGACGACATGTCTGCAGAATTTGAGCGCGAAGTTGAGGCATTTCTCTCTCAAATGCGCGAGGAACCCGGAAGCCGCTTCGCCTTCAATGAACTCAATGTCGTGGTTGAAGGGGTCGAGACGCTCGAAATTTCGGTCGACGGCGATCCGATAGATGCTGGCGCGCTCGGGCTCCCCTCGGTCTCGCTGACCTCGCCTGATGGCGCCGGACGTTTGGTGGTCCCGGAGACGGATACGGATCAGCTGCTTGAGCTTGCCATCACCCTCAGCCACCCGGTTACACGACCGGTTTTCGTTGAGCTCCAGGGCCTTGATGAAAACGGGATGGTTGTTGAAATCCCCGCCGGCGAAACCCAGGTTGCCCTCGAAATCATGGTCGCAGGCGATGATGAAACCAGCGGCGATGCCATCTTCGAAGTGGGGATCGTCAGCATTCGCGATGCCGAAGACGACGGCGCTCCTGAATATGGAACGATTGCGACGCGCTCAACGGTCGAAGTGGTTGTGAGCGAAGATGACTTTGCCAGCGCCGCAACACTTGATGTTGCACCCGCAGCAGGTGCCGAAGATACGGCAATCGCGCTCTCGATTGATGCCCATGTCAGCGATCTGAGCGATAGCCTTCGCGTGGCCATCGATGGGGCACCCGCAGGCACCGTCTTCAGCGATGGCACCTCGCAAGTGATGATCGAGGTTGATGATTGGCCGGTCGATGTGAGTGGGTGGTCTTTTGAAACCCTTACGGTGACACCACCCGCTGATTTCAACGGCGCGCTAGATCTCAACGTCACCGCAACGACCCGGGACGGAAGCGATACCGATATCACGTCGGTGGCGCTAACCGTTGATGTAGCTGCACGCAACGATGCTCCCGTTTTTCTGGGCGAGGATCAAAGCCCTGAGGGTGACCCAGCCAATCAGACCGTATTCAGTGTTCTTGACAATTTTTCAGACGTTGACGGCGACACGCTCAGCCTGATGTCCGCGAGCGTTATCGACGGAGAGGGCGACATACAGATCGTCGATGGCGCGCTTGCCTTTACACCAGGCGAAAGCTTCGCCGATTTGGGCCTCGGAGATACGGCCGTGGTAACCGTTCGGTATGTCGTCAGTGACGGTGCCGGGGGGACGGCCACTGGGGAAACCACACTTTCCATAACCGGAACAAACGATGGGCCGGTAGCTTCGGTGATCAGTGATGCGTCAACCGCCGAAGATGCCGCCTTCACACTCGATGCGGCGACGGCGTTCTTCGACGTCGATAGCGACAGCGGCGACAGCCTGACCTATGCGCTCGACGCGGGCGCCCCGGCCTGGCTCTCGATTGATGCGACAACGGGCGAACTCTCGGGCACCCCGGCCGACGGCGACGTTGGCGATGCGACCGTCACGGTGATCGCCACCGATGATGCCGGTGCCACTGCCCAAACGAGCTTCACCCTCAGTGTCACCAACACCAATGATGGGCCGGTGGCGTCGGTGATCAGTGATGCGTCAACCGCCGAAGATGCGGCGTTCACAATGGATGCCTCGACGGCGTTCAGTGATGTGGACTCGGATTCGGGCGACAGCCTGACCTATGCGCTCGACGCGGGGGCACCGGCATGGCTCTCGATTGATGCCACGACCGGCGAACTTTCGGGCACGCCTGCCGACGGCGACGTCGGCGATGCGACCGTCACGGTGATCGCGACCGATGATGCCGGGGAAAGCGCACAGACGAGCTTCACCCTCAGTGTCACCAACACCAATGATGGACCCACGGTGACCAGCATTGCCGATGCCAGTACCGCCGAAGATTCGGCCTTCACCATGGACGCCGCAACCGCGTTCAGTGATGTAGACTCGGATTCGGGCGATAGCCTGACCTATGCGCTCGATGCGGGTGCCCCTGCCTGGCTCTCGATTGATGCCACGACCGGCGAACTCTCAGGGACCCCTGCCGACGGCGACGTTGGCGATGCGACCGTCACGGTGATCGCCACCGATGATGTCGGTGCCACTGCCCAAACGAGCTTCACCCTCAGCGTCACCAACACCAATGATGGGCCCGTGGCAACCGGTCTGCAAAACCCGGTCACGGCAACCGAAGACAACGGCGCTGTTACAGGCCAATTAACTGCATCCGATGATGATCTCGACAGCGGCGATAGCCTCACCTTCGCGCTCGAAACCGGACCCTCCGAAGGCGCGATATCGGTCAACGCCGATGGCAGTTTCAGCTTCGACCCCGGATCCGATTTCCAGGATCTTGGCGATAGCGACACCCGCGATGTGAGCTTTACCTACAGTGTCACCGATGCGAGTGGTGCGACGTCCACAGAAACAGTGAGCGTAACGGTGTTGGGCACGAATGACGGACCAGTGGTCGCAGATACAACAGCCTCTACCGCAGCACCATCGAGCGTGTTCTATGTCACGGATATGAGCCAATTCGGAACGGTCAACCCAACTACCGGAGAGTTAAACATAATTTCGTCTACCGGTGGGCGGGTGCTCGCTGACATCGCCGTATCTCCGGAAGGCGAACTATTTGCGATTGATTTCCAAAGCTCTGAATTGCTGCAACTCGATCCAGCAGATGGAAGTGTTCTCGAAGTCATCGCGACCGAACTTCCTCGATATACAAATTCCCTATCCTTTGCTTCAGATGGCTCGCTTTACTCTGTGGGTCGAACGAACAGCCATTTGTACAGGATAGATCAGGACTCCGGCGCTATCACGGACATGGGAGACACTGGTCATTTTTCATCCGGTGATCTCGTTGAGGTCGAAGGCAAACTTTATCTTTCAGCGACAAACAAAACGATTGTTGAGCTCGATGTTGACGCTGCGGATGGGACGACCGTGCCCACCTCGGTCGCAGCAGGCGACATTGCCGGTGGCGCTGAGCTCTTTGGCATCTCAAGCAATGGCGATGGCACGCTTTATGCCATCGATACGAATGAGAACGTCTATGAAGTTGATCTCGACACCGGGACAGCGGCACAGGTCTCAACGCTTTCGGCGGGCATCAATAACTTTGTCATCGGACTTGCTGCCGAAACCGAAACGGGTGGGTTTTCTGAAGGCAACGTTCTGAGTAGCGCCACAGACGCAGATGTCGACAGCCTCACCATTACAAATATCAGCAACGATTTGAATGATGTATCCCCGGGAAGCCCAATAGCGACCGACCTCGGGACACTAACGCTGAATGCCGATGGCAGCTATGCGTTTGTCGTTGATAGTGACTCCCCAACGGTCCTTGCGCTCGCCGAAGGAGAACAAGCCCATCAGGAATTCAGCTACACCGTCGAGGATGGAAACGGTGGATCGACCGATGCCACATTGACCGTAACGGTAGCCGGAACCAACGACGCGCCGTTGCTCAGCCATAGTGTTGCCGCAGACGGTTCGTTCGATGAGAACACTACCGGCGAAACGGTCGCCACCCTCTCAGCCACCGATCTGGATGATGGTGATACCCTAAGCTTCGTCGTCTCCGATACCCGATTTGAAGTTGTCGACAATGCCGGCACGTTTGAACTTAAGCTCAAATCTGGTGAGAGCCTCGACTTTGAAACTGACGGCCCGACGTTCGATCTCTCGGTGACGGTTACGGATAGTCAGGGCGCAACCGATCAACAAACCATTTCACTGGCCGTAAACGATGTGGCGGAAGCGCTGACACTTTCCGGATCTGGCGTCACCTTTACTGACGACGGCGTTACAGAAACGTCGGTTACTGGCACAACGGGTAACGATACCATAACCGGGTCAGCAAATACTGACACACTTCATGGCCGTGATGGCGAAGACGTTATTCACGGCAATGACGGCGACGACATCATTTTTGGAAATCATGGCGTTGACACCTTAAGGGGCGGCGAAGGCGATGATAGGATCTTCGGCGGCAGCGGATATGATGTCATCGAAGGTGGCGCTGGCAACGATACCCTCTACGGTCAAACTGATGGTGCGCAAATAGACGGCGGTGACGGATATGACACGGTCCCGTTTCTGAATGATATCTCCAACTATGATCTCAGCTTCGACGCGACAACAAAGGCACTCACAGTCACCGATCTGATGGGTGATGAGGGCACCCATGTCATCACGAATGTAGAGGCGCTGCGCTTTGGCGGTGTGACCTTCACTATTGTCGAGGGCAATGACGGGAACAATTATCAAACCTCAGGCGCCGGCAACCAGATCTTCTTAAGCGGGGAAGGTAATGATGTCCTCTCCGGCGGCGCCGACGCCGACGTCTTCATTGGCGGAGAGAACTCCCATACGACGGTTTTCTACACCAGCGCCTCAGATGCCGTGAATATCGATCTTACCGACAACCTGGCTGAAAGCGGGGGAGAAGCCGAAGGTGATATCCTGCGCGATATCGATCAGGTGTCCGGGTCGCTCTATGCCGACACGATTATCGGGGACGATAGCGGTATGACACTGCAGGGGGGCTCTGGTAATGATACACTGACCGGCGGCGCGGGCGACGACACCCTGCAAGGGAATAACGACGACGATATTGTTAGTGGCGGTGCCGGAAATGATACCCTTGATGGCGGGAGCGGAACCGACACGGCGGTATTTGATGGCGTCTCGTCCAACTTCAGTTTTCTGATGAACGCCGATGGCGACGCAACCGTTACCGACACCATAGGTAGCGGTGGCACCGACACCCTCTCAGATATTGAAACACTTAGCTTCGATAATCAGAGTTATAATCTCGTACTCGGTACGAATGGCGACGACATGGATGGGCTAGGAGGAACTACCATAGAAACGACGGCCGCCGATGACATCGTAATCGCGGGAGGCGGTAGTGACCGGATCAGAGGCAGCGAAGGCGCGGACGTCATCGTCGGGACTGGCGGCCATGCGCATATCGATTATTGGAGTAGTGATGCCGTCACCATCGACCTGACCGATAACCTCGCCGAAAGCGGGGGTCTGGCGGAAGGCGATGTCTTTATCGATATTGACGCCATTTCCGGCTCAGGCACAGGCGATGATGTTTTGATCGCTGACGATAGTGGGATGATCTTAAATGGCTATGGTGGTAACGATAGCCTCATCGGTGGCGCAGGTGAAGACCGGCTTATGGGTCGGGAAGGGGATGACTATCTTGATGGCGGTTCGGGCAACGATAGTGCACGCTATTATGATGCCGTAGAAAATTTCAGTTTTTCTTTGGACGCCAATGGCAATGCCGTCGTTTCGGATCTCGCCGGTGACGAAGGCACCGACACGCTTTCCAATATCGAAAGTCTCGAATTCACCGATGGTAACTTCAACCTCGTTCTTGGCAGCACCGGAAATGATATGGATGGTGACGGACAGGCGGGCGACACAATCAATGGGACCAGCGGGAGTGATCTGATCATTACCGGTAACGGCAACGACCGTGTTCGGGGCAGTGATGGCGCAGATGTCATAATCGGCAATGATGGGTATAAAACCGTTGGCTATTGGAATAGCAGTGATGGCGTTACCATCGACCTGACCGACACCCTAGCGGAAAGCGGTGGTCATGCTGAAGGTGATGTTCTGATAAACATCGATGCCGTAACCGGGTCAAATTTCGCCGATGACTATATCAGGGCTGATGACAGCGGCATGGGTCTAACCGGCTATGGCGGCGATGACACATTAATTGGCGGCGCAGGTAATGATAAATTTGTTGGCGGACAAGGTGATGACCAGCTCACAGGAGGTGAAGGTACCGATACCGCTATTTTTAATGGCGGCATAGCCAACTTCACATTCGCCTTGGACACAGACGGCAACGTTGTGCTCACTGATGTCGTTGGAAACGAAGGGACAGACACGCTTCAGGGCATTGAAACACTTGAGTTTTCAGACCGGAGTTTCAATCTCGTTCTTGGCACAACCGGTGATGACTTCCATGCGGGTGCGATCGCCGGTTCGAGCGGAGACGACCTGGTCGTTGGCGGCGCTGGTACGAACTGGATTCACAGCAGCGAAGGCGCAGACGTCTTCTTCGGTGCGCAAGGTCATGACCACATTGATTATCACAGCAGCGACCAGGCCGTCATTGTCGACTTGACCGATAATCTTGCGGAAAGCGGCGGCCACGCGGAAGGCGATGTGTTTATTGATGTTGATGCGGTATCCGGCTCAGGAACAGGCGATGACATCCTGACTGCTGACGATAGCGGGATGATCTTTATTGGCTATGGCGGCAATGACACGCTCACCGGTGGTGCGGGCAGCGATGATCTGCGTGGCGGTGAGGGTGACGATGTCATTGACGGCGGCGCGGGTAACGATACTCTCACGGCGGGAACCGGTAGCGACACACTCTATGGCGGTGAGGGCGATGACACCCTGATTGACGGCGAGAGCATCGATATTCTTGACGGTGGCGACGGGTCTGACCGGATCGAATTGCATGCCCGCGTCGGCGCTGGTGCCACCCAAGGCAATACCGTTGCCGATACAGGAACTACGGGTATCGATACACTCGTTCTCGCCGATTTCGGTGGCGATAGTTATGATGTTCAAAATGATTTTTCTGCGGCGAGCTCAGGAATTGAGATCATCGATGGCTCACTTGTAACCGGTGAGACTTTCGGCGGCGAAGGTGCAGGCCCTTATAACTTCGACTTTACCGGTATTCAGCTGATTGACGTCGATATGATTACCGGCTCCAGTGAAGGTGATACGATCACCGGCTCGGCTGGCGACGACCGTATCGAAGGCCGCGGCGGCGATGATGTCATTGATGGGGGTTCGGGTATAGATACAGCGGTTTTCTCCGATACAATCGATAACTATACGATCTCGCTCGACGGCGACGGTAACCTGGTTGTCTTTGATACCTCCGGCGTTGACGGCACTGACACATTGTCAGGCATTGAAACGCTCGGTTTCGATGGCGAAGAGTTCAATCTTGTCGTTGGCAATGGTGATGTCGCGACAACCGCCTACGGCACATCCGGTCGTGACGTTATGATCAGTGAGGGTGGGAACAACAACCTGCGCGGTAGCGATGGTGCTGACGTCATCATCGGCGCGGCAGACGGCTTTACCTACGTTGGCTATGTTGCAAGCGACACCGGTGTCAATATCGACCTGACCGACAATTTGGCTGAAAGCGGCGGCTGGGCGGAGGGTGATGTGCTCATCAACCTCGACCTGATTGCTGGTTCAGGCACCGCCGACGATATTATTATCGCCGACGATAGCGGGATGAAGCTCGAAGGCTATGGCGGTGACGATACGCTGACCGGCGGCGCGGGCCACGACCAGTTCTATGGTGGTGCAGGCGCGGATACCATCACCGGTGGCGATGGTACCGATACGCTTATCCTGGGCGGTAACCGCGATGAATATGACATCGTTCAAAATAATGATGGGACCTTCACAGTTACCCATAACGGTATTGGCACGCTTGGAAATGAAGGAACCGAGGTCATCTCCGGCATCGAGATGCTGGAATTCCAGGACCAGACCGTTTCGATCGACGAATACACCCCCCCACCTGCACCAATTGCCTATTGGTCATTTGAAGGCAGCGGGAGCGCCGTTCGAGACTCGGTCGGTGATCATGACGGCATCTATCAGAATGGCGCCACCAATTCTGGTGGCGAACTTTCCTCGGGCGGCGATGGATCAAGCGCCTATTTCGACGGCACAAACCATGTTGAGATTCCGGCAAGTACTGACTTCCAATTGGCGAACGGCACGATTGCCCTCGCGTTTAATTCAGACGATGTGTCTCGTAGTAATGGTTTGATTTCGCGAGACTCCTCGGGTTTCGACGGCGGCGGCCACTTCGATCTGAAAACACGACAAGGCAAAATATATTTACGGGTTCAAACCGAAGATGAGCATTTTGTTTTACAAAGTGATCCGGGTTCGCTCTCCGATGGACAGGACCATCATGTGGCGGTGTCTTTTGGTGAAGATGGCCTAAAGCTGTTTCTTGATGGGGTCGAGGTCGCCAGCAACCCGACCTTCACCGGCGGTATTGACGGCAATAATGAGCCCTGGGTCATTGGTGTATCTCAGGACCAGTCGGGAGATGGCGTTGCCGACCAGCTCCGCCATTATTTTGAAGGCGAAATCGACAATGTCGTGATTTTCGATCAGCAGTTGAGCGATGATGGTGTCGGCAAACTCGCCGCTGGCACGTTCGCAATCGACGAGCAGCTTGATGGCACCGCAAACGACGATTCGATCTCTGGTGGCGCTGGTGACGATACCATCGTCGGGTTTGGCGGCAACGACACGCTTTTAGGGGACGCCGGTGATGATCTCATCCAGGGCCATTCCGGCATTGATGATATCTCCGGCGGTGCGGGTAATGACACGCTCGAAGGCGGCGGCGGCAACGATACGCTGCGCGGCGGGGATGGTGACGACACGCTGTTTGGCGGCACCGGAAACGACACGGCCTATGGCGATGCCGGGAACGACCTCTTCATTTTCGATGGCACGACCGAAACCAACACCGTAGACGGCGGCACCGGCTGGACCGATGAGATCAATCTTACCGAAGCGAACTTACCCGCCGACGGCACGGGTTGGACGATCCATCTCGACGATGGCTCCGTCATCGATCCCACTGGAGAGGACACCGAAATCGATCTTGGCGACGATGCAGGAGGTTTCATCGCGTTCGACGATGGTGGGACAATTGTTTTCGAAGGCATAGAGAAGGTAACCTGGGGATGATGAGGCATTTTGCACTGACTTTAGGGCTCTTGATCACACTTGGCACCGCACCGAGCGCAGCTGATAGCGATGCGTCAACCCGGGGGTATGATATCGCCAAACGCGCTGACGAAATCCATGCGGGCTTTGGCGACAGCATCGCCGATGTGACGATGGTGCTGACCAACGCCCGTGGTGCCACCGCTGAGCGCCAAATGACCATCAAATCGCTCGAAGTCAGGGATACGAAAGAAGGCGACCGGTCGCTCATCGTTTTCGAGCGACCAAACGATGTCAAAGGAAGTGCACTTCTGACCCACGCAAAGCTCGACGCCTCCGACGAGCAATGGATGTTCATGCCAGCGATCAAGCGCGTCAAACGCATCGCTTCGCGCAACCAGGCAGGCCCCTTTATGGGAAGTGAGTTTGCCTATGAGGACATGACGGCCCCCGAGCTTGAGAAATACACCTATCGTCATCTGCGGGATGAACCCTGCGGACAGGTGGTGTGCCACGTTCTTGAACGCAGACCCGTTTCGGTACATTCAGGATATAGCCGTCAGGAAGTCTGGCTCGATACCAAATATTTGCTCAGCCAGAAAATCCATTATTTTGACCGCCGAAACACCCATGTGAAAACACTCACATTCAGTCAGTATCGGCTTTATGAGGGATCATTCTGGCGATCGCATGACATGTACATGGTCAATCACAAGACCAAAAAAACCACGCGGCTCGTTTGGGGACCCTACCGATTTGGAAACGCATTCCAGGGATCGGACTTTAGCCGCGCGGCTTTGAAACGCTAGGGTAGGGTCGATCAGTCAATCAGAGTGTTTAGTGGCGGGTAAACGGTCAGCAGTCCGCCGTCACCTTTCTCTTGCTCGTCGACAATCACAATTCGGCCATCAGGCATGACAGCCAATCCCTCGGCTTGCGGGTGGCGTGTTTTGTTTAGTTTTATGGTCTGGTATGTTTTTAACGGCGCGCGACTGATCCAAAGCCGAAAATCTTCGGCGGCCAGTCCCATGATGTAATCGGTTGCTGCGGCGCTATCGCTGCCACGAACGAGTGCCGATGGTGCGAAGCGCTTGCCCGCTTGGCAGCGTTCATCGGGTTTGACCGGCCGCAGCGCTTGCGCCTGTCCGCCTTTGGCATCCGGTTCAAAAATGAACAAACGGATATGATTTCGCGGTATTTTGCGTTTCCGCCCGGTCCATGCCTTGCAAACAATAGCGAGATCCGTCCCCGCTGCACTTAAGCCCTCAACCTCGCAAATCTTCGCTAAACCGGTTTTTTGCTGGGTCAGCTCTGCGTCTTCCCGAATGACCGGCAATGCCTCATCCGCGCCGGGCGCGCGCGCAGACCAGAGTGCACCGCGACTGGTCATCAGATAGACAAAGCCCCGAAGCCGTGCGATGCCCTCAAAGTCGCCACGAACTGGCTTTTTCCCGAACTGAAGCCATAGCGCGGATGACCCGGTTTGCAGATTGATCGTAAAAATCCGTGCGCGCTCGTCATCATGCGCAACAACGGTGTTTTCATCCAGCACAGCAAGCCCAGACACCTCTCGCAGCTCTCTTGGCAGATCAAACTGAGCAATCGGGTCGGGTAATTTGTCCGCCGATGAGTTTGCCGCAGCGGCAAGTGGAAATAACAACGCCATCACCACCCCCACCATCACGCGGCGCGTGATCATTTGGCGGCAGCAGTTTTATCTTCCAAAAACAATTTCTGAAATTGCTTTGCATACCGTTTGGCGGGCGATGGTTTTGGATCAAGTTTAGCGGCTTCGGCAAGATAATCCGGCACGCCCGCATCACTCGATGGCAGGACGAGCGGGCGACCGCGGTGGATCGCCGTGAGTTGATCCCCTTCAATCAGTAGCGCCGCGCGGCGTGCCCCATAGTGCGCCGCCAGTCCAACATCGGTCGCGACGACACGAGAATCGAAAAGAGGCACGATCGCGCCAGCGATTGGCGTGTGTGCCACGACAATGCGATCCACATCGAAGTTTTTGAGGACTTTTTCGAGGTGCAATATCTCTTCGGCTTTGCCCCGCGAAGGATTTGCAAACCCCCGATACCAGAGCGGACCTTCCGACTGAAACGATAACGACTGCTGGGTAAGCGGGGTCGAACTCGCGAGCTCGTTTGAAATTTGTTCGTTCAATTCTTCCAGCGAACTGGTGGCATATGCCGGGCCAATCCCGCCATGCAGAAACATCGTGCGCCCAATTTTGATGATCGCGGGGTTTTTGCTCACCCACTTTCCGTATATGCCGCTGTTTGACCAGGCACGACGATGCTCAACATAGCCGAGGGGCACTTTGGCCTCCCATGCCTTTCGATAGGCCTTGTCGAATTTCGGCAGCTCTTCTTTCGGCGTCCGCGCTTTAATCGCTGCGATTGTTTGCTTGTAATAGGCGTTGCGTGTGGCTTTCGATTTCTTGGTGCGATAGGCAGCAAACTCGCCCGGGGTCACATAGCGTAGATCACCTGCGATATTGAGCGCCTCGTGGTTGCCAACAAGTGTGTGGACATACCCGCCTGCGGCGCGCGCCTCGGTCTCCAGTTGCCTGAGAAGATCAATCGCTTTTTTGCTGCCGTCGCCTCGATCAACAACATCACCCATCTGAACGAGATGGGTATCGCCTGCCTGCCATTTTAACTTCGCATCGACCAGTCCGGTATCTTTCAAAACCTGGACGAACTGGTCATAGTCGCCATGAATATCCCCGATCACGACAATCCGCTCTGTCGTAGGAAAAACGGCAGGTGCGCGGTCATCGAAGATGAGCGAGGATTGGGTATCAACATTGACGAGCGCACCGCTACTATCTTTGACGAGCAACTCTTCTTGTATGAGCTCAGTTTTTGGTTTCGGCTTCAGCCTGGTCTGCGCGAAGGCGGTTCCGGAAACGGCAGAGAGGCTGATAATCAGAAGAACACCCCACACCAATGGTGGTCTGATCAACGGGGTTTTGGAAAATCGCAAAAAACCTGACTGTGCGCTCATTATGAAATCTCTCCTTCAGGTTTCGCTGGATTTTGTCTGACTGGTGGCCGTTGATCATCAAATGTGGCGGGGACAGCCGTTGGCTCGACCGGCCGCCGGGATGCCGTTGACCGCGTTTCTCCTGCGGCTTCAATTGGTGCATGAGGCTGGGTTACAGCCTCCGAAGGTGAAATAATCGCCGGTTGTTTTTTCTTCTTCTTTTTCTTTTTTTTGGGCTTCGCTTCGCCTGCCGTCGGTTGAGGCGGAACCGGATCATCGATCGGACAGTGGCTATAGCCCGCCTGGCAGGTGATAAGAGCCGCATAGTTGAAAAGGATCGAAATCACACCCGCGACTTCGAGCGCCTTTACCCCCGCAGCCAACCCAACGGCGATAGCGATGAAAATATAGAGCGAGTCACTCGTCACCTGAAGCGCGCGGCGAAACTGAACGCCCGCGACGATACCCGCGAGTGAAAAGGCCAGGGCGAGCGAATGTTGGACGATCAACACAATCCCCGCCACGATAATCGGCATCAATAGGATCGTTTCAAGGAGCGCCCTGTCCTGTTCGCATCGCTTGCGCGTCGCCTCATAGACCCACGCAATCGGCACCATATAGGCGCCCGCACCGAGCAGGGCGAAGAACAGATCGCGCGCCTCACGCAGACGATCCCCATTGACCGTCGTTTCGACGATCTCGCGCAAACTTCCCTGCACGTCCTTTGGAATCGTGTCCAAACTATCCGACATCGTATCCACGCCGCCGATTGGCAGCATCGCGAAGAGGTCGGCGAACAGGAACTTGAGCAGATAAAGCGAAAGTGCCAGCAACCCGTAATAAATCGTGATTTTTACAAAACCCGCTGCGACCTTTGGCGTAAACACACCGAGGATTGGCCGGTTTGGATCGGCGTCTGACATGTCTGCCGCTCGATCGCTTGCAATCATTTTTGATGTCGAAGGCGCAGTTGGATTTTGCGCAGCCATCATTGACCCTTTCGCAGTTTAGCTGGGGTCGCGTCGACCCAACCTGCGCTCAATTGTGCCAGCCTGCACTTGATCTTAAACGCGATCGGGCGGATCGATCTGACTTGTTTGATGAGGGGACACGACTTCAACCAGCCCATAGATTAGATGGATCTTCGCCGGTTTGCCTTACACAATCGGACCACTGTCATTCACGAGGCTGTGAAACAGGTCAGAATTGTGGGCGACGTTTCTCCAGAAACGCCTGCATTCCCTCGCGGAAGTCATCACCGGCGTAGGCGGCTTCGAGAGCGGCGCGCGCGTGGGTATCCTCCAAGGATTCATTGGCAAGCAGCTGAGCGAAACTTTGTTTTATATCCGCCTGCGACTGAGCCGAAACCGCGACCAGGTCATCAACAAGCTTCGATACGGCGTCATCAAGCGCGCTGGTATCAGCGAAAAGGTCGCAAAGCCCCCAATCGCTTGCTTCATTGGAGGAAATAGGACGCGCTGTCAGGAGCATGCGCTTCGCACGGGCAAAGGAAATGAGCGCGCAAAGAATAGCGACATCCTTGGGCGCATACCCGAGACCGAGACGCGCAGGCGGCAAACCGAAACGCACATCGTCGCGCGCCAAACGAAAATCACAAGCGGCCGCAATCAACAGTCCGCCCCCCATACAATCCCCGTCGATCCGCGCGATTGTGGGGAGAGGGGCGTGGAGAACGGCCTCACGCGCCGCAAAAACGGCAGACTGATGCCGCTCTATCAGTTCACGGTTATCCGCCATCGCGAGAAGCTCGCCAATATCGGCACCGGCGCTGAAAATGCCGGGCGTGCCACCAGTAAAAATAATGACACGCACGCC
Source organism: Pseudomonadota bacterium (assembly GCA_039180205.1). GTDB lineage: Bacteria > Pseudomonadota > Alphaproteobacteria > Sphingomonadales > JBCDDR01 > JBCDDR01. The sequence goes on along the minus strand of JBCDDR010000012.1, from coordinate 2,465 downwards.
ATCCGCTGCGCAGGCGTTGTCGATAAGCTTCGGAAGCGTTTCCCACATATCGAGCGTGAAAGCATTTGATTTCGCCGGACGATCGATCTCGATCCGGGCAACCGGCGGCGCGATTTTCAAGATCACCGCGCCACCTTCTTTATTACTAAATTCGGTCACTTGGTCAGAAAGTTCCGCACCCGTTCGCCAACCGCGTTTAGCGAAGGCTCGTGCACATACATCATGTGGCCAGCCTCGTAATAGTCCATTTCCACCCGATCGAGCGGGAAATTATTATTGTTGAATGTGAGTTCGGTACCGAAAAACGGCGTTGCCAGGTCATAATACCCGTTGAGAACCAACGTGCGCATATCGGGATTCTCGCGCATGGCCTTTGAAAGCCAGGGCGCAACGTTCAGATAAGCGGGCCAACCGCGCCGCCCACCGACATTCCAATCCCAGTTTTGACCAGGCTCGCCCGTCAACACCTTATATTCGCGCATGACAGGCACACCGAGCTCTCCGGTAAGATAGTGATTTACCGCGGCTGCATACGCCGACTCAATCGCCTGGCCCGAGGGATCGCCATCGAAACGCTCGCCGGCACCATCAAAATCAATACCCTTATAGCGACTATCGAGACGACCCACCGAAAAGCCCTCGTCACGCGCGAGTTCTTTCATAAAACGGAACGGGCCAACCCGGTGGCGGGTTTGGCGAATATATTCGGGGCTAAGACCGGTCAGCGCAGCAAGCTGTTTGACAAGGTTCGCTTCTTCCTCACCCTTCAGCGTAGCCCCTTTCATCAGCGCCGGAAGATATTCATCAACCGCAAAGCGACGTGCCTCGGCAACGACCTCCTTTAGGGACTTATCCTGGTGTCCTGATTTTTTGTGATACCACGCAGTCGCGGCGTAAGTCGGCAGGAAGGCGACGTAGCTTGTGGGGTGGCCGGGCTGAAATCTGGCGGTTGAGAAATCAAGGATCGATGACACCAGGACCACGCCGTTGATAGCGATACCGCGATAACCACCGGTGAGTGACCGCGCAACAGCCGCCGCACGCGTAGTACCATAGCTTTCGCCCGAGATATATTTGGGCGAATTCCATCGTTTGTTTTTGGTCAGCCACATGCGGATGAAATCGGCGACCGAGTCCGCATCCGCGGTGACGCCATAAAATGCCTTGGCCTTGGTTTCGCCCACCGCGCGGCTGAACCCGGTTCCCACAGGGTCGATAAATACCAGATCGCTCACATTCAGGATGCTGGCGTCATTATCGGCAAACTCATAGGGGGCCGATCCAGGGTTGATTGCATTGGAAGGGATAACCACCCGTCGCGGCCCATAAACCCCCATATGGAGCCAGAGCGAGGCCGACCCCGGCCCGCCATTGAAGATAAAGGTCACCGGTCGTTTCGACGGATCATCGGTTTCCACAAAATAGTCTGTAGAGAACATCTCCGCGCGGGGTTTGTCCTCTTCATCCAGCAACTGAGTGAAACCCGCGCTGACTTTATAAGTGAGCGATTTCCCCGCGATCCGCGCGGCTTCTTCGCGTTCGGTGCGTTCAAGACCAGACGGTGCGGGCCCTTTGCTTTTTGTTTCGTGATGCTCGGCAAATGCCGATGGTGTCGCGATCGCAAGCAAGGCTGCAAACGCCGGTAACAGCACAATTCGGTTTTTCCATTTCATTCGGAACGAAAACTTCATGAAACCCTCCCTTTTCCATACCAAAACTGAGCGTGAGACTAGCATGAAGACAAGGGGCCGCGTCTATCACCAATTCATCGCTGACGGGGAAACTCTGATACCCAACGCGCATGGTCGATAACGACTTTAATGCGGAACGAAAAAAAGAGCGGTCCCGCGCAGATACGCACGCCAGGGACCGCCAAGTCTTCCAGCCTGATCCGCTCAGGCAAAGGACCAGGCTGAGTGCAGCTGTCGTTCGGGAAACGCTCCGATGAGCCACCCTCATCAGGTGGCAAGCAACATGCCAATCCAGAAGTCTTTGTTTTTGAATAGGTTAGAGGTATCGGAAGGATTCGATACGGACCAGAAACGTATCGGCTGTCCGAAAATCGGACACAGCGCATTTTCACGCAGTCTCATTTTGACACGCGATATGGGCGCTTTTGAAAGGCGATAAACGAGCTTTTGAAACGCCAACGGCGTAAACTTGAGAGGCGAAGAGGGAGTCCGCGCACCAAACGAGGTGATAAGTCTTTGGCCAGCACCCGCTTGGGAAAGGATCAGAGTGGCAAAACGAGAAAGCCTACGGCTCTCCGGTTGGCGTATTCAGGCGTCCCGACGATGGCTTAAACGTCGCGAACATACTCGATATAATGACCATCTTTCGTGACCAGGCCAACACGATAAAATTCAGGCTGATCGAGGTGCATCCAGATCTTGTGACTGATGATGTCTTTATTCACGTCATAAATCTCGAAATAACGCACCCGTTGCTGCTCATCAAAACCGTCG
>JBCDDR010000011.1:0-24630 GCA_039180205.1 Pseudomonadota bacterium | reverse complement strand
TTGATGCTGAAGGGCTACCAAACCGGCGTCTCGCCCTGGTCGAAGACGGAATTCTAAAGTCTTGGTTTTTGTCTTTGGGTACGGCTGAACAGTTGGGCATGAAATCCACTGGTCACGCCACCCGTGGGGTCTCGTCGCCGCCCCGTCCAGGATCGACAAACCTCTACCTGGCAGGGGGAGCGGGCACCGCGGAGGAGCTGATCGCGTCGGTCAACTCCGGTATCTATGTGACCGAGCTGATCGGCATGGGCGTCAATGACGTGACCGGCGACTACTCGCGCGGGGCGGCAGGCTTTTTGATTGAAAACGGGAAGCTTGGCGAACCGGTAAATGAGTTTACCATCGCGAGCAATTTGAAACCGATGCTTCGTGGTTTGATCGCCGCCGATGACCTTGAGTTTCGGTATGGGACAAATGTTCCAACACTCGCAATCCCAGACATGATGATTGCCGGGCAATGACCATGCGACGCGACATCCTGTGACTTTAGAAGACGACCTCTCGCTGCTGCTTGATACCATTCAAAAGGCTGGTGGATTGGCGAAACAGCTGTTTCGGACACCGCTCAAAAGCTGGGAAAAGGATCCCGGACACAGTGTGACCGAAGCGGATATCGCGGTCGATGGCCTCATCCACACGGCGCTGATGACGGCTCGTCCGCAATATGGCTGGCTTTCCGAAGAAACTGCCGAGGGCCCCGAACGGCTGGACAGTGCGCGCATCTGGGTTGTCGATCCAATTGATGGGACGCGCGCATTTATGAAAGGCCGCGCTGAATTCAGTGTTTCAATCGCGCTTGTTGAAAACGGCACTGTCGTACTAGGGGCCGTGATGGACCCGATGACCGGTCAGATATTTTCCGCCCAAAAGGATCGCGGTGCGTTTTGTGATCGAAAACCCACTCAGGTCTCCGCACGTCGGGACCTTGAAGGCGCGCGGGTTCTCATTGATCCGTCGACCCTAAAAACGAAATACTGGCAGTCTCCCTGGCCCGAAATGGCGATGACGAAACCCAATTCAATCGCGCTTCGTTTGGCATGGGTCGCAGCAGGCCACCATGATGCCATGCTCACCGTGAGTGCGAAAAACTGTTGGGACATCGCTGCGGGCGTCCTTTTGGTTGAGGAAGCGGGCGGAACGGTTGGTGACTATGCGGGCCGCAAGATGCGCGTTGAGGCAAGGAAGCCCGAGATACCGCCCATGGTCGCAGGCGGGGCGGCCCTTTTTTGCGATCTTCAACCTCGATTGGCAGGCGCGGTTGCCGCTTGGCAAGCAGACAAGGCGAGGAAACACCAAGGATCGGCCAAGAACGACGATCAGAAGAAATAGCGTATCGAAAAAATGCCGGTTGCACCGCCATCCTGCCCTGCCAATTCGGAGACGGTACTGTCGGTATAGCTCACCGCAAGATCAATGGGGCCAAAGGCATGGCTCAACGTCAATTCCCAATCGACTTTATCGCCGCCGAGCGAGAGGCTTTCATACCCCGCACGCAACCGGATCACCAACTGCGTGTTGGGTACCTGGCCATCGGCGCGCGCCTCAACATAGACATTGTCGCGCGAACCCGGTTGGATGTCATTCGGGCTCCATAAAACGCGTAAACGGGCAACCGCCAAGCCAACATCAGCGCCAAGGGTTACGAAGCCCTCGGCAAAGGTACCCGTTGTTCCCCCAACGATGACAGTTTTTTCAATGCCCGCTTCAACAAAATAGATCCCGATGTCGCGACTATATCCGGCGATCGGTTGAAACTCGATATCGCCACCATTCGGATCATTGACAGTATTGAACGACGAGCCGAAGAAAAATCCACTGCTATGCGAGACATCCGCTCTCGATTTGAAGGACGGGAGCTGAGTCGAAAGGCTGATCCCGCGATCGCGATAATCGGTTACGCCGGAAACCAGACCCGTGACCTCAAAGTCTGACGCATGGCCAAGCGAAGGCAAAAACAGAAGACCAAAGGCAGCTAAACTACGCACAAACCAAAACTCAGGGCGACAGCGCATTCGTTTCCTTTGCCAACGGATAAGGACCGAGCACGAGCATGGGATCGACGCGTAAGCGGCCAATGGCAAGCGACCAATGCAGATGAGGGCCTGTTGCCCGACCGGTGGCACCGACCGCACCAATGACGTCGCCCTGTTTGATTTGCTGGCCCTCCTCGACGAGAATCTCGCTGAGGTGGATCATCGTTGAATTGAGATAATAGCCATGATCAATGATCACGATCCCGCCTTCCAGGTAAAAATCGGTGGCGGCAAGGCGGACCACACCATCGGCCGGGCTCTTGATTTTTGTTCCTGTTGGTGCTGCGAGGTCGACGCCAGAATGCGGGCTTCTCGGCTTGCCGTTCAGAATCCGCTGCGAGCCGTAGACACTGCTCACACGGGCATTTTCAATCGGCCAAGATAGCAACTCTCGCCAGCCGCCATCGGTTGAAAACGCGCGGCGCGCAGCCCCAATTCGGCGAAGTTCAGCAGCACGCTTCGCGCGGATCTCAGGTGGTAAATCGACTTTCTTTGGCGGCAGCCCGTCAATGCGCTGAATCTGATAGGCCTGAGGTTCGATTGTGAAAGACAGACCAACCGGCGAACACCCGGCTTTTTTAACAGAAAGCGAAACCTCGCGCGCCTCATCGCGATGAAAAGGCAAAAGAAACGATCCATCTTGCGCCACCGGAATCGGCGTTTCCTTTGCGCGGTGAGATGCAGTCACCACGACCTTGATACCAGGCTCCCCCTGCATCAATAAAAGGCCCCCCTGGACCAATTCACCCCTTACTTTTTCAGGTCTGGCGCAGGTCGCAATCGCCTCTGGCTCTTGCGCAATAGACTCGCCAATTGGAAACACCCAAAGCGCCGCGCTGAACCCGAGAATTGCCAGGTTGAGGCAGGCCCAAAGCGACTTGTGTGACATCGAAACCGATCGCTTCATGAGGGGTCCGCGAGATTATCATTGTCTGCGCCAGTGGCCCGACTGTCGCGCGCACGAGTTTCGGCTTCAAGCGACGCCACCGCATCAAAATAAGGCTCCTGGCGTTCAACACTCCAGTATTTGAGATGGGTTATCGGAATCGGCTTCCCGGTCACCGCACATTTGACGAAGCTCCCGCGCTCGACCATGCGGAAAGACGCTGCGTCGAAGATCAGCCTCGCTTCGCCGGGCGATCGTTCAGCCCCCAAGCCGCGTTTGGTAATCATCGTTGATAGGTCCTTCTTTCGTCCACATACGGAAGCTTCGACCGCGCCATCGAAGGCGATGCGATCGGCAGCATCATAACAGTGAATCCAGCAAAATCGAGATGCCTGTCATGGCACATTCAGGAAAAAAGGTCGCCCTGCTCTTTTTTCGTGGCTGTCTGCCGGGATTTGGGTGCAGGTTTTGTGCGCTTTGACTGCTCTTTGGCAAACGGCTCGCGCGGACCTTCGGGGCTTGCAATGATGCTGCCATCATGAAAGCGGACCCGTATGCGGTCTTTGGTTTCACCATCAGCTGCCGATGAAATAAGATGCGGCGATGGCTCGTCGGCGGTTTCAATGAGGGCAAATCCGCGCTCGAGCGTCCGACGAAAACTGCTTGCCTCCAGAATCCGCGCCGCCGCGTCCAGACGGCCCTCGCCACGCTCCATGTGTCTGATCACCGTTTTCGACAGAGTCTGCGCCGCCATTTCAAGTTGCTGCGCGGACGCTTTCACTCGATTGATGAGTGGTTTGAGGCGCATCGCCTGGGCGGTGACCACAAGTCGATCCAGCCGGTGCTGCATCGTTTGGGCCATCGAACGCTCAAGGCGGTCCATTTGAGTGTCGGCATGGGTGGCCAATGTCGTAATTTGACGGTTCAACGCTTCCGGCCTGAGCCGTGCGCTCACCCCCTTCAAGCCGAGGTCAGCTCCGCGCACGAGGACCCCCAATCCGCGTGGCAATCGTTCTGAGGTATCATCAAGTCGTTGCGCGGCATTAGCGATGAGATCGTAGGGGCGCGGCAGGGCGCGGCTGCGCAATGCGATCTGTTCGCGAAGTTGGGTGATGGTCCGCTCCGCCACTCGGTCAAGTCGTGCGGCGAATTCTCCAACCGTATATTTCAGATCGCTGAGTACCGGCACCGCTTTTTCAGCCGCTGCTGTCGGAGTGGGTGCCCGCAAATCCGAAGCATAGTCGATCAGCGTTGTATCGGTTTCGTGCCCGACCGCCGAAATCAAAGGGATCCGCGATGCAGCCGCTGCACGTACGACAATCTCTTCGTTGAACGCCCAGAGGTCCTCGATACTGCCCCCTCCACGCGCGACAATAATCAGATCAGGGCGTGGAACGGGCCCCTCATCGGCAAGCGCGTTGAAAGCCGTAATGGCGCGCGCGATCTCCTGGGCCGCCCCCTCGCCCTGAACCTTCACAGGGGCCACGAGGACATGGCTCGGCGCACGGTCGGAGAGCCTGTGTAAGATATCGCGGATAACCGCACCGGTGGGTGACGTTACAACGCCGATGACCTTGGGGAGAAATGGGGTCGGCTTCTTCCGCTCCGCAGCAAAGAGGCCTTCTGCCTCCAGCGCCTTCTTACGCTTTTCAAGCAGCGCCATCAACGCGCCCTCGCCCGCGATCTCCATGTGATCAACGACGATCTGATATTTGGAACGGCCTGGGTAGGTGGTCAGTTTCCCGGTTGCGATCACCTCCAACCCGTCTTCAGGGTCAAACCCCAAACGCCCGGCAGTGCCGCGCCAGCAAACCGCATCGAGAACCGCACGATCATCTTTCAACGCCATATAAAGATGGCCCGATGCCGCGCGCTTAAATCCTGAAATCTCACCGCGGACACGGACGTGGCCAAAACGGTTTTCAACTTCGCGTTTCAAGGCAGCTGAAAGTGCGCTGACCGAAAATTCCTCAACGTTGCTGAGCGTCGTCAATTCATTCCCTCTCGCGCACATTTAGCCCTACAAGGGGGTCCCTTGTGTTTCCCCTATGGCGTGATACATCTTCCGCCCACGTGTCAATATTTGAGTGATGACGAGCCCTTGCTGGTAAGCCGTTACTCGCGTGTGAGTTTATTCCAATGAAAACTGTTTTATTGCTGGGTTCCGGTGGTCGAGAACATGCGCTTGCGTGGAAGCTCGCCCAGTCTGAAGATTTGCGACAACTTTTTGTGGCACCCGGAAATGATGGCATGGCAACCATCGCCGAATGTGTCGACCTCGACATTGCGGTGCATCAAGACATCATCGCATTCTGCGACGCAAACAGTGTTGACCTGGTTGTGGTAGGTCCCGAAATTCCGCTGGTCGCGGGGATCGCTGATGACCTTCGCGCGGCAGGAATCGCCGTATTCGGACCATCAAAAGCTGCCGCGCAGCTGGAAGGGTCAAAAGGGTTCACTAAGGCGCTTTGTGATCGCGCAGATATTCCTACGGCGGCCTACCAGCGGTTCTCAAATCTCGACGACGCGCGTTCATATATCATCGAACAAGGCGTTCCGATCGTCGTCAAGGCTGATGGTCTGGCCGCAGGGAAAGGGGTTGTCGTTGCCCACAGCCTGCCGGACGCAGTGGCCGCTGTCGAAGACATATTCGCAGGCAAATACGGCAAAGATGCCGGCGCAGAGGTGGTGATCGAAGACTTCCTGAATGGCGAAGAGGCAAGTTTTTTTGCGATTACCGACGGTGAAACGACTGTGCCCTTTGGCACCGCTCAAGACCATAAGCGTGCATTCGACGGCGATGTTGGCCCGAATACCGGCGGTATGGGCGCCTACTCCCCAACTCCTATCCTGACCGACGAGACCGATATCCTCGAACGCATCATCCGCCCAACGGTCGAAACCCTTGCGTCAGAAGGTACACCCTTTCAAGGGGTGCTTTATGCCGGGTTGATGATGACCGATGAGGGCCCGCATCTGATTGAATATAATGTGCGTTTTGGCGATCCTGAGTGCCAGGTATTAATGATGCGCCTCGAAAGTGATCTCCTGGAGATTATGTACGCGGCGGCCACCCAGGGGCTTGCGGAGATCACGCCGAAATGGAAGGCGGAAACGGCACTTACCGTCATTATGGCGGCCGACGGGTATCCGGGACAGTATCAGAAGGGGGAAACCATTCGAGGTATTGCGGATGCTGAGGCCGTGGGCGCGCGGATTTTCCACGCAGGGACACGCAAGGTCGATGATGTTTGGGTCAGCAATGGCGGCCGGGTCCTCGCCGTCACCGCCTGTGGATCGTCGGTCACCTCCGCAGCCAGCAAAGCCTACGATGCTCTTGCAAAGATTGATTGGCCTGGCGGTATGTTTCGGCGTGACATTGGTTGGCGGGCGATCGAAAAAGAACAGGGTCAGACGGAAGACTAAGTATGCACCCGATAAGCACCGCTGTGTATCATCTTGGGGAGGCAAAAGAGTATGGGCGAACGTCAGGACAAATTCTCTGGTACAATGGATGTACAAGAGGCGCACCAGTTCGATATTGATCGTCTAACAGCCTATCTCGAAACGATTATTCCTGACCTTGCCCCACCGCTGACCGCTGAGCAGTTCAAGGGGGGACAATCGAACCCGACCTATAAGCTGACTGACAAGGCCGGGCGTTCGTTCGTCATTCGGCGCAAACCCCCGGGCAAGCTTTTGAAATCAGCGCATGCCGTAGACCGCGAGTATCGCGTGATTACCGCACTCGGCACCCAAACCGATGTGGCTGTTGCGCGGACCTATGGGCTTTGCGAAGATGAAGACGTCATCGGAACCATGTTCTATGTGATGGATTGTGTCGATGGTCGCATTTTCTGGGAAGCACATTTCCCTGCACTGGAGGCAGCGGAACGCGAGGCTTACTTCGATGCGATGAATGATGCGCTTGCCCGGCTCCATCGGGTCGATCCCGAAGCGATTGGCCTCGGCGATTATGGCAAACCGGGAAACTATTTTGAACGCCAGATTGGGCGCTGGTCAAAACAGTATCTAGCGGATGAGGCCGCGGGCAGGTCCGCCGCCATGGATAAGCTTGTTGAATGGTTGCCCCAGCATATTCCCGAGGGTGACGAAACATCGATCGTTCATGGCGACTTTCGATGTGATAATATGATTTTCGATGCCGAAAAGCCGGAAGTGCGGGCGATTCTCGATTGGGAGCTTTCAACACTTGGGCATCCGCTCGCCGATTTCACCTATCATCTGATGATGTATCGCATGTCGCCTCAGGGTTTCACCGGCTTGATGGGCCTTGATCTTGATGCGCTCGGCATTCCCTCCGAAGCGAGCTATGTGCAGCGTTATTGTGAACGGACAAACCGTAGCGGGATTGCCGGGCTCAATTTTTATTTCGCATACAATATGTTCCGCCTTGCCGCGATCTTGCACGGAATTCAGGGACGGGTGGTCCGCGGGACGGCGGCCTCGGCGCATGCGAAGCAGATGGGGTCCATGCTCGAACCGCTGGCGACGCTCGCGTGGGCCCAGGCCGAGCGGCATATGGCCGAGGGATGAGCGCGGAGAGTTTCGACACACCCACGCTAGCCCTCGTTGACGAGCCAGGAAAGCTGGGCACCGTGGTGATCATTCATGGTTGGTGCAGTACCCATGCAACGATGGCACCGCTTGCACGACTTTTCCCACACCATCGGCGATTGCGGCCCGATCTCTTAGGCCATGGGTCTAGCCCTCTCGCGTCGGATTATTCGATCGAAGCCCAAGCCCGCGCGGTTGTAAGCGCGTTGACGGCAGCCACGTGCGCGCCTCGTCCGATTTTGATTGGCCACTCGATGGGGGCACAGATCGCGATTGAACTTGCGACCTCAGGCAACGTCGATCCGAGCGCACTCATTCTACTCGACCCCGCACAAATCTTCCCCGTTCAAAAAGTACTCGATTTTCGCGAGACATTTACCAGGGCGCTCGGTGGCCAAAACCCGGGTAAGCTTGTTGCGGAGCTCATTCGCGCATCATTCACCGCGGTTGAGGACGAGGCCGAAGTTGCCGCACAAATCGCGGCGGCTCTCGCCACACCGGCTGAGGTTGTCCGCGCAGCATGGGAGGCCATCGGAAACTGGGATGGGCCGAGTGCTGTCGCCAAAATCAAATGTCCCACCTTGCTGATTTCGCCGAGCAAGCCGATTAATCGGCCAGATGCCTTTCCAAAGATGAATGGGTGCATCATGACCGCGCAGGTGGCCGGCGCTGGACACAATATGCAGTTCGAGGTCATGGATCAGATTGGACCCATGATCCGTCGATTTTTGAGCCTGAATGGTCTCGAAACGATGCTCTAGCTCGATCGCATCCGGGCAAAGAAGTCCCTCAATAGCTCCGATGCCGCGCGCTCACCGATCCCGCCGAAAACTTCGGGCCGATGGTGACAGGTTGGCTGAGTAAAAAACCGCGGTCCGTTCTCAACGGCGCCGCCTTTCGGGTCTGCGGCCCCGAAGTACAGCCGGCGAATGCGGGCGATAGCAATCGCCGCCGCACACATGGCACAGGGTTCAAGCGTGACATAAAGGTCGCAACCATCAAGCCGGGGGGACCCGATCGCACGGGCAGCGCTGCGCAAAGCGCGCACTTCGGCATGGCCTGTGGGGTCTGGAATTTGACCGTCATACACAAGATTATGCGCCTCAGCGATTACCTCTCCATTTTTTACAACCACCGCACCCACCGGCACCTCGCCCATCTCGCCAGCCCGCCTCGCGTTAAGGAGTGCGCGCTCCATAGGGAACGCCAATGCACTCGGTTCCTCCGGTTTTTTGTGCGCGCTGATCGGTTCTACCTTTCCAAGAGCGTCGGGGACGCGTATCGCCTACCATTATGAGCAATGCATCACTACCTCCAACCGAAACTGATATCGCTCCGGACCCTGAGACGGGAAGTCGAGGCGAACGGATTGCAAAGGTGCTGGCCCGCGCCGGGGTCGGTTCGCGCCGTGAGGTTGAGCGGATGATTGGCGATGGCCGGATTACGCTTGCGGGGAAAACGCTCACCTCACCCGCTGTTCTGGTGAATGATACAACTGAAATCGAAGTGGATGGGAAACCTGTCGCAGCACCTGAGCGCGCGCACATCTGGCGATACCATAAACCGAACAATCTGATCTGTACCCGCCATGACCCTGAAGGCAGAAAAACTGTATTTGATGCTTTGCCGCGTTATTTGGGACGGGTGATCAGCGTTGGCAGGCTCGACCTGACGTCCGAAGGGCTCCTGCTCCTGACCAATAGCGGTGAGGTTGCCCGATACCTCGAACATCCCGAGCAAGCGATCGCACGGGTTTACCGCGTGCGCGTACACGGAAGGGTGTCGAACGCCATGATTGCGACGCTTGCGGAAGGTGTGACCGCCGACGGGATAACCTATGCGCCGGTCGAAGCGATCCTGGAGCGCTCCACGGGATCGAACCACTGGCTCAAACTTACCCTGAAAGAAGGAAAAAACCGCGAGATCCGAAAACTGATGGAGCATCTGGGGCTCAAAGTCACCCGACTGATTCGCACGCAATATGGGCCGTTTGCGCTCGGCAACCTTGCCGAAGGCGACGTTAGAACGGTCCCGCTCGCGAAAATCGCGGAAGACATGCCTGCGCTGTGGCGATTCTTTGAAGGTGGCGACACAACTGACGACGATACGGGCGAACGCGTGCCTAAGCGCGAGGGGTGGGCGAAGGCGAAGCCCAAAGCCAAGCGGCCAGCCAAACGGCGCCGCCCCCCGGCTGAAAAAACCATAAAAGCTGGCCAACCCGAACGAAGCAAACGTTCAGGCAGCCGGTCGGGGTCGGAGGGGTCGCGCGGCGCAGGGGGCCCGTCTGAACGAAAAAAACGTTAATGCCATGCGGATTACCGGAGGCATCTGGCGGGGACGAACGCTGATCGCGCCCAAGGGCCTGGAGACGAGGCCGACTTCGGACCGGGTACGCGAAAGTCTTTTCAACCATTTATCGCACCGGGCCGATACCCCACTGGATAACGCGATTGTCCTCGATGCCTTTGCGGGAAGCGGTGCGCTTGGCCTTGAAGCGTTATCACGCGGGGCCTCATTCGCCATTTTTGTGGATACCAGCCGCGCAGCACTCAACGTTGTCAAAAGAAACATTGCAGCGCTTGATGCAGAGCCGAAAACCCAAACTTTCCCTCAGGATAGCCAGCGACTTCGATCGCTTGCCTCGCCTGCGACACTCGCCTTCTATGACCCGCCTTACCGAAAACAGCTCCTGGAAAGGGTTTTTCCGCTCCACCACGATAATGGAATTTGGGCGCCCCAGGCACTTTTGTGCATTGAGCACGAGCGAGAGACGATACCCCAATTCCCATTTCTCGATGTTGAGCGCACCTTTCGCTTTGGTGATACACAGATAAGCGTTTGTCGTTATCAACCAGACACATAAAACAACTATAGAGTGTATAATATTTTTTATTGACATTTAAGGTTGTGTTTCTACTTTGTGACAGCGCAAGTGAGGAGTGTGTGATGTCCCCCCCGATTGACCCCGAAGCCAAAGCCCTGCAGGCAATTCGACATATGCTCGCGCATGTGCTTGATGACGTCGTTGACTATCAATTGACCGCGAGCGCCTTGCATCTTCGCATTGCGCTTATGGAGATTGATGAGCGACTGTCACTTTTGAACAAAGAGATGAATGTCGAACCATCAATCGAGCAACAGCGTGATCGGGCTTAGGTGAAAGTTGATGGATCTGACGGCTTTACCGTCGCCCAAATAGTTTTTCGATATCGCTAAGTTTCAGCTCGACATAGGTCGGTCGACCATGATTGCACTGTCCTGAATGTGGGGTCGCCTCCATCGCGCGCAGCAGGGCGTTCATTTCCTCCGCGGTCAGCCGCCTCCCGGCGCGCACACTGCCATGGCAGGCCATTGTAGACGCAACCTCTTCGAGCCTTTCTTTCAGAGAGAGACCCTGGTCGAGTTCGGCGATTTCATCGGCCAGATCACGCAACAGCCGCGTGACGTTCACATGACCCAACATCGCGGGCGTTTCGCGAACCAAAACGGCGCCGCCGCCAAAAGGCTCCACCACCAGACCAAGTTCGGCAAGTTCGGCCGCGCGCTCAACAATTGCCTCTGCCTGAAACGGCTCCATTTCAATTGTTTCTGGTAATAGCAGACCCTGACGCGCAACGCCTTTTGCGGCAAGCTGCGCCTTCATCCGCTCATAGACCAGGCGTTCGTGCGCCGCATGCTGATCAACAAGCACAATCCCATCGGCGGTTTGCGCAAGGATATAGGTTTCATGAACCTGCCCTCGCGCCGCCCCGAGGGGATAGCTTACGGTATCGACCGGGCTATCTCGCAAAGGCGTTTCGAATGTCGCCGGGTCCTGCGATGGCTCGTCGCCGGGCCGTGCCTGGGGCGCAAATTCATCGTGCGAATGATATTGCTGGCTCCAGTCGGCAAGCCCGCGATTACGACCATAATCCTGCTGATAAGCGGGGCGTGGTGAATGATTGTGCGCTACGGCATCGGCGGAACCTGTCTCAAAAGGAGCATTGCCGGTACGCATCGCACCAAGTGCCGCGCCCGCGACAGTTGTTGAAGACCGATGACCTGCCTCGGCAAGAGCGTGGCGAAGACTTGTCACGATCAGTCCACGAACAAGACCAGGGTCCTGAAACCGAACCTCCGCCTTTGCCGGGTGGACATTGACATCGACAAACTCGGCGGGAACCGTAAGAAAAAGCGCCACGACAGGGTGACGATCTCGGGCCAGAAAATCCTGATAGGCGCCGCGCAATGCCCCTTGGAGCAGCCGGTCTTTCACCGGCCTGCCATTGACGAATAAATACTGCTGTTGAGCATTTCCGCGATGATAGGTCGGAAGTGCCGCAAATCCATGGAGCCGCAGCCCTTCGCGGGTCGCATCAATTGGCAGTGCGTTCTCGGTAAAACTCTGCCCCAAGACGATGCCCAAACGCTTTAAGCTTCGCGCTTCGCCCAAAAGATCAGGGAAGGCATCGACGCGAAAAATTGTACGCCCTTCATGCAGCAGTTCGAAGCTAGCATGCGTATGCGCCATTGCCAGTCGTTTGACAAAATCCGATACGGCACCAAGCTCTGCCCGCGCCGATTTCAGGAACTTGAGCCGCGCGGGCGTCGCGTAAAAGATATCTTCAATGGTGACCGTTGTGCCGGGCGCACCTGCTGCGGGCGAAGGATCGGAAATCTCGCCGTCGCGGGCGCGGACTTCCCAGGCACTTTCGCCTGTGGCGGTGCGCGATATCATCGAAAATCGACTGACTGAGGCGATGGACGGGAGCGCCTCACCGCGAAACCCCAGAAACCGAATATCCGAAAGGTCACTATCACCGAGTTTCGAAGTAGCGTGACGTTCCAATGCCAACGCCATCTCATCGGGCTGCATACCCGCGCCGTCATCGCGAACAACAATTGAACGACGCCCACCATCAATCAGTTCAACACGGACCGATTTGGCCCCCGCGTCCAGGGCGTTTTCAACGAGTTCCTTTACCGCGCTAGCCGGGCGTTCAACAACCTCACCGGCGGCGATCTGATTGACCAGATGGTCCGGCAGGCGACGTATGGTCATGTTAACTGATTAGCGCCGAGAGGACTGATCTTCAGCAATTTCGAGCGGCTCGCTTTCGATACGTTCCACTTCAACCTCACCACCAGGCACCGTACCCTCTTCGGTTGTCAAAATGTCGTGGAGGAAGATCCCTTTGTCGGCGACAAGCGTTCCTTCGTCCTGCACCTGAGAGCGCGCATCACGATCGGTATCGAGCGCGCCCGCAGCTCTTAAGAGCGCGAGTTCCCCGGGGCTGGGTTCTGGAAGTGTTGTCCGACCGGGAAACAGTGCAGAAATCGCTTCACCGCTTGTATCGAGGTTAGAGACTTGCGGCTCCCCCGGGCGAGGCGGCTTCAGATTGAAGTCAGGTGGCACAATCAATGGCGCTTGTGTCACCACCGTGAACTCATCGGGCGGGGTCGCCTCCACACCGAGCACTTCACCAATCCGCGCGCATCCGCCGACCGATAGCAAAAGTGCGGTGGTCAAAACCGCTGGCATCGCAGAGGCCGAGGTTCTTTTCAACGTGTCTACAAAACGCATTCGCGGTCTTTCTCTTCTTAAAGCCCTGATCTCAAATACCAGGGTCTGGACTTTGCTAAGCCTGATCCTCAACGGCGGTTTTACGGCTTTCCAGCAGGTGATCAAGCAGTAAACATCCAACCCCTATTGTAATCGCCGTATCAGCGATATTGAAGACATAGTATGAGTAGCTTCCCCAGGAAAATTCCAGGAAATCAGCCACCGCGCCAAATCGAATACGGTCAATCGCATTCCCGACCGCGCCGCCGATGACCAGCGCCAGACCGAGCGACAAAAGCGCCCGCCGAGCGCGTATCAACCATATAATCAGCCCGCTGGTCACCGCCATTGTGAAGCCAATTAAGATCCACCGACCCCACACGCTATCCTGCTGAAACAGACCCAAGCTTATGCCCTTGTTCCATACCATCGTCAGATCAAAAAACGGCAGAACTTCGACGCTGCGCTTTTCCGGGAGACGAAAAACCTCCAATATCCAATATTTGCTGAGCTGATCGGCGATCAACGTGAAACCGATCACAGCCCACGGCCAGACGTGCGCCGCACTACCGCCCTCACCCGGTCGATCCGTGGTGCCATTCACGCTGATATTGCTCCGGCGCAGCGATTACAAAGATCCCCCGAAACGCTCGCCGCAACCTCAGGCAAAACCCGCCAGCATCGCTCACACTTTTTGCCCGGCGCCAACGATGTTTGTGCAACAACGCCAGGCACATCGTCCAAAGCGAACGCGCCCGAAGGTGCTTTGTCAAGCGTGAGCCGAGCTGAAGATGCGATGGTAATCTCAGCAAGATCAAGGCCTTCCAAAACTTCTATGTCGGCTTTATTTTCAACATAAAGCGTCACGGCGGCCTGCAAGCTTGAACCGATACGTTTGGCGCGGCGGTCTTCCTCCAAAGCTCCGGTGACGACCCGGCGGAGCCTGCGAACCCGACTAAAGCGCTCAACCAAGGCTTGGTTTTTCCATTCGCTGGGAATCGCGGGGAACTGGCGCAAATGAACGCTGGGTGCGGTCCCCGGCACATCTTTCATGCGCGTCTGCCAGACCTCTTCAGACGTAAAGGCGAGGATTGGTGCATACCACGCCGTGAGACATGAGAAGAGCGCATCGAGAACCGTTCGCACCGACCGGCGACGCGGATCGTCGATTGCATCGCAATAAAGCGAGTCCTTTCGAATATCGAAGTAAAAGGCTGACAGATCCCCCGCCATGAAAGACAGCAAAGCCGTTGCGATTTTATTATAATCAAACTCTGCCGCGGCAGCACGAACCAGCTCATCCAGCTCCGCCAGTCGCGCGAGGATATAGCGGTCGAGGTCGGGCATATCAGCTACATCGATCCGTTCCTCGTCGCCAAAATTCGAGAGATTGCCGAGCAGGAATCGGAAGGCGTTGCGAACCTTACGATAGCCATCTACCTGGCCGCGCAGGATCTCATCACCGATCCGCACGTCATCGGTAAAGTCGGTCGACACAACCCAAAGTCGCAAGATGTCGGCACCATACTGTTTGATGACCTTTTCGGGTGCCACAACATTGCCGAGCGATTTCGACATTTTATAGCCCTTGCCATCTTGCGTAAAGCCATGGGTCAAAACCGCTTTGTAGGGGGCCGATCCGCGCGTTGCGACCCCCGCCAACAACGAAGACTGGAACCAGCCGCGATGCTGATCAGACCCTTCGAGATAGAGATCTGCGGGCCATTGAAGCTCTTCGCGCGCTTCCACGACGAACGCCTGGGTGGCCCCACTGTCGAACCACACGTCCAGAATATCGATTACTTTTTCATAGCCGTCAGCGACATATCCATCACCAAGCAGGCTGGCATTCGATGCGGTGAACCAGGCATCGGCACCGCCTTCGCGGACGGCGGCGACGATCCGCGCGTTCACCTCGGGATCACGCACAAGCTCGCGCGTTTCTTTGTGAACAAATACGGTGATCGGTACACCCCACGCGCGTTGCCGCGACAGCACCCAATCAGGCCGATCGGCAACCATGGTGCGGATCCGGTTTTTTGATTGCGCCGGATACCAGCTGACCTCATCGATCGCAGCAAGCGCTTTTTCACGCAAACCCGTCGCTTCCATCGAGACGAACCACTGTGCCGTATTGCGGAAGATAAGCGGGGCTTTTGAGCGCCAGCTGTGCGGATAGCTGTGGGTGAATTTTGCCTGAGACAACAACGCCGACCGGCCCGTCAACAGCTCGCAGACCTGATCATCAACCTTATACACATGCATGCCTGAAACGAGCGCGACATGGTTGAAATAGCGGCCATCGGGACCCACCGTCTGAGGTGTTTCGATGCCGGTGCCTCGGCAAACCTCGAAATCTTCCTGACCATGGCCCGGGGCTGTGTGAACAAAGCCAGTACCCGCATCGGTTGTCACATGATCGCCCGCCAAAAGGGGCACGTCAAAATCATACCCCCCCTCGGCGTCAGGATGACCGCGCCAGGGATGGGCGCAGACAACAGTCGCGAGCATCTCGGCTGTCACATCACTCACCTCGCGATAGGCGCTCACACCCATCCGTTCAAAGGTGGGCGCAAGAAGCGCGCGGGCGAGCAAAAGCCTAAGCCCGGGTGCTGCGAGAGAACCGTCATCGACGGCCTCGACCTCCACCAGCACATACTCGATTTCGGGACCATAGGAGATCGCGCGGTTGGCCGGGATCGTCCACGGGGTTGTTGTCCAGATCACGACCTGCGCGGCTTCCAGCCGATCTTCGCCAGTTTCGGCAATCGGGAAGGCCACGTCGATCATCGTCGAGATATGATCTTTATATTCGACCTCGGCCTCGGCAAGCGCGGTTTTTTCAACCGGCGACCACATGACAGGCTTTGAACCCTCATAGAGCGAGCCATCCATGAGAAACTTCAACAGCTCGGCGACAATCGTGGCCTCTGCGTCAAAAGCCATCGTCGTATAGGGGTTATCCCAGTCGCCCTCGATCCCCAGGCGGCGGAACTGTTCGCGCTGAACCCCCACCCAATGATCCGCGAAGGCCCGGCATTCAGCGCGAAACTCAACCGGATCAACATCGTCTTTGGACTTGCCAGACTTGCGGTATTTCTCTTCGATTTTCCACTCAATCGGCAGACCATGGCAATCCCATCCGGGCACGTAGGCCGCATCATGGCCCGTCATCTGTTGGGTGCGCACGATGACATCCTTCAGGATCTTGTTCATCGCATGGCCGATATGAATGTCGCCATTTGCGTATGGGGGGCCATCATGAAGCGTATATTTCGGGCGACCCTTCGCATCTTCCCGCAGACGCTTGTACAAATCGAGCGATTTCCATAATGAAAGCCATTCGCCCTCTCGATTGGCGAGGTTTGCTTTCATGGGAAAACCTGTTTTCGGCAGGAATACGGTTTCGCGATAATCAACGGGGTCGCGCTGATCATCCTCAAGCGACGCAGGGTCGTTTGTTTGCGGTGTGGGGCCTTTCGGCGATGTGTCAGTCATTGAGTTTCCGAAAATGTCTTTTCCGCGCTCGGGCAAAAGCTGCGGCGCTGCGTGAATAGAGACACGCACATTAGGCGTATCTGATGAAGCGCTTTCCGTTCGTCCCCGGTCGCGAGCGGCTAAGCCCGCGCCGGGTCGCCAATTCGTATGGCAACTCCGCAAATGACAGCCGCCAAGCCCTTATTCGGGTCGGCACCAAACAATTTCAACGTCTTCATATTCATACGCGAGTGCATAGTCGTAAATTTATGCGCTGTCGAGGGGCGAGACGACAAAATGGGCGGTTGAAGTGGCGATATCATGCCTTCGATTGGTGGGTACTTCGGTGGGGTGTGGGGTAGCGAGAGGACGCATTCTCGGGGTCGTTCAATAGGAGCCGTGCCGTTTCACAATCGCGGGCAATCTGTGTCTTCAATTCTTCGAGGCCGGCAAACTTTTTCTCCTCACGAATGAATGCGACAAGCTCGACGCGGATTGATTTGCCATAGAGATCATCGGCAAAATCAAAAAGATGCGCTTCCAGCAAAACGTCGTCTTTATCAAAGGTGGGACGTCGACCAATGTTAGCGACACCGTCGAAGGTATGTTCGTCCACTGTCACGCGTACGGCATAAACACCATGAAGCGGAACGAGATACTCTTCCAAGGACAGGTTTGCCGTTGGGAATTCGATCGTGCGCCCGCGCTGGTCCCCTTTGATGACGGGCCCTTCGACCATCCACCAATGACCAAGGAGTGCCGCCGCTCGACGGGCCTCACCCTGACGGAGCGCGTTTCGGATGAGGGTCGACGAGTAAACCTCTCCCGCAGACCCCTCGACACCAACCCCAACCGGCTCCACAACGGTAACGCCAAATCCCGCCTTCTCGCCCCATTCGCGGAGTGTATTGACGTTGCCGCCGCGGTCTTTTCCAAAGCAATAGTCGTAACCAGCAACCACATGCCGCACGCCGAAACCAGTGCAGAGGATACGTTCGACAAAATGTGTCGCAGTCAATGTGTAGAGTTCGGGGGTGAAGCTTAGCTGATAAAGAATATCAACCCCAAACTGCTTAAACTGATTTATCCGGGCGGCTTCCGGGGTTAATCGAAAGGGTCGGCCGTTGGGTTGAAAAATCTGACGGGGATGTGGTTCGGTCGTAAAGATTGCAAGTGGCGCTTTGATTTCGCTCGCTTTCCGAGCCGCCAAACCAACGACAATTTGATGGCCGCGGTGAAACCCATCGAAATTCCCAAGGGCGACCACAGCGCCGCGATCTTCGGGACCAATTTCGTTCAAATGCCTGAGGATACGCATCGCTACCGCGCTTTCGCCAATCTAACCCATGAGAGCCTTTGAAAAACAAATTGTTCATTGGCAAGCCAATCCAACGAAGGCAAGCGCTAAGGGTCAAGACGCATTCATTTTTTGACCGGGACCTGGTTCAGAAACAAGCAAGGCGAGAAGAGCGGGCGGATCAAAGAATGAATAGATCCCGACACTCGTTCTACGCGACACAATTCTTGCTCGACATTCTGATGGAGGGTCCTTACATCGCGAAGGATGTCGAAGTCAGCCTGCCCCATTTGCGCCGCTCCAACGGACACGCGGTATCGCCCGTTTTGTTCGCGCGCGTGTGCCAACCGCGATCTTCTTTCGTGGATGGACGAACGCTATGCGCTTCCGGGTACGCCCGCATCGCCTGAGGACTTATCCGTCCCTGATAATAGCGGGAACGATGATCGCTGATAGGCAGGTTGCCAGGCCGGACCAATGACTGCAAAAGCGGGTTTTCCACCACCATGCGGCGCGTGCAGCCGTTTCATCGCCCGGCAGATAATGACCCCCGACATTGCGGGCCAGAATACCCGGCCAAGCCTCTCCGAGCCCGATAACAGGATCTGACCAAATCGGGACTGTATAGGCGGCGCAAAAAGCGCACTGCGCCACTCCATGGGTTCAAACCGGGTTTCGTGAAAAAGGTCTTTGAGCTGTCCGCGACTGAACGGACGGCCATTTCCAAAAGGTGTTTTGTCCTGCAACGACCAGGCGCCCACGCGGTTGGGGACAACCAGTGTTAACACACCACCGGGGGCGAGGACGCGCCACGCCTCATCAAGAAATCCGCGCCCTGAGTCGACAAATTCAAAGGCATGTATGGCAAAAACATGCGCGAACTGCTGCTGGCAAAACGGCCATGTGGCGTCATCGCCCAAAACGGTTGCACACCCCCCCATCGACGGCCACGGTGTGGCACCCTGACGGGCGGGCATAAAGGCCATACCGTGACGCATCCGCGTTGCCCCGGGCAGCACGCCCGCACGATCAAGGTAAGGCAATGAAAACCCCACGCTGAGTTCAGACCCGTGCGCATCGCCCGGCGCCAACCGCTCAATCTCGTGGCGGATCAACCGGGTCGTCACCCGCCCGAGGCGGGAGCGGTAAAACTCTCGTAAGCTGACAATGTCGGGGCGCATAGCCGTTTGCGGTGACTAAGGAATAGCCGGCCCTCAATCGCGCTCGACGCACATGGCAATGCCCATACCGCCACCGATGCAGAGCGTTGCCAGGCCTTTTTTGCCGTCACGACGTTTCAGTTCGTGTAGCAGTGTGGTGAGGACACGAGCGCCTGAGGCACCGATCGGGTGCCCGATTGCAATCGCGCCGCCGTTCACATTCACTTTGTCGGTATCCCAGCCCAGATCTTTGTTGACGGCGCAGGCCTGCGCAGCGAAGGCCTCATTGGCTTCCACGAGATCGAGTTCATCCTTCGTCCATCCCGCCTTTTCGAGCGCCGCCCGGCTTGCGGGAATGGGGCCAGACCCCATTACCTCGGGCGCGACACCCGCTTGAGCCCATGATTTGATACGTGCCAAGATAGGGATGCCGCGTTTATTCGCATCATCTTCGCTCATCAACACAATCGCCGCCGCCCCATCATTCAGGCCGCTTGCGTTCGCCGCTGTCACCGTTCCATCTTTCGCGAAGGCGGGACGCAGGCCACTGATGCTCTCCTGGGTGACGCCGTGGCGGATATATTCATCCTCTTCCACTACTTTATCGCCTTTGCGATGTTTGATGGTAACCGGCACGATTTCATCTTTGAACTTACCGGCCTTTTGCGCGGCTTCAGCCTTGTTTTGCGAGGCGGTTGCAAACGCATCCTGCTGTTCGCGGGTGATCTGCCATTTCTCGGCAACATTTTCAGCCGTCGTCCCCATATGATAGCCATGGAAAGCATCCCACAATCCATCGACGATCATCGAGTCGACAAACTCCATGGGTCCCATTTTTTTCCCGGCACGCAGGTGGGCGACATGGCCCGATAGGCTCATATTTTCCTGGCCACCGGCGACAACAATCGTCGCATCACCATTTTTGATCGCCTGAAATCCTAGGGCAACCGCGCGCAGTCCTGAACCACAGACCTGGTTGACCCCCCAAGCGGGAACTTCTTTGGGGATCCCCGCATTCATCGATGCCTGCCGCGCAGGATTTTGGCCCTGTCCCGCTGTTAGGACCTGGCCCAAAATCACCTCAGAAACTTCAGATTTATCGACCCCCGCTCGGGCAAGCGCCCCCTCGATCGCAGTGGTTCCGAGGTCGTGTGCAGTGACATTGGCAAAGGCGCCGTTGAAGCTGCCCACCGGGGTGCGCGCAGCGCTTACAATGACAACATGACTCATGGGGATCTCCTTTTTCTAATGAGGGCAGGCATGCGTTCGAATCATTACGCGCAAGCATAAAATGAAAGCCGTGATCAAACCACCCTGTTGACCACACCAAACGGTTGGATTGAACGCCTCAAAAGCCTTCAGACAACCAAGACATTAGTCGACCCCTTCGGTTTTATAAGTAAGCCACCGAACCAAAGGCTCCCACAGTTTTGATTTTGCCGCCGACCCCGCCATCATGCCGACATGGCCCGCGCGGGGAAGGAAGATATTGGCATTTGGCAAAGACGTGCCGAGTGCCAGCGCCGATGTGGGAGGGACAATCTTATCCTTGCTGGGGACGAATACAGCAGACCGACAGTGCAAATCTTGCGGCAAGACCGGTTGACCATTGACCTGCCACTCACCCCGCTGAGGTCGATTCTCCAGATACCATTCGGTCAGGCACCCTCGGGCGAGATCAGCGGGAAGGTCAGCGCCACCATTCACCCAATCTTCCATCGCGACAAACAATTGCTCCGCAAAGCTACCTGCTGAGAGACCCGAAAAGCGCGCAAACTTCTTCTGGACCTGATCAGGGTCTATCTGGGAAAACAAAAGCTGAAGGGCATCAAACGAAAGCGTACCGGTAACCCGGGAAACGGGCTCGGTCGTCGCCAGCATATGCTGAACGGCGGCGCGATGACGTGGCTCAACCGCTGAAAAGTCCCATGGCGTCGCAAGCGCTGCAAACTGCGCAATTGCCTCACGACACTCAAGGGCCGCCGCAAGCGCCAGATTTCCCCCCATGCAATAGCCGATCAAGGTGACCGGCGCGCCCGTCCGATTTGCCACGTCTTCAATCGCGGGCACAAGATCGCCCAAGACAAGATCGTCAAGCGTCGGCACATGAGCTCGTTTGTTAAGATCTCCTCAATCCCAAACAAGCGGGTAGACCCCGGCCTCGTAAAGATACTGTGCGAAGGAATGGCCCTTCATTAAATCCAGGATTTGCGCTGGATTGATGATAGAGGGCACCATGAATGCGACGCTTCCGGGACGCGCGCTTTTAGGCATAGATGCATGCGGTCCCAAAAGCTGCCCGCCCCCCGTTTCTTGCAGCCGATCACAAGGGGGCGACAGCGGACGCAAAATCCCAGTCGGTGTGCGAGGCGCATGATGGTATTTTCTGACCGCAGTTGCGAATTGCTGCAAGGCGCCGCCCGCAGCAAATAAATCGGCCTCAGCACCCGCACCGGAAAACCCCGCCTGCAGCATCGATTTGGCAATGACGGCCATGTGGTAACCGAGTGGTCGCGGTGCCTGTTCCCGCTCGCGAGGGTTCACAATTGCCTCACACGCATAATGCTGCGCACAAAAGGCTTGCTCGCACATGCAAAAAAATGGACACTCGCGCCAGGCGTGAACATTCCGGTGGTGTAAGTCATATGGCTAAGAACAAAGCAAAAGAGGGTGACATCGTCACTATCAAAAAATACGCGAACCGGCGACTGTATAACACCGAAACAAGTAGCTATGTCACGCTCGACAATTTAGCAGAGATGGTCAAAGACGGTCGTGAATTTGTCGTGGTCGATGCCAAGTCGAGCGAAGATATCACCCACAACGTCCTGACGCAGATCATCGTTGAGGAGGAAAGCAAGGGCACAACGCTTTTGCCCACATCTTTCCTTCGCCAAATCATCAGCTTTTATGGCGGCGGTATGGAGTCGATGGTGCCGACCTACCTAGAAACCAGCATGCGGGCGTTTGCTGAACAACAAGACCAGCTGCGCGAATATTTCAGCATGGGGAATATGGGAAATCTGCCGCTCAATCCCGCAGAAGCCTTGTCGCGGTTTGATGATATGGCACGCCAGAATGTCGCGATGTTTGAACGGGCAACGCGCATGTTCACAGGTCTGCCAGCCGAAACCGAACGCGGCGATGAAGCCAGCGCGTCTGCCCCCTCGTCCAACACCGCCCAGAAAAGTGAGCTTGACGCGCTCAAAGAGCAGGTCAAGGCGATGCAGGATCAGCTTACAAAACTTTCCGGGTCCTGAAGCTTTAGGCCCCGTTGACAAACTGTATTTCGTCTATGGTTTTCCATCGCGCTGTTCGCGTTCTTCGCGCTCACGTTTGCGTTTCGCCGCACCACTAATGATCCCAAATAGACCGTCGATAACTTGTTCAGGTGCCATTGCATCAGGTCTTTGATTTGGAGCCGCGTTGGATGGATTTGTGCCATCCTGACCGGCGTTCGGATCAGGCTGCTGACCAGGTTGGCCGCCAAAAATGAGATCTTTGAGACCCACACCCTCGCCTTTTGTAACCCCGCGCAAAATTGCGCCGCCGGCCCTTGCGAGCACATAATTTTGCAGCGGCTTGGTATCGTAGCTGATTTCGGTTGCATCGATAGGCCCCGTCACGCGCAAGCCGATGGGGGGTGCCTGCGCGAGACGCGCGAGCTGAGCGGCACCAACCGCCTGCATCCGCCAGCCGGGAAAATCAACTTGCGTATTTAAGTCCAGCGCTGCGCCATCGACATCGGCTAAAAATTGCTCGGTTGTCATCTGGCCCTTGGAGATACGGAAATCAGCAGAAATCGTCCGGTAGGCGGTTTGGCCGCCCGTGAGCGCGGCGCCGGTGATCCGCAGGAATTCATTGATCGTGCTGAGATCACCAATTTGGCGATTGATACGAGGGAGATCGATATTTTTGAGAACACCATTGCGGCTGGCAAGCGAAGCTGTGCCCGCAAGCGAGCGCGCCATGGCCAGGCTCGAACGACCTTCTCCGGTAAGATTGACGGCAATCGATACCGTTCCCGTTGCCGGGCGTGTATTGAGGGCTGCGAACGCAGCCTCTTCCAAAGAGGCATTCGAGACCTTGAGCCCAAGCGCAAGCCTCGGGACTCCGCCCCCGGCTACCTCTAAATTCATCAGGGCTTCACCGCCAAACAGCCGCCCGCTGAGATTTCGAAATTCGAGCGTTTCGCCGCGCGATACAAGGCGGACCGAAGGCTCCGAAAAGCGATAGGCACCAAATGAAATCGCCCGGGCACGCATCTGAAGGTCGAGATCGACAGCGGCAAGGCCTGACAGGTCGATCGGATCTGTGGTCCAAGGCGGTCCTGCACTTTGTTGCGGTGCGGAGGGTGCGGGCTGGTCAGCCGCAAATGCCAGCTCCCCGGTTTGAACCTCACCGGTGACGCGGGGCACGGTCCGGGTCAGATCGACCACCGCGTTCCCTTTCAAATCGGCTGGACCCATGCGCCCGCTGATATTGCTCAGGGTAAGCCGTTCAGGCGTTCCCACGGCATCGATACGCATATCAATTGCACCTGGCGCACCAATATCGGCAATTCCGAAGTCGCCGAGATACTTTGCAATTTCATCGGTTTTGGTTGTGACCTTGGCGGTGAATGCAGAAGAGGCGCCCGGTGTGAAACGGATAGCCGCGGCAGAGCGCCCGTTGGTCGATGTCACTGCGGTTTCAAAGCTCAAGCGATCAAGTGGGCCCCGAACCGAAATATTCACACGGCCAGGCGCACCTTTTGCCGATGCCTGCTGATTTTCCCCTGGCGGTCGCGCCAGTGCGATGGCACGGGCAAGGTCAGGGGTGCGGGCAATCCCCTGAAAATCGACAGTTGGTGACGCCGACGCCAGATCGGTGACTTTCCCCGACGAGGAAATCTGCCATCCGAGGCCATCGCCCACATTGAATTTTGAGACGGCGAGCACTTTGCCGTTCGTCCCCGCGTTGAGTGAAAGGTCGCGGATACGCCGACCTTCGACGATCATTTCACCCACCTGCAGCGAGGCCTCGATGTCCATATCGGGAAGCGTGATCGCGCCACCGCCGCCCCCGCTTGCCGCTTTCGGAGAGTATTTCGCGACATCGACACGATCGACTGAAAGCACAAGGCTCGCGGTGGGGCGGGCCCCGCGGGTATCATACCGACCGCTGCCGTTAATCTTCATCGCGTCAAGCCCGAGCTTTAGATCGCGAATTTCGGTAACCTTTGCATTCTGACTGACGGTTACATTCAGGTCGAGGCGCTCGACAACATTTGCGGGCAGGGTATCAAGCGAGACCCCCAAGGCGGCAAGAACGGCTCTGGCATTCGGACTTGAAGCGGAAAGGGCAGCCTGAATAGCCCCTGATCCTCCCTGCTGACCGCTCACATCAAGGTCAAGTCGACTGCCGTCGGCACTCATCCGTAAATCTGCGGCGAAGCGTGTTTCGTCGGCGAGTGTCAGGCGCGCGTCACCCCCAACCCGAAGGTTACCAAGCGACAAATTCATTCCATTCAGTGTCGCGCGATCACCACGATAGGAGACATCGCCAGCAAGGGCGAACGCCTGGTTTTGAAATTGTTGAGGCAGTTCAATTTCGAGCTGCGCAAGGGCTTCGGATAAATTTGGCGCACGGCCGGTTACGGCGCCATCCACAAACAC
>JBCDDR010000010.1:0-26128 GCA_039180205.1 Pseudomonadota bacterium | reverse complement strand
TTTTGGGCGACTTGGAGGTAGCTTTCGGTTCTGGAAAGAAAACTCCGCGCGCCAATCAACGTCGCGGCATCGCGCGCAATATCGCTATATTCGTTCGCCCGCTTTCCTGAAGCAACTTGCTCTTGTGAAACCGCAAGTCGGCTCTGACTGCGTGCAGCACCCTGAATGAGCGCCTGACTTTGCGAAAAGCTTGAAATCCGTGTCATTTCTAATCTCCTTTGGGAGTAGGCGTAAGAAAGGAAAGCGCTTTGAGATTGTGGTGGTTAAACCGCCTGGAGCAGCGCATCGTAAACCTCACGTGCAGCCGTCAGCATGCGGGCTGAGGCATTGTATGCGTTCTGATAGATGACCATCTGCGACAGCTCCTCATCGAGGTTGACCCCCGAGTAATCATCCCGACGTTGGGTCACATCGACTTCGAGTGCACGGCTGTCTTCGGCAGCTAAACGGACCCGTTCGGCCTCCAACGCGCTTTCCGAAATCACAAAGGCGAGATATTGGCTTGCCGTGGTCTGCATCTCGTCAAGCCCCCCCGCCCGGGAAAAATTAAATGCGGCAAGCTCCACCGACTGGAGCGCCAGCGCCCCGGTTTGGTCACCAGGTCCGGCAATGATTTCGCCAACGAGCGCGTTTGGATCGGGACGCGAAACTGCGAGCCGATTGGGGTCGTTGCGGATGTCCTCGCTCACGCGATACCCATCAGCGGTTTGGGCAAGCGTGCCATGGTTAAGCCCGAAGAAGTTCGAAAAGGAAACGCCGGTTGAGCCGCGATTTGTACTGTCAGACAACACCCGGATCTCAGTATCCTCGAACCCCGCATTCGGCGTGAAGACCAGCTCGCCTCCCGACGCCAGGGTGAAGGTTCCGAAATTTCCAAAGGCACCGGGGGTATTGAGATCGCCCAGGACCGCTGCCATGTTGCCTGCGGGCATCGTCAGGTCAAACCGCTGAAGCGTTCCATTTGATGGATCCCGAAGCGCAAGCCCAACCGTCGAGCCAACGGTAAACCCATGTGGGTCCGGGCCAATCAATCCGGTTTGCTTGCTCGTCGGTGCACCCGTTTGAATGAGATCGTTCAGGCCAAAGAAATGCGAAAACCCCCGCCCATTTCGGGTTGATGGGGCTGTCTCATCTTGGGCGACCACAACGCCCGAGTCAGGAATATTCGACTGGAACCGCAGTTGGCCGTCGGTCAACGATACTGTGCCAAACCCCGCGAACCCTGCGTTAATCGCCCCAATGAGCGTATCAAAATCTTCCCCGACCGGGCGGCTTGAAAAATCCATGGTGACTTTTCTGATGATTGCCCCCGAATCATTCACCACCGAAAAGTGTGCAATGCCCTGAAACGCATGTCGGTCTGTGCCGAGCACGCCCGTCTGAGTGCCTTCGAACACGGATGGCGGCGGAAAAGCCGTATTTTCATTATGAACTTTGTTAATCTCGTCAGCGAACACCCGAGCAAGCTCGCCAATGTTATCAGCGATTCGCGGCAGGTCATCGTCACGGAGTTCAAGCAGTCCCTTCAACCGTCCCCCGCCGATCGCCTGATCAAGCGTGCGGCGTTCCACGGTTTCGCGGCCTGTGTTCGGGTCGGTACGCACAACAGTGATCGCGGGGAAATTGGTTGACGGACCAACCGTACCGGGCGCAGCATAGCTCAATTGACGCGGGGAACCATCAACCAACGCCAACCCCTGACGCGTTGAAACCTGCATCGCACCGTTCGGCTGCATGTTTGTTTGGATATCCAGAAACTGGGATAGCTCGCGGACCGCCTGTGCGCGTTGTTCTTCAAGCGCCCCCACGTTGGAACCCGTAACTTTTTCTTTGACGATCAGCGGGTTCAATTCATGGATCCGCTCGAGGATCTGATTGACGCTCCCCACGGCCTCCTGAATTTGATTGCTGGCGTCGGCGCGAAGTTGTTGAACATCATTGCCCAGCCGCGCAACGTCGGCGGCAAACCGATCAAGGTCTGCTATGGCGCCCTGGCGGCGGACGGCGTCGCTCGGGTCAAGCGCCATCGTCGCCAAAGATTGAAATGCCTTATCAAGCCGCGATGCGATCCCTGTTTCCGAATCAGAGCGCCCCAAGAGCCCCTGAAACCGGTCATTGAAACGTTGCAGCGTTTCAAAACGGGCGGCATCGGATGAGGCCGAGATTGCCGATAGCTCGAGAAAACGATCGGCAACGCGTGAGATTTCGCTGACCGTGACACCCGCGGTGGACCCGCCCGCAACAATTGACTCCAGACCAACTTTCTGGCGGGCATATCCTGGTGTATTGACGTTCGAGACGTTGTTCGCAGTCGTACGCAGTCCTGCCTGAGCCGCATTCAGCCCCGAGGTCGCACTGGACAGGATGGAATTGATGCTCATGCGCGTATCTCCCTCATCTGCCCAGTCAGACTGGAATTGCTTACCCACTTACGGTCCAACTGGGAAAAAATTACCGGGCGCACGCGATTTGGCTTAAAAATGGGTTTTGTCGGAACGCACCCGAAAGATATCAGTCTATCTATCTGTAAATTATACATATTTTACGTCGTCGCCTTTGTTCGCGTGGGTCTGCGGCTATGTATGGCGACGCTATCTGCTGGGTTTCGTCGCTGATGTTCCCTCCCTTTTCTGCAACTCATGGGCCAAATGAGCTTTATCGGCTAGGCGCCCGCGTTTCTCCAAAGGCCAAACCCGTTCACAATCCAACATGAAGGCGCGGCGAACGAGCATTTCGACTTGACTTTGGCGTGCAATCACGTCTGAGTGCGGTCATCCTGTGAATGGGCCAGCTTGGCTCGAAGCGCTTGTCTTCTGACGCGACGTCTTCCGACCATTTCCCCTTTCTTTGGATACTTTGTGGTCTTCGGTGGTGCCACCACCGTAAGAAGTTACGTTTGACGAATGGGCCCATGTGATGTGGGCCGCTATGGAGACAAGAATGGCAACTGGTACAGTTAAGTGGTTCAACCCAACCAAAGGTTATGGTTTCATCCAGCCTGAAGATGGTGGGAAAGACATTTTCGTGCATATCAGCGCGGTTCAACAAGCAGGCTTGCGCTCTTTGCGTGAAGGCCAGCCGATTGAGTTCGACGTTGTGGAAGATCGCGGCAAACAGGCTGCTGGAAACTTAAAAGTTTCCTGATGGTGTTTTGATCCCCACGAAAATGGGGAACGCGAAAAATCGAAGGGCCTTGTTGCTATATGCAACAGGGCCTTTTTTCTTTTTGATACCCTCCCCGGGTGTTACGTCGAAACAAACAGCTCAACCAAGGAAGAGCAAAAAACGGGCGCGCAGGCAACGGTTGAGAATATCTGACGGGGGGAAGCCATGAGGTGGCGAAGGGCGAGGCAAAGTCACAATATCGAAGATCGGCGCGGAGGGCCTTCCCGTTCCCGGTTGGGAGGGAGGCTGCGTGGATCGAGGGGGGCCAAGGCGGGTGGCTTCGGTGGCCTCGGTCTCGTTGCGATCGTGATCATCGGCCTGCTTTTCGGGGTGGACCCTGGCACGTTGTTGCAGATCGCAGGCGGCGGAGACGGATCAACAGTACCGCAACGAGGACCAATAGCTCCCTCCGGCCCTGCTGATGATGAAACCAGCCGCTTTATTGCCGCCGTACTTGGCGACACCGAGGACACTTGGAACACGCTGTTCCAGCAACAAGGGCAAAGGTACCGCGAACCAACGTTGGTCTTGTTTTCGGGCTCGGTTCGATCCGCTTGCGGGTTTGCATCCTCAGCGACCGGGCCATTCTACTGTCCGGGTGATCAGAAAGTTTATCTCGACACCAGTTTTTTCCAGGATTTATCGCGCCGATTTGGGGCTCCAGGCGACTTTGCGCAAGCTTACGTTATTGCACACGAAGTCGGTCACCATATCCAGACGATCACCGGGATTACCGGTCGTATCCGAACCGCACAACGCGGGGTCAGCAAAGCGCAATCGAACGCTCTCCAGGTGGGTATGGAATTACAGGCAGACTGTCTGGCGGGCGTATGGGCTCACCATGCGGGGCGCTCGCGTCAACTGATTGAAGCCGGTGATATTGAAGAAGCTTTACGCGCCGCAGCCGCCATCGGTGACGATACCTTGCAAAAGCAAGCGCGTGGATATGTTGTGCCCGAAAGCTTTACGCATGGGACAAGCGCACAGAGGCAGGAATGGTTTTCGCGGGGATACGAGCAGGGTCGTGCCCGGGCGTGCGATACTTTCCAATAAATCCAGACCTCTACGTTGATATTGGAAAGCGCACATCTGACATTCACCATGTTTCAATAGCTTTGCGCGATTATTGAAAAGAGCGGACGACGGGTGGGAAACGAATTTCCCCGCTTGCCGCAGCGTCTGATTTTTCGATAATGGCAGGATGGCTGTTGTGCTTCCCCCTCCCTTCCCTATTTCGCCAGCTGATCTCCCAGACGGGATTCAGCCCACCTTAATTGTTGTGATCGACACCGAAGAGGAATTCGACTGGGGTCGGCCCGTGTCTCCGCACAACCGGTCGGTCGAGGCAATCAACCATCAGCCGCGCGCGCAGGCGATCTTCGATCAATATGGGATAAAGCCGACGTATGTTGTCGATTATCCCGTTGCCGAAACGCCGAAGGCGATTGACGTGTTACGCCCGATTTTCGAAGATGGCCGGTGTGAGATCGGGGCGCACCTTCAGCCCTGGGTAAACCCGCCTTATGATGAGACCATTTCACCATTTACATCTTATACCAACAATCTGCCTCGAGGCTTGCAGCATGAGAAACTCGCGACGCTGACCGCCAAAATCGTTGAGAGCTTTGAAACGCGCCCGATTGTCTATAAAGCTGGCCGCTACGGGATTGGTCAACACACCGCTGATATTTTGAGCGAACTTGGCTATGAGATCGACGCAAGCGTCTTACCCAATACCATCCTCACCGCCGAAGGTGGCCCGGATTTTACACTCTTTCCCGATCAGCCATTCTGGTTTGGTCCCGACCTAAGTCTTTTTGAGATCCCCCTAACGCGCGGATTTATCGGTCACCTCAGCAGCCACCATCGCAAACTCGCGGCCCTTTACGATAGATCGCTTCCCGAGAAGCTTCACCTTCCGGGTATTCTCGCTCGCCTGGGCCTTGCCGAGCGCATCACACTGACCCCTGAAGGCATATCGCTTGGCGAGCAAAAGCGCCTCACACGCGAGCTGATCGCCCGGGGCCAGCGTGTATTCAGCTATACCTATCATTCCTCGTCGCTCCTTCCCGGTGGATCGCCCTATGTTTCGAACGCGGCCGATGTTTCGGCCTTCCTTGGCAAAATGGATGCCTACTTTCACTATTTCTTCGAAGAGCTGGGGGGGCAGACCATGACGACGGTTGCTTTGAGAGACTTGCTGAAGGGCGAACCAACCGTTGCGGCTGCGGAATGAGTCAATCTGGATGTCGTAATTTATTGCAACTCATAATTGTTCTTCCTATTATTATGCTTTTAATAGGTTTTTTTGGCTCGAAACACCTGAAATGCCATTTTTTATAGCTTTCGACCGACCCAAATCACCCGCCCTACAAAATCGATTCGTTCAACCGGGCAATCAGGCCAGTTTTCATAGGCCGGATTATCGCTTCGGACCGCAACCGAAGCCGTAGTCGGGTTCAGCGATATCCGTTTCACCTGAAGTGTATTTTCAAAGCGGATGACATAGACGCCATCACGCAGCGATCGATCCTCGGTCAGGTCGATCAGAATATGATCACCATCTGCAAGCGTGGGGAGCATGCTGTCACCTTCGACCTGAATGATGGCGAGGTCGCGCGCACTGCTATATCCCATCGATTGGATCCAGCTCTTGCGGAATGCCAGCGTTGTCAACGGCTCTTCACGATCCACTAGGGCTCCATGACCCGCCGACGCAGCGACATCATACTGAGAAATATAAATAAATTCGTCTTCCATAGGCTGTGGAGCCTGATATCTGATTGACCGCGGGGCGAGGGTAATGACAGCCGCCTGGGCGGCTTCCGGGGCACCGAGGGCCGCTTCATCAATCCCAAAATAACGCGCAATGACCTTTCGGTCGACCTCTCGCAATCGCTTTGGCACCCCCCGCTTGATATACTGCTGAATATAAGCTGCGTTCCGACCAATCAGCCGTGATACGGATGCATAGTCCTCGCCGTTCTCGCGAATCAACCTTTCCAGGGTTTCCCGCGCCTCCTCATCCAGATCCATACGCTGGTTCTATTCCTTCTGCTTTTTGAATGACCATCACGCCCCACTGACAATCCGCAATGACCGCCTGATCGTCGGGGGGTCTTCACGGGCAGATCAATTTTTCGACCCCGGTAGGGAATATATAGGCTTATACCTATCCTACAAAAGGAATTTCACTATTATTAGGACAATTGACACACAAAAAACACGTATGAGGTGAATATGTCTCTTTTGAGTGAAATCGAATCCTATTTGAACGAAACCCATATCGCACCTTCGCGGTTTGGGAGAGATATCGTTCACGACCCCAGGTTTGTTTTCGACCTGCGGCGCGGGAGGTCGCCAAGCGAAACGATGGTTGAGCGTGTGCGCACGGCAATGCGCGAAAACGCACGCAATCCTGGGCAGCAATAACATGCGTATAGAAAGCAGGATTATCAGTTCGGTCTCGTCCCCTGTTGAGGAACTCGAGACATTTGGTGAGACACTACTGAAACGTTCCCGATGCGAAATCTTCGAACCGCCTCTCCCGGAACGCAGCGTCGATTTATTGTTAAGCACCAATTTGACGATCCGTCGCCTGCTGATCAATCAGTCACTGTATCAATACCATCTCGATGCGATCCGCGACTTGCAGATTGGCTATGATCTCAGCCGGACGTCGCAAGGGCTGGTGGCCGATGATCAGA
Source organism: Pseudomonadota bacterium (assembly GCA_039180205.1). Taxonomy (GTDB): domain Bacteria; phylum Pseudomonadota; class Alphaproteobacteria; order Sphingomonadales; family JBCDDR01; genus JBCDDR01. Next base: position 19,256 of record JBCDDR010000010.1, on the reverse strand, counting down.
GGCTTGACCAATATTTGGATTGGTCAGACGGAATGACGGCGCGCAGCCTTGCCATTGGCCCCGTTTTGGATATCTGTCTTCATGGCGCAGCTTTATCCGATGTCGATGCCCGCTGGCGCAAACGAAAGGGGTGGGCGCGGCAACATCTCGTCAAGGCCGTGGATCTGTTCTCGACCCATCGTCCATTTCGATCGTTTTTGCCGACGGCGGGCACAAGGCGCCGTTTGGCGGTGCGAAACCCTGTCGATATCGGGTCGCCTGCCTTATGAGGTGTCCCAATTCCTCGTTTATCATGACCCTTCACGAGCGATTATCTGAAGTGCTTCACACAAGGGATGATAGCGCCTCTTCGTATAACGAAGCTGATCAGGCCGAAACGCGACGCAGCTGCTGGGACATTCAACATCTCATGCTGTCCCCGTGGGAAAGTAAAAATTTCGACGGGTATCGCGGCGAGGTAAAGCTTGAATGCCGACTCCCATCAAAGGCCGAGGCAGGAGTTATTGATCGCCAAGGTACAAGGGGGCTGCAAAACCTCGCTGAGGCTGCAGCGCGTATCGCAGCACTCAGCTTTCATGCGGAGGGGCATACCCTGATCAATTCCACATGGCAGGATACCGTCATCAGTCATGGCGAGATTACCGCGCGCTTTACCCTGACATTTCTCGCAGACTGACAGGCGTCGTCTTTACCAGCGCTATTCGAGCGGGGTGGCTTCATCCACCCCGTCGGGAAAAGGAGAGAATGGATATGGCAACGGTTGCTCTTGTTCCGTCAAGAACATGATCAACTGGTTCAGATATCGGCGAAGTGCCGGCAACTGATTGGTGATGAGCGGCAAAGGATCCCAGCCGAATGTTCGAAAAGCTGCTGCAACGACGGCAAAAATGGCAATCGCGATTGCGACAATGACCATGATGTGAGCATAAAAAATCACGGTGATCCAACCGAAGAAATCGGTTCCCGCCCGTTCCGAATCTTCAGCTTTCGTTTCGTCGGCAGCATGCGTGCCGAAGGGAAGATCATTATCAGTTTGGTTTTCGGACGCCATCGCCATCACCTTCGTATCGATACGCGAAGGCCGGGAGACCTCGCCTGCAGGTAGGCGCTTTATTCGGTAGCAGGTAGGGGTCTGTCAAGAAAACCTGGGCAACGCCCTGCGGTATCGAGAAGATAGGCCTCGAAATCCTGCGCAGGCATAGGGCGAGCATAGAAATACCCCTGACCATAACGGCAGTTCAGACGTTTGAGGGCAAGTTCTTGGGCATTGTTTTCAACTCCCTCAGCCACGACTTCCATGCCGAGCGTTCTGGCAAGCCCGATGATTACATCAACGAGCTTATAATTTTCGCGGTTGAACTCGATATCGTTCACGAACCCTCGATCAATTTTCAGGACATCGATGGGAAAGCGCTGAAGATAGCTCAGCGACGAATACCCCGTGCCAAAATCATCAAGCGCAATACCAACATTCAGATCCTTCAAAGCCGACAGAATATGAATGGCGGCCTCGCTGTTGAGGACAAGTGCGCTTTCAGTGATCTCAATCTTGAGCGCTGCACCAGGAAGACCATGGGCCTTGAGCGCACTCTCGATATCGCTGACCAGATCATCATTCGCGAGTTGAATGCCTGAAACATTGACACTTGCGAACAGGTGCGCGGAGGCTGGAATGGCGAGCGCACGCCATTTCGCGATCGCCGACGTCGCCTGTTCCACCGCCCAGCGACCAAGCGGTACGATCAGACCCGTTTCTTCAGCAATCGGTATGAAATCCATTGGCGAGACCAGCCCGCGTTCGGGATGCCGCCACCGCGCCAGTGCTTCAACACCGGCAATCTCCCCCGTCCAGAAATCAATGATGGGCTGATAAAAAAGCTCGAGTTCGGTTTTGGATTCAATGGCGTGGCGCAGATCGGTCTCGAGATGAAATTGATCACGCGCGCGCTTGTGCCTGTCGTCGCGATAAATTTCGGTGCGCGCCTTGCCGGCAAGTTTCGCGGCATGCATGGCAAAATCGGCGTCGCCCAGCAGACGATCGGCCTGAGTTTTCGCTCCGGGTCCACCTGCAATGCCGATACTGACTGAGGTGACAAGGCGTTGCCCGTCGACGAGCAATGGATCGCGCAGATTCGCGTGAATGCGGTCGGCAACTGCCGTTGCCTCTTCCATCGTCTCGATATCTTCCAAGAGAACCGCGAACTCGTCCCCGCCAAGACGGGCGAGTGTGTCGCCATCGCGGATCGCAAATTGCAATCGGCCTGCAAAACGGATCAGAAACTCATCGCCCGCAAGTTGGCCAAGGTTTTCGTTGATGAGCTGAAATCGATCAACGTTGAGCGAAAGGACCGCGAGCGAGACCTGGTCATGGCGCTGACTGCGAATCAGCGCGCGCTCCACCCGATCCTGAAACAGATGCCGGTTGGGCAGCCCTGTCAGGCTATCGTGCATCGCATTGTGAATAACCTGTTGCTCAGCATGTTTTTCGTATGAGCGGTCGATAATTGTGAGCTGTAGCAGCTCTCCATTCCCATCGCCCACGGTATGGCAAATTGAGAGTTCGGCGCGAAAGAACCGATCGACGTCGTCCACGGTATGAGAAAACTCGAAAGATTTCCCACTCCCTTCATTCACCATGATTTTGAACGGATCGACCCATCCGATGAGCTCAAAACGCTCAGAAATGGCGGAAAGCGATAATCCATGCAGCGCGAAACGGTGAGTCCCCATCATGGCTTCGAATGCAGGATTGGCGAGCACACAAAATAGGTTGGGCGTTTCAACGCGGAATAAGGCGACAGCAACAAACAACGCATCCGTAAAGGCCGTCAACGTGGGCAACGTTGCAGCGTCCATGCCGTCTACCGGTGCGGAACTGTCCCTTTTCAAGGGGCCGAGCTCTGTCATCCAACCAACCCTCTACGCGCAACAGGAACCAAAGTGCTGGCCAGCGTTGCGCTTGAGCGCCAGACCAAGTGGCGCCGTACTCACAAATCTTGGCGTGAATGATGCGCGCTTGATCTGAAAAATCGGTTAAGTCGAGGGTGTCGTTTCGCCAGAAACAAAAAACCCCCTCGCCCGAAGGGAGCGAAGGGGGAAAGTGAAAACGGGGGTTTTTATTGGGTGCGGCTGATACGCAGCGCCGCACCAGAACAAATCAGTGAAGGTCAGCTACAGCCCGAAGTGCTACCGCAGGTATCGCACTTCAAGCAGGTGCCATTGCGAACGAGGGTGAAGTTTCCGCATTCGCCGCATGCATCCCCTTCATAGCCTTTTAATCTGGCTTCCCGTCTGAGCTCTGATGCATTGTCTTGCACACTGACCGCCGTGGTGGTGGTTGTCGATGTTGCGAAAACCGATGAGCTACCGGCGACCCGAGAGACTGTTTCGACAGCATCGCCGGCAAATGCTGTCTCAGCCTCGGCTGAAGGCGAATTTGCAAGCGCTGTATCCTCGGGTTGTGCGCTACTCTTCAGAACAACGATATTGGTGCCGCGCACAAAGCCCGTCGAGGCAAATTTGTTGATGATCTTCTTTTCGGCTTCATCATCAAAGGTGAATTTCCCCTCTTGGCTGGTGCCGGAGCCAATGCTGTCGACATGCAGATCTTGGGGCTCGGCGTGGGCCAGGTCGTGACGACCCAGGTAGGAAATCGCCAGTTCACGGAAGATATAGTCGAGGACCGACGTCGCCATTTTAACAGCATCGTTGCCCTGCACCTGGCCTGAGGGTTCAAACCGCGTGAAGGTGAAGGCATCGACATACTCTTCAAGCGGAACGCCGTATTGAAGCCCAATCGAAATCGCGATTGCGAAATTATTCATCAGGCTTCGGAAAGCCGCCCCCTCTTTGTGCATATCAACAAAGATCTCGCCAATCTTACCGTCTTCATATTCACCGGTTCTAAGATAGACTTTATGCCCGCCGACGATCGCCTTCTGGGTGTATCCCTTTCGACGGTCGGGAAGCCGTTCCCGGGCTGCGGCAACCTTCTTTTCGACAATCCGCTCAACAATCCGCTCGGCAATCACCGGCGCTTGTTTTTGCGGGGCGACAACTTCGTCTTCCTCATCGAAATCATCATCAACCAGGCTTGCCGATAAGGGCTGGCTCAATTTCGATCCATCCCGATAAAGCGCGTTCGCCTTGACACCAAGCCGCCAGGAAAGTTCGTAAGCAGCCCGACAATCGGCAACAGTTGCGCTGTTTGGCATGTTGATCGTTTTCGAGATCGCCCCTGAAATAAAGGGCTGCGCCGCCGCCATCATGCGGATATGCGCATCGGTACTGAGGAACCTCTTGCCGATCTTGCCACAAGGATTTGCGCAGTCGAACACCGAAAGATGTTCGTCTTTCAAAAGTGGTGCGCCTTCGAGCGTCATGGCACCGCAGCAATACAGGTTTGCCGCCTCGATATCATCTTTGGTGAAGCCGAGGTGGACGAGGATATCAAAGTTCATATCCGACAGTTCAGCATCGCCCAGCCCGAGGGTGAATCGGCAGAAATCCTCTCCGAGCGTCCATTGGTTAAAGACAAATTTGATATCGAAAGCGGCCTCGACGGCGGCCTCGACTTTTTCGATCTCGGCATCACCAAAACCCTTCTCACGGAGGCTTTGATGATTGACCCCCGGTGCATCGGATAGCGTGCCCCGGCCAACGGCATAGTCGATGATATCTTTGATCTCACCATCCGTGTAGCCAAGGGTTTCAAGGGCTTGAGGGACGATACGGTTGATAATCTTGAAATAGCCTCCGCCCGCGAGCTTCTTAAATTTGACGAGGGCGAAATCGGGCTCGATACCTGTTGTATCACAGTCCATCACCAGACCGATCGTGCCTGTCGGCGCAACGACGGTTGCCTGCGCATTGCGATAACCGTGTTGTTCGCCTTGTTTGAGGGCGCCATCCCAGGCTGCCCGCGCCGCGACGATCAAATTCGCATCGGGACAATCAGCCTCAATCAGCGCGACCGGAGGCGTCCGCAGCGCTTCATAGCCCTCGGTTTCGCCATAGGCAGCGCGACGATGGTTGCGCATCACCCGCAGCATATCCGTCCGGTTCTTTGCAAAGCCGGGGAATGCACCAAGCTCTGCCGCCATACGCGCCGAAGTCTCGTAGGACCTGCCGGTCATGATCGCGGAGATCGCGCCACAAATCGCGCGGCCCTCGTCACTGTCATAGGAGAGCCCCATCGACATCAACAGACCACCGATATTGGCGAAGCCGAGGCCGAGTGTACGATAGCGATAGGAAAGCCGTGCAATTTCAGCCGAGGGGAACTGTGCCATCAGGACTGAGATTTCCAGCACCATCGTCCAGATTGAGACCGCACTTTCGAATGACTCGATATCAAAGCTGCCATCCTCATGGCGGAAGTTGAGCAGATTGAGCGAGGCAAGGTTACACGCCGTATCGTCGAGGAACATGTACTCTGAACAAGGGTTCGACGCCCGGATTGGGCCTGATTGTGGACAAGTATGCCAATCATTGATGGTCGTGTGATACTGGATGCCAGGGTCTGCACATTGCCAGGCCGCAGCAGCAACATCGTCCCACAATTCGGACGCATTCAATGTTTTCGAAATTTCGCCCTTACTTCGGCAGGTCAGGTTCCAATCCGTGCCCGAAAGCGCCGCATCCATGAACTCGTCGGTCACCCGGATCGAGTTATTTGAGTTTTGACCGGCAACGGTGATGTATGCTTCGGACGTCCAGTCGGTGTCGTAGGTTGCAAAAGAAAGCGAAGCAAACCCCTGCTCAGCGTATTGGATGACCCGCTGAACATAATTTTCAGGAACCATGGCGTCGCGCGCAGACTTTATTGCCCGGCGCAAGACCTTGTTTTGCTTGGGATCGAATGTCTTATCGCCGAGCGCATCATGCTGCGTTTTGCATGCGGCCATGATCTCGTTGAGGTGCTTTTCGACAATCTTTGACCCGGTGACAAGCGAGGCGACCTTTTGTTCTTCAACGACTTTCCAGTTGATGAATTGTTCAACATCAGGATGGTCGATGTCGACCACGACCATTTTCGCGGCCCGGCGGGTTGTACCCCCCGATTTGATCGCGCCCGCTGCTCTGTCACCGATTTTGAGGAAACTCATCAGTCCTGAGGATTTGCCGCCACCGGAGAGCGCTTCCCCATCGCCCCGAATGGCGGAGAAATTGCTGCCGGTGCCCGACCCATATTTGAAGAGCCGCGCCTCGCGCGTCCACAAATCCATGATACCGCCTTCGTTGACGAGATCATCAGCGACCGACTGGATAAAGCAGGCATGCGGCTGCGGATGCTCATAAGCGCTCATCGACCGAACGAGCTGTTCGGTTGCGGGATCGACGTAAAAATGTCCCTGGCTTGGCCCATCGATGCCATACGCCCAGAAGAGACCCGTATTGAACCATTGAGGGGAGTTTGGTGCCGCCATTTGGCACGCCAGCATGTAGCGAAGCTCGTCAAAGAACGCACGTCCATCGGCCTCATCATCGAAATAGCCGCCTTTGAACCCCCAATAGGTCCATGTACCTGCTAATCGGTCAAAAACCTGAACGGCCGAGGTCTCGCCACGAAAGCGCTCATCTTCGGGAAGCTCGGCCAACGCGGCCTCGTCGGCGATACGCCGCGAAACCCACTCAGGGATCCCCTCTTCACGAACAGCCGTCGTCTTTGCCGGGATACCCGCCTTGCGGAAATATTTCTGCGCAATGATATCGGTCGCAACCTGGCTCCAGCCGGCAGGCACATCAATATTGTCTTGACGAAAAACAATCGACCCATCGGGGTTCTTGATCTCACTGGTCGCGAGCCGGAACTCGATCCCTTCGTATGGTGAACTGCCCTGCGTCGTGAAACGTCGTTGTATCTTCATATGCCTGCTATCCTTGTGGATTTGAGTTCCAAATTTTTTCACTGCCCGGAGCGGCGCATTCACACCGTCACGACACAGAAAACCTGCAAGGCGATAGGTAAATTCGCCTTCGACGGTGGCGCCTTGAGGCCACCCGTTAAACTTATTTTTTAAATTGGATCGGCGCCCCTTCGCCGTATCCAGAGACCAGAATTCCCGACCTCAGCGACTAAACCATCAAAACCATATATTGTGTGCCCTTGCCGCCTCGATGACTAACTCTAGTGGCAATCGGCGCCTTTGGACAAGTCAAAAATGGTAAACATTTCACTTTTTTTAAAAAATGAGGGAAGAGCGCGGCCATTAATAAAGCGCGTTCATCGGAACCGATTGTCGCTTTCAATATCGGCAGACGAAGCGCTACATTAAAACCTATTGGCGTCTCCAGGTGGTTGCGATAGAACCCAGAAGAATTCCAGGTCGATATCAGTGCCAAGTCGATATCAGTGCCAGATCGATATGAGTGCACGAGGGTGAGGACGAGCAGACGATGGTGAAACAAACCGAACACCAATCATCGCGAAAGGACGGCCTGTTGACCGGTTGGTTAACCTGGTGGAAGACGGCAACCATTGGCACGCGGATCTTCACCTGGCGTCACGGCGAGAAGGTCGGCGAAGACGACGCGGGCAATCGGTATTTCCGCGGCAACACAAAAATGAACGGACAGGAACGGCGCTGGGTGATCTATGCTGGCGATATTGATGCCTCCCGCGTTCCCCCGGAATGGCACGCGTGGCTTCATCACCTCGTTGAAGCCCCACCGTCGGAAGTGCCATTGCAGGAAAAAGTTTGGGAAAAACCCCATGTGCCCAATCTGACCGGTACGGATGCGGCTTATGTTCCGCCGGGGAGTTTGAAAGACCCGCGGCCACGGTCCCCCGCCACGGGTGACTATGAAGCCTGGCGACCCGGATCCTAAACGCCGGGGAAAAGTCGGGGGTCAGGCAATCTTACCGATCAAATCTGGTAAATCCTATTCATCAATATTTTTTATGACCTATATCCATATAATGCTTTTTGATATGGAGCGATTGAGGGCCACCTGCGTTTCCTGCAGAGTTGGAAGCGTGTCTTTGAAGACCGTTCGATCAACCGTTATCGCGAAAAACAGGAGCTGACGTGAAAGACAATCTAGCAGAAGCCTTGATCGGGACATTGGTGCTCATTGTCGCTGGTTTTTTTGTAAGCTACGCCTACTCAAGAACCGATACGGTCAGGGGCGACGGAACCGAATATGTCGCGCGTTTCGGTCGGATTGACGGCCTCGCCATCGGCAGCGACGTGCGTATCGCGGGAATCAAAGTGGGTACCGTCACTAAGACTGGCCTCGATTTGGAGGGCGGCATCAAGCCAGCTGTCATCAACTTTACGGTCAAATCAGACATTGTGCTCCCGATCGATACCGAGGCAATCATCTCTTCCGAGGGGCTTCTCGGCGGCAGCTATTTGACGGTCGAGCCCGGTGGCGATTTTGAAAACCTCGCCGCGGGCGATATGCTGGAGTATACCCAGGATAGCATCGATATCGTCAGCCTGTTTGGCCAAGCCGTCTTCGCAGCCACCGGGTCATCAAGTGACGACAGTTCATCGGATGAGAGCCAAGCCAAGCCCGCCGAAACGGGTCCATGATTTTGAAGCGCGAGGACTCAACCGGGTTGAGGGAAGCGATGAAATTTCACAATGGTATCGCAGCCCTCATATCCGTATTCTTTTTGGCTGCAAGCGCGGGCCTCGCATATGCCGAGGGTGATGACGATTGGTGGACTGATAACGGCGCGAAACTGATCGCCGGTGAAGACTATGCCGAAGGGCGGGTGGCACAGCTTCGTGCGCTCGATAAGTTGACGGCACGTGTGGAAACGCTCGATGTGCGCGCGGGCGAACCGCTCAGTTTCGGAACGCTCACAATCCTGATGCGCACGTGCAAATCTTCCCTTCCCGTCGAACGACCCGAAACTGCGGCCTACGTCGATGTCGTCGATTATAAAACTTCGACGCGGGAAACGGTTCCTTTGTTTTCGGGTTGGATGCTCGCGTCAACGCCAGGGGTCAACGCGCTGGAACACCCGGTTTATGATGTGTGGGTGATCTCGTGCAATACGTCGGAGCCTTTCGAAACCGCGGGCATTGAGTAAAACTGACCGCGCACGCCGAGCGCGTGGTGAAGTTTTGTGAGGTAATCCTCCTGGGTGATGGTTGCGGCACCAAACCGTTCCAAATGCGGGTTGGTAAATTGTGCGTCGAGCAGCGTGAACCCCCCGCTTAGCAGGCGCCCTACCAGATGAACGAGCGCAACCTTACTCGCATCACGGACCTTGGTGACCATGCTTTCCCCGAAAAACGCGCCGCCGATCGAGACCCCATAAAGGCCACCTGCAAAGGCTCCGTCCTGATCGAGACACTCGACAGAATGCGCGTGGCCTAATTCAAAAAGCCGACAATAAGCATCGATGATATCAGGATTGATCCAACTTTCGCTGCGCTCAGGGGTCCAAGCAGCACAGGCCTCCATAACCCCGCGAAAATCGCGATCAATCACAACCTGAAAGCGATCACAGCGCACAATACGCGCCAGACGTCGCGGCACATGAAAGCCATCCAGCGGAAAAATCCCGCGCGTGTGGGGGCGCACCCATTGAATGACTTTTGAATCGACGCTTTCCGCCATCGGAAAAATGCCGAGCTGGTACGCGCGAAGAAGGTTTTCAGGGGCAAGCGGATCAAAAGGCAGGTTCGGCGGCTGCATAAATTCGCTTGCCCTAATCTTCAGACTGTCGCTCCAGGAACTGCTCAAGCCAGTGAATATGATAATCGCCCGCCCGAAACCCGGGGTCATCGGCCAGTGCCTGATGAAGCGGCAAAGTCGTTTTCACCCCCGTGATAACATATTCCCTCAACACCCGTCGAAGGCGCATGATACAGGCCTCTCGCGTATCCGCATGAACAATCAGTTTTGCGATCAAACTGTCATAGTAAGGGGGCACGCGATACCCTGCGTAGAGCGCGCTATCAACCCGCACACCAAGACCTCCGGGTGGATGATATAGCTCAACATTGCCGGGGGATGGCGCAAAGGTCCTTGGATCCTCAGAGTTAATCCGACACTCAATCGCATGACCCGAAAAGGTAACCTCTTCCTGTCGAATACTGAGCGGCATGCCTGCGGCGACGCGGATTTGCTCCCGGACAAGGTCGACCCCCGTGACCATTTCGGTCACTGGATGTTCAACCTGGAGCCGCGTATTCATTTCGATGAAGTAAAATTTGTCGTTTTCGTAGAGAAACTCGACCGTCCCCGCGCCCAGATATCCGAAATCCCGGACGGCTTTTGTCACCACGGTCCCAATGTCCTCCCGCGCTTCGGCAGAAAGAACAAATGAAGGGGCCTCCTCCAGAACCTTTTGGTGGCGGCGCTGAAGCGAGCAATCACGCTCACCAAGGTGCACAACATTTCCATGCGCATCGGCTATCACCTGAAGCTCGATATGCCGGGGTGTCGATAGATATTTTTCCATATAGACCGCATCTTCACCAAACGCGGCTTTCGCCTCGGTGCGCGCAGCCGCCAAAGCTGCCTCAAGGTCATCAGCAGTGGGAACAATTTTCATACCGCGACCACCGCCACCCGCAGCGGCCTTTACCAAAACCGGGTAGCCGATCCCTTCCGCCACCTCTTTTGCGTCGTCGAGGTCACCAATCGCACCATCGGACCCGGGAACCACCGGAATGCCAAGCGCCTTTACGGTTTCCTTCGCTGCGATCTTGTCACCCATTGTGCGGATATGCTCTGCGGTCGGGCCGATAAATGTAATGCCGTGCTCGGCAACAATCTCCGCGAAATTTGCATTTTCTGAAAGGAAGCCATAACCCGGATGAATGGCATCCGCCCCCGAGATCTCTGCTGCTGAGATGATGGCGGGTATATTCAGATAGCTTTTGGTCGAGGCGTTGGGGCCAATACAGACGCTCTCGTCTGCGAGGCGAACATGCATCGCATCCGCATCGGCTTCGGAGTGGACGGCAACCGTTGAAATGCCGAGTTCTTTGCACGCCCGGTGAACGCGCAAAGCGATTTCACCTCGGTTTGCAATCAGGATTTTCTCAAACATAGAGGCCCGTTCTTGGGAAATTAAGATTCACGCAAAATATTTCGAAAGCTCCGGGTTAGCGGATCCGCAACAACGCCTCGCCATATTCAATCGGCTGCTCATTTTGTACATGAACATCAACGACCGTGCCGCTTCGGTGCGCCTTGATCGGGTTCATCACCTTCATGGCTTCCACAATAAGAACTGTCTGACCCTCTTTCACCTGGTCGCCCACACTGACAAATGCCGGTTTCCCTGGTTCAGGCGATATATATGCGGTTCCCACCATCGGTGACTTCAGCACCTCGGCAGGGTCTTCGCTTGGCGCATCGGTTTCCTGGGGAGCAGATGCAGGCGGGGGTGTTTGGGCAGCTGCGGGCGCATGCTGGAGTGCGGGTGCGGGAGCAACAACATCAACCACGGTCTGGGTTTTGCGCGCCATTTTGAGTTTGGTGCCTTCGGTTTCCAGCTCAATCTCAGTAAGGTCCGAAGTGGCAAGCAGGTCGGCAAGCTCGCGTATCAATGCCGTATCGACATGAAGTTTGCTCATAGCGCGGTCTTTATCTTTGTTTTCAACTGAAGATGGTTTGGGGGACACTAGGTGTTTCCATAGCCCAGGGTCAATGAAGATCGCGCCTAACTCCCCGGAAAACCGGATAAACATAGCCGATGATCCGGGTGGGCTTGCGAAATCTGGGGAACGTTACGATCATCGAAGCGTCATGATCGTGAGTTACGGCAGACGTCGCGCGGAAAAAAGAAAAACAGATATAGGTGGGCCACATTGATGCCTTGCCCTGTTTGTGTATTGGGCCATTGATCTAATGAGGCGAATCCTGAGTTTTCGTAGTGTGAAGCGATTGAATTCCATCTTTTTTCCGATCGGAAACCGACCGAGCAAGGAATCTGGTGCCTTTTCGCTATGTGCGGCGAGGCGTCTGGGTTTATCGGTGCTTGTTTGCGGAATTCTTGGGGTCTCCCCACTTTCATATGCCGATGACGGAGCGCAAGAGCAGCCGTCGGCGCTTTCAGACGACACCCCGGTTCGGAAGAAATCTCGCCGGGCGAAATTGCGCTACCGGGTGGATCTGTCGGCATTTGAAGCTGTTGGTTTGGAAAAACGCTTCGGTGATCTCTCAACACTCGTCGCGCGTCGGAAAGAAGGTGTGCCGAGCCGGGCGGCTCTCGAGAAACGGGCGGTTGAAGACCGCAAAGCGGCACTCAAGCTTTTGCGGGCTGAGGGCTATTATGATTCGTTATTGACGACTGCGATCGAGACACGTGATGAACGGATAACCGTGAGTTTTTCGCTGGAGGCAGGCCCGAGATACATGATTGATGCGGTCTCGGTGAGCTATTTGGAGGATGAACCGCGTATTGAGGCGCGGCAAGCGATTGAAAATGCCCTCGCCTTGCCCCTCAATACCCCCGGTCAAGCTGAAGAGGTATTGGCGGCCCAGGGACGGATCCTGGCCTCACTGCCCAACCTCGGCTATCCTTATGCTGAGCTTGCGGCACCGGACATTATCGTTAACCACGAAACGAATACGATGCGCGTGACTTACCGCGTGAACACGGGCCCGCTCACGCGGTATGGGGAGATCCGTATTCAAGGGCTTGAGACAGTCAAACGAGATTATATTGAGCGGTTCATATCCTGGTCACCGGGTGACATTTATGACCAGCGCGAGGTCGACACATTGCGCCGCCGGATTTCGCAGACGGCGCTTTTCAACACAACCGCGATCGTGCCCGAGCCACTTTCGGAAGAGACTGATAAACAAGCGACCGGCGATGGCAAGGAAGCGGCTGGTGTTGCGATCATGTTGAGTGAGCGTAAGCACCGCACGGTCGAGGCAAGTGGGTCCTTCTCAACCGCCGAGGGGGTTGGGGTCCGCGGCGGCTGGACACATCGCAACTTTTTCGGGCGTGGTGAACGTTTGGTGTTATCGGCGATTGGTTCTGAACGTGAGCAATCGTTGCGCGCGGACTTAACAAAACCCCATTTTCGCCGCCTCGATCAAAGCCTGCTGATAGGCGTTGGCCTGATCCGCGAAGATACCGAAGGGTTTACCTCGCTCGGGGGGAATGCCCGCGTGGGTCTCGACCGCAGGCTTTCCCCGGAATGGTCGCTATCCACAGCCGTTATGGCGGAATATGCACAGGTTACCGATGCGAGTGGCGAAGAAGAATTTATCCTTCTCTCATTACCAACGGTTCTTCGCTGGGACGGAAGCGATAGTTTCTTCAATCCCACAAGGGGCGGGCGAGTGGCGCTCAGCGCGCAACCCGAAGGCGCCTGGGAGGACGGTGATGTTTTCGGGTTTCTCACGTCTGAGCTGAACGCGAGCGTTTACCAAAGCGTCGGAGGAAATGGAGGGACCGTGCTCGCAGGCCGCGCCCGGCTTGGCACAATCGCCTTTGCCGATTTTGATCAGGTGCCGGCAAACCGTCGCTTCTTTTCGGGTGGCGGTGGATCGATACGCGGTTTCGGCTTTCAGGAGGTCGGCCCCGAAGACATCAACGGAAATGCTCTCGGCGGACTTTCCGTTGCCGAGTTCGCCGTCGAGGCCAGAGTGCGGATCACCGAAACGATCGGCGTCGTGCCATTTTTTGAAGGCGGGAATGTCTATGTTGAAACCCTGCCTGATTTCAGCGGTTTCCGTTATGGCGCAGGTCTTGGCGTACGCTATTATACATCGTTTGCGCCTATCCGGCTCGATCTCGCAACGCCGATTAATCCCGACCCCGGTGATAGCCCTATCCAGGTCTATATCAGCATAGGACAAGCCTTTTGATGAGCACGGATGAGCAAGACCCAAAAGCGGCGGATGCGCCAAAGAGCGCATCGAAACGGCGGCTGTGGCCATGGGTCGTTGCCGTATTTGCACTCCTGTTGCTGCTTCCCATCCTGACGGCGGCTTATATCGACAGCGCGCCCGGCAAACGGCAGCTGGTGCGCTTGATCAACAACCAGCCGAATATTGAGCTTGAGGGTATCTCGGGGTCTCTTTTTGACCGCGTTACGATTGACGGCCTCGCGGTACGCGACGACGCAGGTGTATGGCTCAGCATTGACCAAGCGACGATGGCATGGCGCCCGTTTGGACTTTTGACGGGTCGATTGGAGATCAAGACACTCGCAGCATCGACAATCGCACTCGATCGACTGCCTAAAGGCGACGAGGCACCGGAACCCGCGGAACCCGGCCCGATCGAAATCAACCTCCCCAAACTGCCCCTTTCCGTTGCCATCAATGACATCGCATTTTCCAAGATCGATATCGGCAAGGATGCTTTTGGCCAGGCCGCGACGCTTTCGCTCACCGGCAAGGCGGTACTCACGCCCGCATGGTTGGGTGAAGTTGACATTGATCTCACATCTGCAAGCGGCAAGGATGAATTCGAGGCCAAAGTTGTTCGGATGGAGGGCACGACCGATTTAACTCTCAAGGGCGACTTTCAGCCAGATGGGCTGGTTGCCACGATAGCGAAGCTTACAAAACCCGTTGCACTTGCAATGACAGGGGCAGGACCAAATCAGGCCTGGCGAGGAACTCTGTTTGCAAATGCCGGCGACTATGGCGAGATTACCGGACCACTCAGGACCGAGGCCGAAACCCTTGTCCTCGATCTATTGATCGCACCGCAGTCGAATATTCTCGCGACATTTCCGCCGGTTGCCCAGGAACTTGTCGGAGACACGGTCAAGCTCGATCTGACTCTGACCCCTCGGTTGGGAACCGATGGAAGTGTGGCGTTCACCATGGCGACCAGCATGTCCGGCGCTTCAATCGAGGGGCGCGGTGGGATTGGTTTCAACGGCCCATTGTCAGCCAATGACATCCGGTTCGATCTCCAAACAGGCCCGCTCGGGAAGCTCACGCCTGCCGATGACGTCCGGCTTGAAAAACTCGTGGCAACGATCTTGGCCGATGGCCCGATACTTTCGCCTGCAGCAACCGTGACGATTGAGGTCAATGACTTCGCCTATCAAGATCTTCAAATGCCATTGATCGAGTTGACGGGAAGGCTTTCCCCGACCAGCGATCAGCGTGCACTCGCATTTGCACTGGATGTTTCATCTTCTCCCTTAGAAGGCCCCGACCCTGCTTTCGTCGCTGCTGTCGGTGCACCGGCGCTTGCCCTTAAGGGCAGTTATGTCTCGAGTTCTGAGGAAATCAAACTCACGGCGCTGTCGCTAAACACCCCGATTGCTGACCTCAGCGGATCTGGCGAAGCCAATCTGAAAACCGGGCGAAATTCAGTAACGCTGGAGCTGATCGCACCAGACCTAACAGCCGTTCCCGGGGCGCAATCTCTGATCAAAAAGGGCGGGTTTGTTCTCACTGCCAACATCAGGCAACCCAACGCCGAAAGCGCGCTTAAACTCGATGGAACGGCATCAGCAGATCAGCTTGCCTTTTTGTCTCCAGAGCTTTCAAAGCTCCTCGGCGCCACCCCCGACATTGCGTTTGCGGCGGAACGCGCCCCCGATGGCACCGCAAAACTTGAGACGCTGCGAGTGACGGGAGAACGGCTTCTGGTCAAGGCGGCGGGCCGCGTGGCTTCAGACCAAACGATTGATGGAAGATACGACATCGCTTTGCGTGATTTGGGTACAATCACCCCGGCGCTTGAGACCGATGGTATATTACAGATCGCGGGCGCAGTACGGGGCCAAGCCAATGATCCCACGATCACCGCAGCCGCGGGACTTTCGCGCCTCGAGGTCAATGGAAGTGAGATTAAAGACATACGATTTGCGGCCGAGGCCCGAACCATAGTGAGTGCGCCTATCGCTGAAATCGCCCTCGACGCGGCAACGCCATTTGGCCCGTTCGAAGCAAAGGCACGTGGGCATCAGCAGGAAACGGGGTTTCGTCTCGAAACGCTTTTTGCGGCGTTGCCCGGCATACGGGTTGAGGCCACCGGCGGTGTTGAAAACGGCCAATCACCCGAGCTTGATGCTGTAATTCGGTTGGATTCCGAAAAACCAATCACCGGCGCGGGGCTGCGTTTGACGAGCGATCTTGTCGCGACTGCCAAGATCGAAAATCAGTCGGCACGTGTCGCGGTAGACGGTTCACGCACCCGACTTTACCAAAGCGGCGTGCGGACCTTTTCACTTGGCGAAACCAAAGTTGCTCTTCAGGCGCGGCTTAAGGACATTGTCCGGGCGATTGACCTTGATGCATCGCTCACGGGGTTTGAAACACCATCGATAAGGTTCGCGAACATTGATTTCGAAGCATCGGGTGACGCCACCGATCTTGTTTATGAAGTTCGCGCCGATGGGCAGGCGCTCAAACCGATCACCGCACAGATTTCGGGGCGGCGCACGCTTTCGGATCAAATCCAGACAATAACCGCAAATCTGAAGGGCAAGCTTGGTGAATTTGCCCTTCATTCCCCGTCGCCTCTCACCCTTCGCATGGCACCCGGTTCCACCTCGCTCTCGCCCAGCGAAATTCGTATCGATGGGCCAAATGCCCGCTCGGCAACAATCACAACCGTTTTCGAGAGTAACGCAGCTTCCCAAACCGGGCGCGCAGCGGTTTCGATCGACTCGATACCACTTAAGCTTATTGAGACTTTTATGGCCTTACCCGCGAGTGGTAGCTTGAATGCAAATGCCGAGGTCGAGAGCGCCGACGGCACATCGACTGCGACATTCATCGTTGCCGCGAATAGGCTTTTACCCAAGGGAAAACGGGCGCGAGGAGCAACCCCTGTTCGTATCCAAGTCGCTGGAGATTATGCGGACCTTTTAACCGCGCGCATTCTTGTGGATGAGGACCAAACAATCGATGGCGCGGAATGGATTGTCGCCGACTTAGAGCTGACCCCGAAGACGACAGATATAGACACTGACGCCCCGAAATCCTCACTATTTGCCTTCCCCGTTCCTGATGAAAATACCCAACTCACTGGAAGCATCACTCTTGATGCCCCGATCAGGGCGATCGCGGACCTTGCGGCCCCGCCGGGGCAAACTGCATCAGGCAAGCTCGCGGGAAAAATCGTGGTTTCCGGCACACTCTCCGAAAGCTATGGAAAAGGCTCACTGTCCCTGCGCGAGGGCGGTTACGAGAATGCCGACGCTGGGGTGTTTATCGAAGCGATCAACGCCCTCTTATCGATTGATAGGCGAACGATTGAGATTACCGAATTTTCTGCTGAAGACGGCGGGAACGGATCTTTAGAGATCAGCGGCACATCCGTACTCAGCCCCGCAGACTTTTTCCCGGCGTCGCTCACCATCGATGCAAAAAGCTTCCGGCTCATTGAACAGGATCATCTGGTCGTCGACCTTTCCAGTGCACTCACTTTGTCGCATTCCAAGGCGCAAACACGAATCTCCGGAGACATTGACCTTGACCGGGTCGAATATGAAATCACCAGTTTTGGGGGCGCCAACATTGCATCCCTTGATGTTCGTGAAGTGGGTGAGCCGCAACATATCAATGTGACCCAAAATGTGGAAAGACAGCCCAATCGGCCGGTCGCGCTCGACATTTCTGTAAATGCGCCACGACGAATTTTCATTCGCGGCAAGGGGCTCACCAGTGAATGGGGTGCAAATCTCAAAGTCAACGGACAGACGCCCAGTCCACGGGTGCGCGGCACGGTGAACGCTGTTCGGGGGCAGTTTGATTTTTCTGGCAAGCGCTTTGATTTGGAGCGGGGCACGATTGGGTTCAACGGGGCACCCAAAATCGACCCCCAACTCGACATCGCATTCATGCATGACTTCAACCAATATGAAGCAACAATCGCGGTCAGGGGATTTGCGTCGAAGCCGGAACTTGTTTTGAGCGCGGAACCCGCGTTGCCAGAAGACGAAATCCTGTCACGAATTTTGTTTGGAGACAGCCCCGCGAACCTATCGGCAGTGGAAGCAGCACAACTTGCGCTCGCCCTCGCCTCACTTTCCGGGGACGGCGGTGGGTTTGACGCAATCGGCCGCGTTCGCCGTGGCATCGGGATTGATCGACTGAACGTCGGCAGCAGCGAAGGCGGCGCGACGCAAGTGACCGGTGGAAAATATATCACCGAGAATGTGTACCTCGAGGTGACAACTGAGCCCGCTACGGGACGCACACTCACGGGCATACAATGGGATTTGACGCAGAATTTCAGCCTGCTTTCACAAATGGACAGTACCAACCAAACGAACTTTGCCATTCGATGGGCTTATGATTACTAATGCCGATGCAGGGTTTGTAAATCGGGGGAACTGATGGCGAATGATGGCGAGATCTGGGTGTTGAACGGGCCAAACCTCGGGCGTCTTGGGCGGCGTGAACCCGAAATCTACGGGTCAATCACCCTTGCCGATGTTGAATTGCGGCTACGCAACAAGCTGGCAGCGCTTGCACCCGAAATGAAGCTGATTGCGCATCAGAGTAACCATGAGGGCGAATTGATTGATTGGATGGAAAAAGCGGCCAAAACTGCGCGGGGCCTGATCATCAATCCCGGGGCATTCGCCCACACTTCAGTTGCGCTTCTCGATGCGGTGCGCGGGGCACCGTATCCGGTTTTTGAGGTCCATATCTCAAACACCCAGGCGCGCGAAAGCTTTCGACATCACTCCTATCTTGCGGAGGCAACGATCGGTATCATTATGGGGTGTGGTGTGCTCGGCTACGAACTTGCCTTGGTTGCCGTTTTGGACCTCGTTCGAGAGAACTAATGGATCGTGCCTTCAGGCGCTTCGGCAAAAATAATGTCGAGTGCCTGCTGCACGCGCCGCCAATAGTGGGCTTGCTCGTGTTCATTGCGCCCCTCATGGAGAACCACCTTACGGTCAGCCTCGGCGAGCGCACGCCGACCACAGGCTTTGATCAATGATCGCGCGCCCACATACGCGGTCCGATCATAAATCACGGGAGGCACTGGTTTTGCCGCCGTTTCTATTAGATATTTCATATTTCTTGCCCCTCGTACGCAAAACAACCCACATTCCCACCAGGTCGTCTCTGCAAGAAGGTTGCCAACTGTTGAAAACCAATGGCTTAGCGCTTAATGATGGTTAATAACTGCGTGGTTTCGTAAGGAATTGTAAAGCGTTTCGACGCCAACCAGAGAGCTTTGAATAACGAACACAAATAGTGTTCAGGTTTGAGACAGATTATGAATTCAACAAAAGCGGGCGTTGCGATTTTTTCTTGGTGTCCTTGGCGGGGCCGTTGCGGGGATTATCGCAGGACAGCCCACCGTCGGCGTATTGGTTGGGGGGCTTCTGGGGATC